>JBOGVA010000051.1:0-9694 GCA_050692195.1 Actinomycetota bacterium | reverse complement strand
ACTTCAAGAGAGGCCTTCGAGAGATGGCAGAGTTCGTGGAAACCAACGAGCCCCGTGTCATCGCTTTCGAGGCCTATATCAACGATGACGCTACGGAGGTAACTGGCGTCCAGATCCACCCGATGCGGACTCCATGGCGTTCCACATGCAGATCGCATTCGAGAAGATCATGGAGTTCGACCAGTACCTCGAGACCCAACGCGTCGAGGTTTACGGGGTGCCGAACGAAGCCGTGTTGGGCATGATGAAGCAGATCGCGGACCAGTTCGGTGGGTCGGGGATGTCTCTGCGCGTCAGGACCAATCCTGTCGGCGGGTTCACCCGCGCCGGCTGATCCTCCTGCGTGTCGGGCGCTTGCGGGATGGCCCGATGTGCTGAAGGAGCTCCAACTTGTCGAATTCGAGGTGCTCGGAGAGGATCTTCTGGCCCTCGATCCGCCCCTGTTGCACCGGATCTGGGAGGCGGGCAGGAGAAGGGAGAGCCGCATGCGCGTCGAGGTGAACGGGACACGTCTGTGGTTTGATGCTGACGGTCCCGCGCTCGTGCCCAACGGCCCGGAGATGCGCGAGCGGCCCACCGTCGTGCTGCTGCACGGCGGGCCAGGAAGCTACGACCACTCCTATTTCAAGCCCGACTTCGCCCGCCTGGCGAGCGAAGCGCAGGTTGTCTACCTGGACCTGCGCGGACATGGCCGCTCCGCATGGGGCGACCGGGCAGAGTGGAGCTTCGAGGTGTGTGCCGAGGACCTCCGTGCCTTCTGCGACACACTCGGCATAGCCAAGCCGGTGGTCTACGGCCACTCCATGGGTGGGTTCATTGCCATGCTGTACGGGGCGCGCCATCCCGGCCACGCCGCGGCGCTGGTGCTCCAGTCCACGAACGCCCGATTCGACCTGGGGCGGCTCGTGGAGGGCTTCCGCCGGTTCGGAGGAGACGAGGTTGCCGGGCTCGCCGAGCGTGACTACGGAGGTCATCCGGTATCCGACGACGAGTGGGCCCGCGTCTTCGCCGCATTCGGGCCTCAGGTCCCGGGAAAGCAGGAGCTTGCCCGCAGGATCAGGAACCCTGAGCTGGGGGAGCACGGCATGGAGCTTCTCCGCCGGTTCGACGTCGTCGACCAGCTGGCCGATGTTGACTGTCCGACACTGGTCTGTGTGGGGGAGCTGGACCCCGTCACTCCGGTGGCCGCCTCGCGCGAGATCTACGACGCGCTGCCCAATGGGATCGCGCGGCTCGAGGTGATTGAAGGAGCTGGCCACTTCCCCTGGAAGGACGTCCCCGACCGATATTGGCCGCTCCTCAACGAATTCGTGAGAACGGCGACAGTGACCTCCTTGGCATAGCGACGCCCGACCAGATTCCGCGGTCCCTAACTCACATCTGGACGCCTTCTAGCGCCCGGACCTAGGATCCGATGTAAGAATGCATCCCCTTTCGGCCGCTAGTGGAAAGGGTTGGCGTGAGCCGTGATGAGGAAGACTTCAACGAGATTGTTGGCCGCCTCCAAAGCGGCGACCCGGTCCTGGACGAAGCGGTCCCGCAGGAGCTGCAGTCCCTCACGGTACCCCTGAAGCGCGCCGGTCCCCTTCTCGAGCCTGGGAAGGGCTGGTATCTGATCCGCGTCGAGCTAACCTCGGGCAGAGGCGAGGCGTTCGATCCCTCGCCTGGCAGGGACTTCTTGGTGTCGCCGCAACACACTTCCGGCAGCTGGCGGAAGCTATCAACGCGGCGTTCGGGCGCTGGGATCTCGGGCACCTCTACGTGTTCCGGCTCCCCGACGGCTTGAGGATCGGCACGGCCTTCGAAGACCCCTCGAAACAGAGAGCCGCCCGAACGAAGATCGCGAAGCGCCTGGAGGCCGAGGTGTTCGACTACGAGTTCGACTTCGGTGACTCGCGGGAGCATCGCTGCACCGTGCTCCAGACCGGAGTCATCCCCGAGGATGCCTACGGGGTCCGGCCGAAGGGCCCCGTTGCCGTGTGGGGATGGGGCATGATTCCGGACCAATATGGGCGCACCACACCTGAAGGATGAGGATCAGACAGCGCGACGCATGATCTCTCGCTGGATTCGATCCCCGATGCGCTCGAATTCCACATCTAGGTCGTACTGCGCCTGAAGGTTCAGCCAAAACCGCTCAGAGGTCCCGAAGTAACGAGCCAGCCGCAAGGCCGTGTCTGCCGAGACCGCCCGCGCGCCGTGGACGATCTCGTTGATCCGGCGAGGAGGAACTTTGATGTCCTTGGCGAGCCGATACTGGCTGATCCCCATGGGTGCCAGGAACTCCTCGAGGAGAATCTCTCCGGGATGGACGGGCGGAAGTCGCTTGGCCATCATCCTCTCCTAGTGGTAGTCAACGATCTCAACGTCCCACGCATCGCCACGCTGCCATCGGAAACAGATCCGCCACTGGTCGTTGATCCGAATGCTGTGCTGGCCGGAGCGGTCACCGTGCAGCCGTTCCAGGCGGTTGCCCGGCGGTACACGGAGGTCGTCCAACTTCACCGCAGCATCCAGCATCCGGAGCTTTCGCAATGCCACCTTCTGCACCCCCGGTCCGAATCGGCGAGTCGGGCGCCGGTCGAAGAGACGTTCTGCGTCCCGGTCGTGGAAGCTCTTGATCACTGCGAATGATAACGTGTCGCGTTAAGAGCGTCAAGCAACTCGTCCGGAGGAACCACAGCGCGGGTAGACCGAACGCTCCCGAACGTACCGGTCGGTCAGCACCACCTCAAGGTCAGGTGGTGGCAGCTTTGTTGCTCTGGTGTCGGAGGCACAATTCACAGGTCCGAAGTCTCAGGACCATCGAGCCGGACCGGCGAGCCCCAAGCGGCCGTTGTCGAAGGGTGTCGAACATCACCCCTGAGCAGTGCCCGAGATCACCGTTGACAGGCTCTCTCAACGAGTTGTATGACCAGAGGGTTCCCCGGAGTGGAGCCGCGGGTTGGCAGAGGTCGACATGAGGCGTTTCGTCATCGCGAGCGTGTGCGCGCTATCCCTCGTGGTCGAGGCGTGCACGGGAGATCCGGCGCCGCAGGTTACCTCCTCGCCGGCCCCGTCGCCCGTGCCTCGTGGCGGAACCCTTCGTGTCGGTATGCCCAACTTCTCCGCTTCCCCGTTGACAGAGCGCACGGGCCTGGACCCGCAGAAGGATTATTGGTACACCTCGTGGGAGCTCTTTCGCTGCTGCCTCCTCCGCACTCTTCTGAGCTACGAGGGCAAGCCCACTGCGGAGGGCGGCTCGATCCTCCGACCCGACTTAGCGGTATCCATGCCCGAGGTGTCGGCCGACGGCCTGACCTGGACGTTCCGGATCAGAGAGGGGCTGCGGTATGCTCCACCGCTCCAGGACCTAGACATCACGGCCCAGGATTTCATCCGGGCCATCGAGCGAACAGCCTATCCGGGCACCGCCGCCGGCTATCCTTTCTACTACTCCATCATCCAGGGGTTCGACCAATTCGTGGCCGGAGACGCCACACGATCTCGGGGCTGGAGGCTCCCGACGACCGAACCCTGAGGATCCACCTAATCGAGCCGGCGGGCGACCTCGGTGAGCGCCTGTCGCTCGCGGCTTCGGCTCCTATACCTCCGAACCCGTTCGATCCCACCGCCCGGCTAGGTGTGGCCGAGGGGCACGACAACGGCTACGGGCCGTTCCTCGTGTCGTCCGGCCCATACATGTTGGAGGGGAGCAAGGATCTGGACTTCTCCCTCCCACCCGAGCGGCAGAGGGGGGCGTCCGGGTACGTGCCCCAGAAATCCATCACTCTGGTTCGCAACCCTTCCTGGCAGCCCGCCCAGGATCGCCTCCGCCCTGCTCTGGACAACCGGATCGAGATCACACTCGGCGGCTCCCTCGAGGACGTCTCGGCCAAGATCGATCAGGGGGCCCTGGACCTGATCGTCCATGCCGCGCCACCCCCCCAGGCTCCCCTCGAGCAGATCGAGGCGTACCGGTCCGATCCGGGAAAGGGGGCCGAGCAGCACAAAGTGCCACCCCAACTGGCGGCTCCGGGCATGGCCAGTTTGAGCGCCCCAGGCCGGGTCTCCCTCGGCCGCCGAGCAAGCGGGGTTCTGGATGCTACAACCGGACCCGGTGAGCTCCCCTGAGGCACAATCATGGGCCATCAGCACTTGGTTATGTGAGGGAGCCATCGTGGGCGAGGAACACCTGGTCATTGATGGGCGGTACTGCGGCCCTCCCGACTCGGGAAACGGCGGCTACACGTGCGGCCTGCTCGCGCGGATCATCGGTGGGCCCTCCGAGGTCACCCTGCGACGCCCGCCTCCCGTGAGCCGCCCCCTCGTCGTCCGCAGGCCTGCCGAAGGTCGAGTTGCCCTCTTCGATGGAGATGAGGTGGTGGCTGAAGGCTTTGCTGCTCGCCCAGAGATCAACCTGCCGGCTCCGGTCAGCTTCGAAGACGCCGCGGAGGCGGCTGGCCGCTACCTCGGCTTCGCTCTCCATCCGTTCCCGACCTGCTTTGTATGCGGGCCCCAGCGAGGGGAGGGCGATGGCCTTCGGATCTTCCCCGGCCCGGTCACCGGCCTGGAGGTGGTCGCCGCGCCATGGAAGCCGGACAGCACGGTTGCCGGTCCTGACGGCATGGTCGAGCCGGAGTTCCTGTGGGCGGCTCTTGACTGTCCGGGCGCCTTTGCCAACGGATTCCCTCAAACCCCGATGGTGCTGGGGCGCCTGGCGGCGGAGCTTGCTACGCCGGTCCGCTCAGGTCAACGATGCGTGGTGGTGGGGTGGTCGGAGGGCTCAGAGGGCCGGAAGCGCTTCGCGGGCACCTCCCTCGTTGGAGACGACGGCGAGATTCTCGCCTTAGCCCGAGCGACCTGGATCAGCCTCGCCCCAATCGACTCCTCGGTCTAGATCGACCCATGCGTGACCCGCGGGAAGGCGGTTCGCAACTCGGAGACTCTAAGCGGGGCAAGGAGAAGCGGTATCGGGCACGACGGGAGGGCGCCCACCAGCCGAAGGCCGCGTAGCATCACATCGGAAGGCACGTCTCACGTTAGGTCCGTTTCACCACATTTCAGAGGCGGGCAGGAGAAGGGAGTTGCATGCACTGCGAGGTGAACGGGACACGTCTGTGGTTCGATGTTGACGGGCCCGGGCTCGTTCCTGACGGCCAGAAGACGCGCGAGCCACCCACCATCGTGCTGGTGCACGGTAGGCCCGGCAGCGACGACCACTCTTACTTCAAGCCCGACTTCGCACACCTGCCCCTCGAGGGGCAGGTGGTGTACCTCGACCTCCGCGGACACGGCCGCTCAGCCTGGGGCGACCCGGCCGACTGGAGCTCCGCGGTGTGCGCCGACGACCTCCGTGCCTTGATCGAGGGCCTGGGCGACCTGATCCGAGTCCTGGAGCAGGCCGATCCAGCCAAGAAGGCTGAGCTGTACGAGAGCCTCGGCCTGAACCTCGTGTACCACCCCATCGATCGGCGGGTCGCTGTGGAGGCGGACTTGAGCATGTGCAGAGTTCGTGTCGGAGGACCGATCGGCATGAACTGCCACCCGGACTGGCGACTCCAGACATGGCAGTCGGAGCCTGGGGCTTGCCAGCGGGGTAGACAGCTAGGCTCTCGAGAGGAACGGGGAGCGTGGCGTGGCTGAATCTGTGGTGATCGAGCGATCCAAACGAGTGGTACTGGCTGGAGATCGCAGATCGACCCGGCGTAAGGGCAGATTTGAACGCGCCCCGACCGTAGGCGATTCCAGCGGATCCTGACCGGCCCGAGGCCAGCCTGGCGATGATGCGCGTCCCCTGCGAGCGGCTGCGGGAGTCCCAGGCTCGAGACGGCGAGGACGTCGCCCGGTGAGCAGGGGCGTCCCATCCGGTCTCTCGCCGATCGCCGCCGACCTGCCGACCGGAACGGTCACCTTCCTCTTCACCGACATCGAGGGCTCTACCCGCATGGTTCAGGCCCTCGGTGGGCGGTGGCGGGCGGTCTTGGAGGATCACCAACGTCTGCTGCGCGGAGCCATCCGCGACGCCGGCGGCATCGAGGTCCGGACCGAGGGCGATTCCTTCTTCGCGGTGTTCCGGTCGGCCCGGGCGGCCGTGACCGCCGCGGCGGATGCGCAGCGAGCCCTGGCCGATCATCCGTGGCCTCCCGAGGAGCGGGTCCGAGTCCGGATGGGGATGCACACCGGGGAGGGCACGGTCGGCGGTGACAGCTACGTCGGCCTCGACGTCCACCGGGCGGCAAGGATCGCCGCCGCCGGGCACGGAGGTCAGGTGCTCCTCACCTCGGCCTCGTCCGACCTCGTTCGGAGCGGCCTGCCGGACGGACTCGGGCTGCGCGACCTCGGCGAGCACCGGCTCAAGGATCTGGCCCGGCCCGAACGCATCTTCCAGCTCACCATCGATGCCCTGCCTCCGGAGTTCCCCCCGATCCGCTCGCTCGAGACGCCCTCGAATCTCCCCTTCCAGCGCACGAGCTTCGTCGGCCGAGAGGGCGAGGTCGCTCGCGTCAAGGAGCTTCTCCGGGGTCCGGGACTGCTCACGCTCACCGGAGCGGGAGGAAGCGGCAAGACCAGGCTGGCTCTGCAGGCGGCCGGCGAGCTCCTGGACGAGTACCCGGACGGAGTCTTCTTCACCGAGTTGGCAGCGATCACGGACCCACGGCTGGTCCCCTCCACGATCGCCGACTCGGTCGGCGCCCGGGCGGAGGGGGTGCGCCCGGTGCTCGACACGGTCAGGGATCACGTGCGGGACCGGGAGCTGCTGCTGATCGTGGACAACTTCGAGCAAGTGCTCGGGGCCGCCCCCGTCGTGGCCGACCTTCTCGCCGCGTCGTCCCGACTGCGGGTCCTCGCGACGAGCCGGGAACCGTTGCACCTTTCGGGCGAGCAGGAGCTTGCCGTGCCACCCCTCAGCCTTCCGGACCCCGACGAGCCCGACTCGTCCGAGCACCTGATGCAGAACGAGGCGGTCAAGCTGTTCGTTCAACGGGCGACGGCCGTCGATCCGGGGTTCCGGATCATCGAGGCGAACGCCGAGGTCGTCGCGGAGGTGTGCCGCCGGCTCGACGGGCTGCCGCTGGCGATCGAGCTGGCCGCGTCCCGCGTCAAACTGCTTTCGCCCCAGGCCATCCTGGAGCGCCTCGAGAACCGGCTCGAACTGCTCGCCGGGGGCCCGGTCGACGTGCCGACCCGCCAGCGAACGCTTCGCGCGGCCATCGGGTGGAGCTATGAGCTGCTCGACGAAGTGGAGAGGGCCGTGTTCCGGCGGCTATCGGTGTTCGTCGGCGGCTGGACCACGATCGCCGCGGAGGCTGTGGCGAACCCCGGAGCCGAGTTCGGCCCCGGCCTCCTCGAAGCGCTCGGCTCCCTGGTGGACAAGAGCCTGGTTCGACGGGTCCCGACCGCGTCGGACGCGGTTCGCTTCGGGATGCTGGAGACGATCCGCGAGTTCGGTGTGGAGCAGGTCGAAGTGGCAAGTGAAGCGGAGGCGACACGGGAGCGCCATTCGTCCTTCTTCCTGGAGGCGGCCGAGGCGGCGGAGCCCCACCTCCGGGGACTCCAGCAGAAGGTCTGGATCGACCAGCTGGACCTCGACCACGACAACCTGCGAGCCGTTCTTCGGCGGTCGATCGGCGGCGGAGATGCCACGACGGGGCTCCGTGTCGTGGCCGCGCTGTGGCGCTTCTGGCACCTCCACGGCCACCTGGCCGAAGGGCGGCGCTGGGCCGAGGAGGTGCTGGCGCGCCCCGAAGCCTCCGGTCGCACGATCGCGCGGGCCAAGGCGCTCACCGCCCTGGGCGGGCTGGCCTACTGGCAGGAGGACGTGCCGGCCATGCGTCGGGTGTACGAAGAGGCGTTGGCCATCGCCCGGGAGCTCGGCGATCGACCCGCCGAGGCGGAGGGGATTTACAACCTCGCGTACGTGCCCGCGTATCAAGGCGACCTGCCCGCCGCCGTCGTGATGTTCGAGGAGAGCCGGGCGATGTTTGAGGAGCTCGGGAGCCGGCGCGGCGTGGCCGACGTCCTGTGGATCCTGGGCATCGCCGCTCGGCTCGACGGGGACCTCCCGAGGTCGAGGACACTGGCCGAGGAAAGTCTTCGCCTCCATCGCGAGGCGGGCGATCGCTTCGGGGAGACGGACGCCCTCCACACGCTCGGTCGAACCGCCCTCGCGCAGGGCGACCTGGCCACGGCCGCGACCAGCTTCCTGCAAGCGCTGGACAACGACGAGGAGATCGGCAACCGGACCGGCGCGGCGATCGTCCTCGACAACCTGGCCGCCAAGGCGGGCGCGGAAGGGAACCACCTGCGGGCCCTGCGGCTCGGCGGAGCCTCCGCGTCGATCAAGGAGGCGGCGGGAGGCCACGCGCCGCCGCCGCTCATTGACCTACCCGAGCCTCGGGCGTCGGCCCGCGGCGTGTTGGGCGAGGCTGCGGTCGGGGCCGCCTGGGAGGAAGGCCGGGCGATGACGCTCGAGCAAGCCCTGGACTACGCCCGCCAGGAGGAGTAGGAAGTCCGGCCTGGTGTCGGAGGGCCGACCGGCAGAAAGTGCCAGTGGCGGCTCCGCCCATGGCCGGCGAAAGCCTGAACCGCAGCCGCTCCTTTGGGAGGTGGGAGAGGCACGACTGCCTCCAGTGAACTCGTCCCTCCCGTCTACGCTGAGGAAGGGCTTGGCTACGGGGCCGCTTTGAGGACTTCCAGAACCGGTGCGGCATTGAGGAAGCGCTCTGCGCGCTCCCGCGACAGGCCCTTGGCCACGTCCTGTATCACGTCGGAGGCGTCACGGAGTCTTCGCTCTGCCTCGTCGTCCCGACCCAGGGCGTAAAGGGCACGGCCCAGCGCTGCCCTCGTCTTCCACCGTCCCGGCGGACTTCCGAGACGGTCGGCACCGCTAACCGCCGTCTGGAGCTCGGCAACTGCTTCCCGCACGCGCCCAATAGTCAGCAGGGCCTCGGCGAGGATAGTCCGGGCAACCGTTTCGTACTTCAGTCGACCAACGGGCACCGCCATCTCGATAGCCTTCTGCGCCCAGTCTGCCGCCGCCTCGGCTCCCTCAGTGTGCAGGGCAAGCTCGGCCCGAGCCGCCGCCATCTTCCCCACGAGGAACCACCGCTGCCAGGCCTTCCCGGCTCGCACGTCGTCCCACACCTTCGGCCACCTGGCCTCGGCGCTCGCGATGTCACCGGCCAACAGGTCGTTGAACACTAAGTCGACCAACGCGTTCTGCCAGGGCATGTTGAAGCTCGACCACCCCCGCTGCTCCAATGCCTCCTCGTTCCTCCGCCTGGCCTCGTCGAGGTCGTACAGGTCCCTGAGGGCCGCCGTCGAGTAGTTGAGCAGGACCCGGACGGGTCGTCCCAGCTCCCGGCCCAGCGCGATCCTCTCATCGAAGGCGGACAGTGCCTCCTCGTACCGTCCCATCGCAGCGAGGGAGGCTCCTTCCAGCGCGCCTCCTCGCAGGAGCGCCTCGCGGCTGCCCGAATGGACGGCGAGCTCGCGCGCGGCGCGCGACAGTTCGAGGGCCCGGTCGAATCCACCGATCCAGTAGTGGGTGTGCGCGTGCATGAAGTTGTGTTCCGCGAGCTCGTCCGTTCGTGTGGTCGGGATCCAGATTTCTAACGCCTTGTCCCCAGTCTCCTTCGCCCGATCCAGGTCGCCGTCATCTCCGCGCATGGCGTAGGCCTGGCTGAGCCGACCGTGCGCCGGGCCGAGCAAC
>JBOGVA010000050.1:0-15620 GCA_050692195.1 Actinomycetota bacterium | reverse complement strand
CCCCTGGTCTGCTCGAACGGTATGCTCTCTATGGCTTCCCGTTCTCCCACGCAGACCGAGTCTGCTCGATACGCTCGGGAGGCAGGGGGACGTAGCCCACCTGCTGCACGGAGTCGACCAGCCCCGTCTCGGTCACGTACAGGTCGACGAAGGCCGTCAGGGCGGTCTTCTCGGCCGCCTTGTCCTTGTTCACGTAGATGAACAGGCTTCGGGCCAGCGGATAGGTCCCGTCGGCGATGGTCTCCGGGCTGGGAGCCACGCAACCGTCCCCCCCGTCCACCTCGATCGCCCTCACCACGTCCTGGTTCTGCTCGTAGAAGGCGTACCCGACCCACCCCAGAGATGCGGGCGCCCCGGCGATGCCCTCGATGATCACGTTGTCGTTCGCCGAGGACTGGTAGTCGGGCCGGACCACCGCCTCTTGACCGCGTTCCTCGGCGATGCCTTCCAGCGCCAGCTCGATGAAGGAGTCGTATGTCCCCGACTCCTCGCCGGGAGCCGTGATGTCCAGCCGCGCGTTCGGGTAGCCGCCGGTCCCGCCCACCTCGGCGGCCAGCGCGTTCGCGTCGGACCAATTCTCGAAGCCCTGGGACTCCGGACCGAGAAGGGCGTACAGGTCGGCAAAGGTCAAACAGGTCACGGCGGTGTTCCCGGGCGACGTCAGGACCGCCATGCCGTCGATGGCGACCTCCAGCTCCACGTACTCGACGCCGTTCGCGGAGCAAGCCTGAGCCTCCTCCTCCTGGATGGGGCGGGACGCGTCCGATATGTCGGTCTCGCCGTTGCAGAACAGCTCGAATCCGTCGCCCGTCCCAGGGCCCTCCACGTCGATCGGGACGCCCGGGTTCTCTTCGTTGAACAGCTCCGCGATCAGCCCGGTGACCGGCTCCACGGTCGACGATCCGGAGATGAACAGATCCCCCGTCAGCGTCGTGCCGCCGCCCCCGTCGGAGGCCGATCCGTCACCGCAAGCCGCCCCGACCAGAGCGACGGCGGCGACCAGCCCCAGTGTCCATCTGAACCTTCTAAAGGCCATCCTTCCTCCTAGCGTTCGCGTGGCCGCATGAGTCTCGGCTTTGGCCTGTTCCTCGGGAGGGGCCTCGAGGCAGAGGAGCGTGGCACGCCGGGGAACCTCGAACCCCCTCCCGGGGAAGCCGCCGAAGCCTACGCGGCTGCTCGGGCTTTGCGGCTGCGGACGTCCACGACCCCGACGCTAGCGGGACGAGCTGAACCGGCCGAGGCGCGCTGGTGAACGGAAGATGAACGTTCGTTCGACGATTGGCCACCTCTCTGACGCAAGGAGCCGCCGGCCGCCGGCGTCGTTCCGATCTCGATGTCGTTCACGAACTGCATCTTCAGCACCGTCAGGAGGGACTCCGCCCGGCGGCAAGCAGTGCCACCGTCGATCCAGGAACGCCCGCGTCGTCCGTGGCCAGCCGGGCGATCCTTGGCAGCTCCTGGAATCACATCCGAGAACCGCAGCGGGATGGAGGGGTGAAGGAGCGCCATGGGCCGACCGTACTCCGCAGTGGTGGCAGCACCGGGACGCCACGATGAAAGGCAGGTGAAGGTTGCCGAAGGGGTCGGTGGCCTAGTTGCCGGCGGGGACCATCAGGAGCAGCTGGCCGTCCTCCACCGTGTTGGGCGCGGGCGGGGTAGTGGGTGGATGGGCCTGCACGTCCAGCAGCCAGCTTCCCGCTCCGAACCACTGTGAGGCGTCGAGGATCCCGCTGGATTCCCAGATGCCGGCACCCACGGGGATGCCGTCGCGCCCAGGGGGGTCGAGCTCCGCAACCCGGAGAGCGGAATCGACGTCGACCCACTGCCCAGCCAGGCCCATCCGCAGGTTGAAACGCCAAATGCTCCCGTCCCGGCCTTTCTGCTCCATGATCGGACGGCTCTGGCTGGTGCCATCCTCCTGCACCATCAGGTACTCGGTGCTGGTGTCCAGGTTGTCCGGGCTGATCGCGATATCGCCTCCGTCCTCGATCACGTGGTCGGCGTTGTACACGACCTGGAGCCGGGCCGCCCCGACGGGATTCCCCGAGTTCAAGGTGAGCGCGTACAGACGGCCGAGCGCGTTCCCGGCGCCTGGGTTGCCGCCAGTGGTGACGAAGAAGAACTGGTTGCCATGGGTCTTGCTGAAGGCGCCATCCTCGATGCGGACGAATCCGAACGCCCCGGCGGCGTCGACGGCGGCCTCCAGCTGCACGTCGGTCATATCCTCGGCTCCTTCGATCTGCTCCCACCGGCCGGAGATCGTCCCTTCCTGGAACGAGAGCTCATCGAACTTCCCCGGAGTGGTCGAGACGAAGACGTAGAGGTTTCCGTTGTTGAGCCCGTTTCGAGATAAGGGGCTTGGTGAGGATCGATCTTTCTGGCCCACGTACAGGTAGAGCTGCGAATCGGGCGTGGAGGGTCCGTCCTCCAGGCTCATGATGACCGTCTGGGTCCCCGTGTTCGGCATCACGAGGTTGTTCTCCTTGGAGAACCGTCCCAGCTTGGGGAGCGCGCGCGCTTCGTTGCCGAGGACGGCGACGGTGAGCCCCCCTTTCCCGTCGAAGGTGTCCGGGGAGACCGCCTCTTCTCCCGCCAGATAGATCGGCCTGTCGAAGCCCGCCTCGCGCCCGGGGAGGGATGCGGAGCAGAAGCGGGCGAACGCGGGAGTGGCGTTGTTCTCCTGCGCCGCCGGCCCCACTAGCGTGTCCTCCATGTACACCCAGTCGTAGGCTCGGTCCCCGGACAGAACGTTGCCGTTCCGATCCAGTAGCCATCGCGACACGATGGCTCCGCGGTTCCGGGGTCGCCCCACGAACGGTTCCGACGAGGTCCCCTTCCCGAACTCGTGACTCATCAGCAGATTGACGGGCCCGAAGACGCCTTGGTACGCGCCCAGGCCGTCGGGGATGCCCACCATCTGGTACAGGCGCGTGGGGTCGCCCGTTTCCGCTACCCGATCCGCCACGGAAAGGAGCGGAGCCACGGTGTAGGTGCTGCCAACCGGCACGAGGTAGGGCTTCACCTGCGTGGCCACGGAAACGGGGGCTGCCAGTCCGGCGGGGGTGGCCAACCCCGCAGCCATGACCGCCAGCGCCATCGAGGGCGCGCGCAGGTTCACCTGGGCCCAACTCATCGATGCTCCTCTGCTCTGCTTCCCTCCATCGCCTCGTCCCGAGAGAGGAGGTCGGCCAGAAGCAACCGAACGCGACGGTCGATCTCGTCGCGGATGAGCCGGACCTCTTCCGCGCCTTTTCCTGAAGGGTCAGGAAGGTCCCAGTCGAGGTATCGCTTGCCCGGGTAGAAAGGACACCCGTCGCCACAGCCCATCGTGATCACCACGTCTGCCGTCCGAACGGCCTCCTCGGACAGCGGCTTGGGGACCTCCTTCGACAGGTCGATGCCTACCTCGTCCATGACCTGGACCACCGCGGGGTTGATTCGGTCTGCGGGAGCGCTCCCTGCCGAGCGGACCCGGACGTTCCCCGCCCCATGGCGATCCAGGAGGGCGGCGGCCATCTGGCTCCGTCCTGCGTTGTGCTCGCAGACGAAGAGGACTTCGGGCACGTCGTCCATGCTCTTCCTCCGGGCTGTCCTAAGGTCCTGATCCCATCGACCCCACTCTACTGGCCGGATGCGGATCGGACTCCGGCGACAATGACGGCGAAGACCACGCCGGCCAGGGCCAGCCGGTAGAGCACGAATGGGGCGAAGTCGCGGCGGCGCAGATACGCGAGGAGCGCCCAGATCACCAGAAACCCACTGACGGCGGAGGCAAGCGTCCCCCAGAAGAACGGACCGGCCGTGCCAGGAGGAAGCCCTTCCTGCACGACCTGGATCCCCTTGAAGACCCCTGCGCCCGCGATGATGGGGAGCGAGAGCAGGAACGAGAACCGGGTCGCCGATGGACGGTCCAGGCCCGCCGCCCTGGCCGCGGTGATCGTGACGCCCGATCGCGAGATCCCCGGCTGGAGCGCCATGGCCTGGGCCACACCGATGAGCAGGCCATCACGGAGTCGAAGGTCGTCCATGGACCGCGCCGACGAAGCCCTGCGGTCGACCACATACAGCAGGATCCCGAACACCCCGAGCATCATCGCGATGAGCCAGACCTGTCCGAGCTGCTCCTCGATGAAGTCCTCGGCCAGCGCACCCACCAGGGCCCCCGGCAGCGTGCCGATGGCCAGGACCCAAGCCAGTCGCTCGTCCACCGAGGAGATCGCCCTCCGCCCTATGGATCGAAACAGCGCGCGCACGTATCTGGCGATGTCGCTCCAGAAGTAGCCGGCTGCGCCGACGAAGGTGCCCACGTGGAGAGCGACGTCGAAGGTCTTGTTCAGGTCCTGGTTCTCCAGGAAGAACGTCCAGTTGAAGAGCCACGGCACCAGGATCAGGTGCCCGGAGCTGGAGACCGGAGCGAACTCGGTCAATCCCTGGACGATGCCCAGCACGATCGCCTGGAACGTACTCGTCGATCCATCCTCCTGGTGAGAACGCCGCCGACAGAGCCCCGCCGAGCCCGCATGGTACCCGCCACCCGGGCCCTCCGCGGGGAACCATGAAGCCAGTCGCAACCTCCACACACTTACACTTGTTACGCGATGCCACCACCGGTCGCGAACGTTCAGCCACGAACCCTCAGGGGACGCCTTCTCTTGGGGCACGTCGTCGCCATCGTCGGCGTGCTGCTGATCCTTGGCGTGGTGGTGGACAGAGTGCTCGAGCGCCACTTCACCGACCAGCTCACGGACTCGCTGATCAACGAGGGGAGGGCGATCGAACTGGCTCTTCCCGAGCAGGGCGACCTCCAACCGGCGGCCGTGACGCTGGGGCAGGCCACGGGAACCAGGGTGACCGTCATCGGGACGGACGGCGTCGTGCTGGCGGACTCGCAACAGGACCCGGCCGGCATGGACAACCACCGGAACCGTCCTGAGGTGCGCCAGGCGCTGGCCGGCCGGATCGGGGTGTCCTCCAGGGAAAGCGCCACCGTGGGTGCGGCCTTCCGCTACGTGGCGCTGCCCCCACGGTCCGGTCGGATCGTCCGGCTGGCCCTCCCATTGTCAGAGGTCGAGTCGAGACTTCAAACGGTGCGCCTGATCCTCGCGGGTGGTTTCGGGCTGGCCGCCCTGGCCAGCCTCCTCGTCCTGGCTGCCGTAGCCCGCGGCCTGTCCGTCCCGCTGAGAGCGGTCAACCAGATGCGGGGCGAGGTCGCTTCGCGAATCGACGCCATGGGCAGGGACCGGGCTGCTCGGGACGCCATCCTCTCGGCGCTGGACGAAGGGATCGTCCTCTTCGGCCCAGGGGGGAAGGTCCTGTATCAGAACAGCAGCGCCGTTCGCCTTCTGGAAGGGCCGATCCAGGATGCTCGGAGCCTGGTCCCGTCTGCGCTCCGAGAGCTGGTGAGCTCCATTCAGCGAGGGCGCGATCCGCGGCCGAAGGCCGGGTCCGGTTCGGAGGCGGAGGTCATGGAGGGACCGTCCGGCCGGACGCTCCACGCGGCCGCCACCCTCATCCCAGGTGATGGCAGCGTGCTTCTGGTGCTGAGGGACGTCACGGAGGCGAAACGAGTCGATGCGGTCCGCCGCGACTTCGTGGCGAATGCGTCACACGAGCTGAAGACCCCAGCTGCGGCGATCCAGGCTCTCGCCGAGACCATCGCCGGCGCAGCGTCGGAGGATCCCAAGGCGGTCGCCAGGTTCGCCGAGCAACTCCAGCGAGAGGCCGGGCGGTTGGCCCGGGTGATCTCGGACCTTCTCGATCTCTCCCGGCTGGAGGGCGAGGCCGGCGAGCGAACGGAGCTGCGCCTGGATCGGATCGCTGCCGCGGCGGCCGAGCGGAGCCGAAGCAGGGCCGAACGCGCCGGCATCTCCCTGGAGGTGGCCGCGGACGGTCCGGTCCGAGTGAGCGGATCGTCTCGTGACCTCAGCCTCCTCGTGCACAACCTGATCGAGAACGCCATCCAGTACACCCGGCGCGGCGGAAGGGTGAACGTCTCGATCGCGGCCGATGGGGCGGGGGCGGTGCTGGTGGTCCGCGATTCCGGCATCGGCATCCCGGCGAAGGAGCAGAACAGGATCTTCGAGCGCTTCTATCGGGTGGACCGCGCCCGGTCCCGGCAAACGGGAGGGACGGGCCTCGGCCTGTCGATCGTCAAGCATGTGGCCGAGAACCATGGCGGAACGGTCACGATGCAAAGCGAACTGGGCCAGGGGTCCACGTTCACCGTTCGGCTGCCCCTGGCCCGATAGACCGAGCGGGCCGGGTCAGGCCGGCCGGTCGGCCTCCCCCGCTCCGCTCGTCCTCACACGCATCCCCATCTCGTAGACGAGGGTCCCTCCGAACCACTGTCCCACCAGGAGCACCAACACTCCCAGGACTTCCAGCACGATCCAGGTAGCGGAAGCTCGAGGGTCGTGCCGGTTGGGGAAGCGGAGGATCAGCGAGACCGCGAAGAAGGCGAAGGTGGTGAGCTGCAGGAGCATGTGCGTGGTGGCCCACCGGCGCTTCCGCGAGCCGCGGACCATCCCCGACCAGTCGACCAGCCCAGTCGTCACGGCGAAGGCGCTGGCGACGAACGCTCCGATGATCAGCGCGGTGGCCGCGAAGACCAGTCCGGGGTTGGGGCTGATCCTCGTCATGACGTCGAACACCAACACCGCGATGTAGTAAGCGACCGGGAAGTGAACGAACATCGGGTGGCTGGGGTGGCGAAGAGGCTGCCCCTGAACGATCTCCTTCAGGGTCCAGGATCGTTCCTCTCCACCCGGGGCGCGATACTTGTGGAACATCGAACCCTCCTAGGGTGAGGTGGGAAGCTCCGGCCGAGGAGCCGGAGCCCGTTCGGGAGCTATGCCTTGGCCAGGGTCTCCTCGAGGTTCTTCGCCGCCTCGTCCACGGAGATCTGCGCCGCGTCGGCGGCCTTCTTCAGATCGTCGTACGTGATGTGTGCGGGGTCGCCGTGATTGTCGTTCGGCTGACCGCAGCCGCAGGTCAGACACATATCCGACTCCTTTCGCCGTGACGCTTCCCTGTATTTCCGAGACGGCGGATATCAAACTGCGGCGCAGCGATCCGAGCAAGTCGGGGTCTTCCAGCCACGCAGGTATCCTTGCCTTTCATGACCATGCTCCTGCTCATCCGCCATGCCCTGACCAGTAGCACGGGCAAGCGCCTGTCCGGGTCGACGCCGGGTATCCATCTCTCGGACGACGGGCGGTCGCAGGCCGCCGGCCTCGCCGAGCGGCTGGCCCCGCTTCGGCTCGCGGCCCTGTACGCGAGCCCGCTGGAGAGGTCCGTGGAGACCGCGGAGGTCATCGCGGCTGCCACGAGGCTGCCCGTCCGGCCGCTTCCCGAGGTCATCGAGGTCGGCTACGGGACGTGGACGGGTCGCTCGCTCGCCCAGCTGTCCAGGACGTCTCTTTGGAAGCGGGTTCAGCAGTCCCCCTCGGCCATCCGTTTCCCCGGCGGCGAGACGCTCATCGAGGTCCAGCGACGAAGCGTCGCCGCCCTCGACTCCCTAGCCGCACGTCATCCCCGGGGCACCGTGGCTGTGGTGTCCCATGCCGACGTGATCCGCCTGGCCATCGCGCACTATGCGGGGGTGCACATCGATCTCTTCCAGCGCCTCATCGTCAGTCCGGCGTCCGTGACCGCCATCGGGCTGGGGGACCGGGTCCCCCGGATCGTGCGGGTGAACGATACGGGGACGCTCGCCGACCTGGATCGGAGGGCCGCTCCTCGGCGCTCAGGTTCACGGTAGGCTACTCAGGTCCGTCGGCGATCCGCCTGCGGCGGACCGCTCGCCGCCGGGGGTCCGCATCCGCTCCGCTGCGCTCCGCGGAGTGCTCCCCCCCTGGACCCCCCTAGGATAGAAACGTGCTCATCGAGCTCGATCCCGTAGATCGCATCACCGCCGGTGCTGTGGGGCCCGCGGGCGAACGTGTCTTCTATCTGCAGGGACGGCGAGGAGATCAATTGATCACCGTCCTGGTGGAGAAGCAGCAGGTCCAGCTCCTGTCCGCGTCGGTGGTCGAGATCCTCGCCCGGATCGGAAAGGAGACCGGGCAGGGCCCATCCGAGGAGCTGATGGAGCTGGACGAACCCATCATTCCCGAATGGCGGGCCGGGCGGATCTCCATCGGCTACCACGACGAGCGAGACCTCCTGATGCTGGAGGCGGAGGAGCTGCTGCCGGAAGAGGAGCAGGAGGACGAAGGGGGGGAAGGTCCTGGGGGAGGTACCGGGCCGCTCCCGGAAACCCCACGTGCGGAGGATCCGCCCCTCGCTCGGCAGCCGGAGGCCCCGGAGGGTGAGGCCCCGGAGCCCCAGCGCGTGCGGTTCTGGGCCACTCGGGAGCAGATGCTCTCTCTTGCCCGCCACGGCGCCGCGGTCTGCGCCGCCGGGCGTCCCCGGTGCCAGCTCTGCGGCAATCCGATCGACCCCGAGGGGCACCAGTGCCCGGCGCTGAACGGGCAGGGGGGGTCGACCGAGGCGTGACCGCCGGAAAGAGGCGGTCGCCGACCGACGAGGACCTGATCGGCCTTCTCTCCCAGGGGAATCTCCGGCTCCTCGGGCTCATGCCCCGCGCTTCGAACTACACCTTCCTGGCGGAAGTCGCCCACGAGGATCGTTCTCTCCTCGCGGTGTACAAGCCGCGACAGGGAGAGACGCCCCTGTGGGACTTCCCCGAGGGCACCCTCTGCAACAGGGAGGTCGCCGCGTTCCTGCTCTCCCGGGAGCTGGGCTGGCCCGCGGTGCCACCCACCGTGTTGCGGGATGGCCCTCACGGGCCGGGTTCGGTCCAGCTCTTCGTCGAAGCCGACCCCCGCGAGCACTACTTCACCTTGCGGGAACGCTCCCTGGACGCCTTCGCTCCGGTGGCTGCCTTCGACGTCGTGGCAAACAACGCCGACCGGAAGGGCGGCCACTGCCTGAGGGCCGACGACGGAACGATCTGGGTGGTCGACCACGGTGTGTGCTTCAGCGTGGAGCCGAAGTTGCGCACCGTCATCTGGGAGTTCGCCGGCGGCCCCGTGCCTACGCAGCTTCTGGAGGACCTGGAGACCATGGCGTCCAAGCTTCGATCAGGGGAGGTCCGCAGAGCGATGCTCGAAGTGCTCTCGGAGCGGGAGGTGGACGCGACGGCCCGCCGGGCGGAGGCCTTGGTGAGCTCCGGCCGCTTCCCGCTCCCCGGGGCGGGGCGCGCCTACCCGTGGCCCCCGGTGTGAACTCCCGCCTGGATTTCACGGATGGGACCCCTTCGAACGTTCTCTAGACGATGGGAGGAGTGATCGAAGCGAAGGTCGGCCACCCAGTGGGCCCCCGGGCGGCCTCCAAGAACGGCATTCGGATTCCTCCCTTTCAATCCTTCCTGGAGGAACATCGTGCGCTGGTATACCGATTCCTGGTCGCCTCGGTCGGGTCGAGCGAGGCGGACGACTGCTTCCAGGAGACGTTCCTGGCCGCCCTCCGGGCTTACCCGAAGCTCCGCAACGGCGATAACCTGCGCGGCTGGATCCTCGCCATCGCCACTCGGAAGGCCATCGACGCGTCGCGATCGACGAGCAGGAGGGCGATACCGGTACCCGACGTGGCCGAGGTGGCCGAGGTGGCCGAGGTGGCCTATTACGACCCGGATCCGATGCTCGACGAGGCCCTGTGGAGCGACGTCCTGGCGCTGCCGCCTCGCCAGCGGGTGGCCCTGGTCCACCGCCTGCTCCTGGACCGGCCCTATGCCGAGCTCGCGGCCGCCATGGGGTGCTCCGTGGATGCAGCCCGGGCCAACGTCTACCAGGCCCTGAAGAAGCTGAGGGAGGGGAGAGCGAACCATGGACGAGGTCGAGACATCTGAAGTTGCGGCCCGAGCCCCGCGGACCGGCATCGGGCGGATGACCCGATCGCAGGCGGAAGGGAGCGTCGAGGCCCGTTCCCGCCAGGCGGCGGGCAGGCTGGCGGACGCGGCGGCGGAAGCCGGACTGCTGGACGTGGCCTACGGCATTGCGGACTCCCCCTTCGGGCCGCTGCTGGTGGCCGTTACGCGCCGTGGGCTAGTGCGCGTGGAGTATCCCGACCGCGATGTGGAAGACGAGCTGGAGCGGCTCGCCGAGGAGGTGTCGCCCCGGATCCTCGAGTCGCCCCGGGCCACCGAACCGATCCGTCGGGAGCTGGACGAGTACTTCGCCGGGAGCCGGCGGCGGTTCTCCGTCCCGGTCGACCTCACGCCGGTGAAGGGGTTCAACCGCCGCGTGCTCGATCAGACCGCCCGCATCCCGTTTGGCACGGTGGCCACCTACCGCGACGTGGCCTCCCGCGCCGGGAGTCCCCGAGGCATGCGGGCCGCAGGCAACGCGCTCAGCTCGAACCCCGTGCCGATCGTGGTGCCCTGCCACCGGGTGGTTCACTCGGGGGGAGGCCTGGGAGGCTACACGGGTGGCCTGGAGCGCAAGATCCTCTTGCTCCGGCTGGAGGGAGCGCTCGACGACGACGCCCCCGAGGGAAAGCGGCGGAGGTCTCCACACTCTCGTGGATGAACGGGAGGCACTCGATCGCCTGGCGAAGGCCCGGGTGGGCCGGCTGGCCAGCGTCGACGCGGGAGGTATTCCCCACGTCGTTCCCTTCGTCTTCGCCCTGGACGGAGAGACAGTGTACTGGGCCGTCGATCGAAAGCCCAAGCGGTCGAAGCAACTGAAGAGGCTCGAGAACATCCGGGCCAACCCGAACGTCGAGCTCGTGGTGGACGGCTACGACGAAGACTGGAGCACGCTTTGGTGGGTGCGTGCCGGCGGCCCGGCCCGAGTGGTGGAGGACGACCAGGAGCGGCGACGGGCGCTCAAGCTCCTCGCGGACAAATACCCGCAGTACACGGAGCAGCCCCCCGACGGCCCAGTGGTGGCGATCGACATCGCTCGAGTAACCGGGTGGGAAGCAAAGGAAGGTTCCGGCCGCGGCGCGTAGCCGGGGAGGCCCCCGGGCGCCGAGCGAAGCGAGCGCCCGGGGTACCGGCGTCAACAGCCGCGGCCTCGAAGGGTCAGCTCGGTGCCACGACCGGTCAGGCGCTTAGGGGTGCGTCCAGGAAGATGGCGAGACTGGCGGTGAACCCGTGGAGGAAGTTCCTGCCGCCCACCGGGCCGAGCTCTCCGGCGCAGAAGAGTCCCGCCACGGGGGCGTCGCCCATGAAGGACGAAACCATCTTCGCGTCGTGGTCGGGGGTCGGGAACATGCGCGTCCCTCGACCGTTGCATGTGAACAGCAGCGCTCCGGCCGGCGGGAGCGGCAGCGAGTGAACCTCTCGCTCCAGGAGGGAGCGCAGCTCCTCGTCGGCCGTGGCGGCGTCCCGAACGTGGAACCGAACTGTTTGGCCCACCTCCAGATGCTCACCCACCGCGATGGCCCCGGTCTGGGGGTCGGCCCCAACGACGCCCCGGATCAGGAAGTCACCCAGCCCGTGTTCGGACTTGTACTCGTCGATCACCCGGCCGACGTGGATCCCATGTGAGACGAGCTCCCGGTCCGGCGGGGCCAGGGCCGCGACCGTCTCCTGCAGCCGCTCCAGCGGCGGCCGTCCTCCCAGCTCGAGCAGCACGTTGTCGTCGGCTCGAGTCACGACGAAGGACTGGCCGATCGGACGGCACCCCTGGGACACCAGGGTCCTGACCGCCACCGACCCCGGCAGCCGGGCCCCCACCGCCCCATCCCGGAGGACCGAACGGTCGTGGAACAGGATGGTCTGGCCCGGCTCGGTCGCACCGCTGGCATTCCCACCTACCACCAGCACGCCCGGCGCGGCTTCGTTCAGATGACCCAGCAGCAGATCGGCGGGGAACGTGAACGGGTCGCAGATCATCAGGTGGACCGGAGCCCGGCCGGGAGCTTCGAGTTCGAAACGCCAGCCGTGGAACACGCCGCCCGACTCCGTGCGGGCGAACTGCATGTGGAACGTCTCCGCTCCGCCGGGGAAGGAGCCGAGCCACACCGAGAGGGCCGGTTCCCCTTCCATCTCACGCGAGCCGGAGACGACCGCCTCCGCCGCGCATCCGATCAGTCCGGCCGGGTGGGCAGCCTCGTGCACCGCGTCGAGGATGTCCTGTGCGAACGGAGCGTGATGGGGAGACGTGAACACGACCGCGAGGTCGGCCGCCTGAGCCTTCAGGGCCTCTCGAGCAGCTTGGGCAGCGTCCAGCGCCGCCGAGCGCGCATCCTGCAACGTCGAGAGCCCTGTCCCGGCCTTCACAGCCTCCGAGCCTAACCTGCCCTGTACCATCGCATCCATGGACGAATCCCAAGCTGAGCGACCGGGCTCCTCCGACGCCGAAGGGGATGACCCAGTCACCGAGCGTACCTCCGGCCTCACCCTCGAGACGTGCTTTCGCCATCCCCGGGAAGTGACGGGCGTCCACTGCACCCGGTGCGAGCGGCCCATCTGCCCGGAATGCATGACCCCGGCGCCCGTGGGCTACCAGTGTCCGGTGTGCGTGAAGGAGGCACGTGGTTCGGCCCCCCGGCGGGCCAGCCTCCGGATCGGCCGCCGCGCCTCTGTCACGAGGATCCTGCTCGCCGTGAACGTGGCCATGTTCGTGGTGGAGGTCGCCGTGGGGGCGGTGGGCGGGCTGACCGGAGGGAGCAGCAATCGGATCGTCGACCTCGGGGCGCTCGTTCCGGTCCTGGTGGCCGAGGGCCAGTACTGGCGGCTCCTCACCGCCATGTTCCTGCACGCCAGCCTCATCCATATCGCTTTCAACATGTACGCGCTGTACCTGTTCGGAAACGCCATCGAGGACGCACTCGGCAGCTTCAGGTTTCTGGCGATCTACTTCGCATGCGGCCTGTTCGCCAGCGTCACCTCGTTCACATTCGGCGACCCCTTCCGCGCGGCCGTCGGGGCTTCGGGGGCCATCTTCGGTCTTCTCGGAGCATGGGTGGCGTTCAACTACCGTCGGCGGGGAACGGCCCTCGCCTCGGCCAACCTCCGGATGGCGCTGCTGCTCATCGCCATCAACGTGTTCCTGGGCTTCTCCATCAGCGGGATCGACAACTACGCGCACCTGGGGGGACTGGCCAGCGGGGCGGTCGCCGGCTGGCTGGCCGAAGGGTTTGGCCCACGCAGCATCCGCCCCTTCGTTCAGGTGGCTGGGTTCTCTGCTCTGGCGGTGGTCGCCATCGCCATGACCGCATGGCGCGTGGGCTCTCTGACGTAACCCCAGAGCGCCTCGTCAGATCAGGAGGCTGCTAGGAGCAGCGGACGGACACCACGGGAGGCAGGTGGTCGATCACGGTCGCCCATGAGGCGCCGCCGTCCGCCGAGCCGAAGACCTCGCCGGACTCCGCACCGAAGTACAGGCCGAGGGGCCGCTCGCCGTCGTGGCCGAACGCCTGCCGGAGGATCGTCAGGTAGGCGTCCTGCTGGGGGAGACCGTCTTCGAGGGGGAACCACGTTCCCCCACGATCGCGGGTCTCGAAGACCCTGACCCGACCGTCCGGTGTTACCCGGTCGAAGTCTCCTCTGAGAGGGATGACGAGGGCCCGGTCCGGATCCCTCGGGTCGGCCACCAGAGGGAAGCCGAAATCGGATGGGAGCGCGCCCTCCGACCCGATGTCCGTCCACGACTCGCCCGCATCGTCCGAGCGGTACACCCCTCCGTGGAACTGCATGTACAAGGTGGCGGGCTCCATGGGAGCCCTGTGCATGTTGTGGACGCAGAGATCGGTGGCCTCCTCCCGAGCCTCCTCGGGAAGGTACCGCGGCACCAAGCCCTGGTTCCCCCGCCGCCACGAGTCTCCTCCGTCCTCCGAGAGCCACACCCCCGCGGCGGAGATGGCGATGGCCAGCCGCGTCGCATCGCCGGGCCAGGTGCAGATGGAGTGCAAACACATGCCGCCCGCCCCCGGCTGCCAGCTCGGCCTGCTGGGCTCGTCCCACAGGGCACGGTTGAGCGTCCATGACTGCCCGCCGTCCTCGCTTCGAAACAGGGCCGCTGGAGCGACCCCCGCCCACAGCACGTCGGACTCCACGCCCGGCTGGATGACCCAGATGCGCTCCAGTGCCGTGTCGGTCCCTTCGGGAAACGAGGGGCCCTCGGCCTGCTCCCAGTCGCCGATCGGGTCTTTCGTGAAGTACAGGCGGGGGCCGAACTGCCCGTGGGTGACCGCCGCGAGGTACATTCCGCTCCGGGGGTCGCGGATAGCGAACTCGACGGTCGTGCCGCTGAACTTCCTCGCGATCTGTTCCATCCGACCGCCGCGGGGGCCACGCAGCATGAAGAGCCCCTTTCGCGTTCCCACGAGCAGCTCCGCCTGCTCCGCCGGTTCCGGGGCCACCTCCTGGAGCCTCGGCTGGACCTGTGGCCTGGCGGCCACCTGGACCGCGCCTCCGGAGATCGCCGGAAGAACGTCGATACGGTCGCCGGGCGACAGAGCCTGATCCAGGCCGGACCGCTCGCCGTTCACGAACAGGTTGACGTGGGCACGCACCGAGCGCCGTTCGTCCAGAACCCAGCCGCTCAGGCGGGGGTAATCGTGCACGAGCTGATCGATGACCTCGCCGAGGGTGGCACCCTCTATGTCGAGCCGGCCCTGTCCGTCGGCCAGCTCGCGCAAGGGCGAGCGCAGGGAGACCACTGCCATCGGCGAAGTGTACGACGAGCGCGCCAGCCTAGCGCGCGTTCCTCGAGCTTCAGCCGGGGCGGAAGGGAGGAAGGCCGTCTGCCGGGTCGGAGATTGGCACGTACGCGGCCCCGGTGAGGTCGGCCAGCCGCTTGGAAAGCCCGTTCAACCCGTCGCGGTCCCAGGACTCCACGGAATCCAGGACCACACCGTCCCGCCCGACCAGGACCACGGTGGGGACCACCCGGATCCCGTAGGCCTCGGAGACCTCGTAGGGGGGGAGGTCGGCTACCCGAGGGAAGGTCATCCCGTACATGGCGTCGAACTCGCCCAGCTTCTCCTCAGGGTCCTGGCCCACGCCCACGATCCGTCCGGGATAGGCGCGCTGGAAGGCTTCTGCCTTGGGGGCGGCCATCTGGCACACGGGGCAGGTGACCTTGTAGAAGAACAGCGCCGTGGGCCCGTCGGCGAATTCGACCCCGGGGACGGGAGGCGCGGCGACTCCGGGAGACAGTGCCTGCATACAAGACAGGGTATCGCGAAGCCCGCGTTTCGCCGTTTGTCCCACCGGGGCCGGGATGGAATGCTTGCCCCTGCCAGAATGCCTTCGAGCGAATACATGGGAGGATCTGATGGCTGACTCCGCGTTGTTCATCAGCTGGGGGGCGACGGCCCCCGGGCGAGAGCGAAAGGCAGTGGAGCTCTTCGGCGAATCCCTCCGGTTCCTGACGCAGCTCGTGGTCCAGGGGCGGGTGGCCTCGGTGGAGCCCTTCTTCCTGGAGCCGCACGGGAGGGACAGCCTCGAGGGGTTCTTCCTGGTCCGAGGCGACCTGGAGGAGCTGACCAAGCTTCGGACCGAGGACGACTTCCAGCGAATGGCGGTACGGGCACAGGCGGTGGTTCAGAACTTCGGCGTCGTGGGTGCCATAACCGGCGAGCAGCTCAACAAGCACATGGCCTGGTTCACCGAGGCGGCCCGGGAGGTCAGCGCCGGCTGATCGAGTCCGAAGGCGATCTGCTCA
>JBOGVA010000049.1:0-13825 GCA_050692195.1 Actinomycetota bacterium | reverse complement strand
CCCGTGGGGCAGGCGAAATCGGGCTCCGGGCCGCATGGCACGTAGCCGTCGCAGGGAAGCCCCTCGATGAAGAACACGCACTCACATCTCCCGCGGCTCGGATGCGTGCTGCAGAAGCAGATCGGGTCGATGCCGCATACGCCGGGGCCGCTGAACGACTCGGAGGGGCAAGGGTCACACGGGATGTCGTCGCAGTCGTCGCAGGTCCCCGGGATCGGCGTCTGTGCGAACGCGGGAGTGCTTAGGCTGGTGATGATCGGGGCGGACCAGGCGACGGCCGCCCCGGCCCCGATCCGCTTGAGGGCCTTGCGCCTGGTGATCCGGGCTTCCTCATGGGGGTGTTCGACGTTGGGCTCCATCGCACACGCTCCTTTCGCGGTCCACGGCCTCTTGCGAGTAGGAGCATGGCCGGGGTCCAGGCCCGGTTCATCCGTTGCGAGCCGTAACTTTCGTACGCCGGCCCCTCCGGCCCGGCTACGGTCGATCTCCCCCCTGGCGGGCTGGCTCGGCCCTTCAACGGGCTCCTAGCCGAGCAGCTTTTTGGCGATCACCACCCGCTGGATCTGGTTCGTCCCCTCGTAGATCTGGGTGATCTTGGCATCCCGCATCATCCGCTCGACCGGGTACTCCTTCATGTACCCGTATCCGCCCAGGATCTGCACAGCGTCGGTGGTGACCTTCATGGCCGCATCGCCCGCGTAGCACTTGGCCACCGACGCGAAGTAGGTCATCCTCGGATCCCCGGCGTCGACCAGGCCGGCGGCCTTGTACACCAGGAGCCGGGATGCCTCGATCTCCATGGCCATGTCGGCCAGCATGAACTGGATCCCCTGGAACTCGCTGATCGATCTGCCGAACTGCCGGCGCTCGGTGGCGTACTTGGCAGCGAAGTCGAAGGCGCCCTGTGCGATGCCGAGGGCCTGGGCGGCGATGGTCGGCCGCGAGTAGTCGAGCGTCCGCATCGCGTAGGTGAACCCCTCGGATTCCTGGCCGATCAGGCGGTCCTCGGGGATCTCCGTGTTCTCGAAGTACACCTCCCGAGTCGGCGATCCGTGGATCCCCATCTTGTGCTCTTCCTTGCCGAACGACACGCCCGGGTCGTCCCTGAGCACCAGGAACGCCGAGATGCCCTTGGCCTTGAGCTCAGGGTCCCGGGTGGCGAACACCGTGTAGGCGTCGGCGATGCCCGCCCCGGTGATGAACCGCTTGATGCCGTTCAGGCGGTATCCGGCGTCCGTCCTCTCGTACCGGGTCTTCATGGCCACGGAGTCCGAACCGCTGCCCGGCTCGGTCAGGCAGTAGGACATCTGATGCTCTCCGCGAGAGATGCCTCCGAACAGCTCCTTCTTCTGATCCTCCGAGCCGGCGAGCATGATGGGGATGGCCCCGAGCCGACTGACCAGGGGGATCAGGGCACAGCCGGCGGAGACCCTGGAGACCTCCTCCACTAGGACCGCGAACGTGAGGGACCCGCCGCCGGCTCC
This sequence comes from Actinomycetota bacterium, assembly GCA_050692195.1. GTDB lineage: Bacteria > Actinomycetota > UBA4738 > UBA4738 > UBA4738 > JBOGVA01. The sequence continues at coordinate 12,341 of JBOGVA010000049.1, read as the reverse complement.
CCCGTATTCCTCCGGGTAGCCCACCGCCATGAGCTCGTTGTCCACGAACGTCCTGTGGACGTCCCAGGGAAACTCGTCGGTCTCGTCGATCTCGGCGGCGCGGGTCGGCCCGATCCGCTCCTCCACGATCTCCCGCACGAGCGCGCGAAACTCCTCCAGCTCCTCCGAGAGCGCGAACGCGCTCTCGGTCATCTCGGGAATACTCCCTCGATCGCAGGGTCGGCCGGTGGAGGGACGGTGCCTGCCCACAGGTAACCCCCTCGCTCATCCAGCCGGATCAGGACGCGTTGGGCTCGCGCCCGCCCCCAGGCGACCGCCTCAGAGGGCGAGGACCAGCCCGGCCCTTGCTCGATCATCGTCGGCGGCCCGTCAGGCTCCAGCTCCCAGTACCCAAACCAATGCGGTTGGGACTCCGAGCCGTCGAACGCCAGGTAAACAGTCCCTTGGCCGTGCGCGTAGTCCGCCGTCACGGCGAGGCTGTCTCGCGGATGTCTCCTTTTCCGGGCAGGCCGATCTCCCGCACGATGGCCCCCTCCCCCACGTAAAGCATTACGGCCGAGATCGCCTGTTCTCGGACCTCCTCGAGTGAGGCCCCCACGCCGGTCCATCCTGGAATCTCCTCCGACTCCGCCCACCAACCTTGGGGCTCTTCGTGATAGTGATCGACACCTCGGTCATTTCTCTCACCTTTCCAATCAGAGCCAATGCCTCGTCGTCGCTCAGCCGTACGTCCCTTGTCAGGATCTTGCGTACAGCTCCGGGGGGAATCGTTACCGAATCGTGAAACGAGATTCGAAGTTCAGGATACCCGTTCGGGGATTCCAGCACTCGATGTGAGCCGGCCTGTCGCTTCACCCGATACTCGAGAGGTCTTCTCTGGAGGACGGCCATGTGCTGCCGCGCCTTGAGGGACGGGAACACATCGCGAAACGCGCGTCTATTGAGGCTTTCGCGCCTTGACGATCACGCCCACTGCCACGCCGTCCTGGCGTTCCGGTGGTATCAGCCGCCGCATCGTGGCCACGAGCTCGGTAGTGAACAGCGGGTAGGCGGCGATGTCGTCCACGCTGTACGGCTGGTGGCCGCCCACCCAGACGTCCTCGAATCCCGCCTTCTCCAGCTTCTTGGCGAAGACACGCTCCGCCAGGGCCCCGGACACTCAACCGGCCCAGGCCGCGTCGCTGGCGGCGATCTCCGGGGGGAGCTCTTCCTCGACGGTGAGGTCGGCCACGCAGACGCGCCCGCCGGGACGGAGCACGCGGAAGATCTCGGCCAGGGCTCGCCCCTTCCTGGCCGAAAGGTTGATGACCCCGTTGGAGATCACTACGTCGACCGAGGCGTCGCCCAGCGGGATCGCCTCCATCTCGCCCTCGACGAACTCCGTCCAGCCCGCGACCCCGGCGTCCCGAGCGTGGGCGAGGCCCCGCTCCAGCATCTCGGGGAGCGGGTCGAGCCCGATGGCCCGGCCCTCCGGCCCGACGCGCTTGGCCGCGAGGATCGTGTCGATCCCTCCGCCGGAGCCCACGTCGAGCACGGTCTGGCCCGGCTCCAGGAATGCATAGCGGACGGGATTCCCCACGCCGAGCGCCCACTCGATGGCCCCTGGGGACACGTCGGCGAGCTCCTCCTCGGAGTAGAGGCGGCCTGCCACGTGCTCTCCCGCCCCCGAAGGGATGTCCGCGTAGGCCTTGAGGACGGCCTCCCGGATCTCGTCCTGGAACATCAGGTCTCGGACGGTCACAGCTCCTCCACGAACCGCTCGAGCTTCGCCTTCACTTCCGGAGGGATCTCATCGACGTCCTGGGAGCGCAGGAACGCTCGCAGCTCCTTGGCGAACTCCAGCTCCCCGCAGCACGTCCGGCAGAACGCCAGGTGCTCCTCGACCCTTGACTGGTCCTCCGGGGACAGCGCGCTGTCCAGGAGGTCCCACAGCTTCTTCACCGCCTCCGAGCAGGTGAACAATCGCTCGCTCATCGGACCACCTCCCGATCCAGTAGCGCCGTCTCCTCTGCGTAGCTCCACATCTCGCGTTCGAACAGCTTGCGGCCGCGATGGAGGCGGGCCAGGACGGTGCCTAGGGGGGCCCCGACCAGCCGGGCGATCTCCTTCGTGGCATACCCTTCCACGTACCGGAGCACCAGCGGCGCCCGGTAGATGTCGGGGAGCCGCAGCAGAACCTCCCGGACGTCCTCTCGCCCGAATGCGTGAAGGAAGTCGAGATGGAGCGTGTCCGAGTACGGGAGCGGGTCCTCCTCGGCGATCGTCCGGTACAGCGAAAACTCGTCGATGCTCTCCATGGCCACCTCTATGACCGAACGCGACTGCTTCCGGAGCCGGTCCCTGAACGTGTTCACCATGATGGCCTTGAGCCACCCGGAACCGGCTTCCCGATCCTTCAGGGTGCCGAAGGAGCGGAACGCTCTCAGCAAGGTCTCCTGGACCAGGTCCTCGGCGTCGTCCCCGGCCAGCCGCCGACCGGTCGCGTAGAGGGCCGGGAGGTTGGCCCGAGCGAGAGCCTGGAACGCCTCCTTGGCAGCTACCTGCCCCCTGGTCGCGCTCTGCACCGCACCTCCCGACCGCGGCCGCTCCACCTTAGATAGGACGCAGCGCGGGCCGACTTTATTGCACTACCCCCGAGACGCAATGCGGCCGGGTGCGCACGGCGTCTCTTCAGGTGACGGCATCCGAACAGGAGGTGACGGAAGATGGCAACGGTCGTGGCGACCGAAACGAGAAGCCCGTCGGCCGAGGGCTCGCTCCGGCTCGGGTCGTGGCTGATGGGGATCGGCGCGGTCGGATTCATCGGCTACGCGGTGATCTTCTTCGTCCGCAACTTCACGGACAGCTTCCTCGAGCTCGGCATCGGTGTGAACGAGGTGGACGTGAGCCGGGTGGAGATCCAGCAGTTCAGCCCGTCGCTCTACCATTACGTGGGGCACCTGCACATCGCAACCGCGGGGTTCATCGCCGCGACGGCGGTCGCGGTCCTGTTCCTGGTGATCTACGGGGTCCGCCGAGGCGCGCTGTGGGCCTGGACCGGGGCCGTGCTTGCGCCGGTGGTCGGCCTGGCGGTGGCGCTGCCGGCTCACTACCCGAACGACTTCGACACGCTGGGCCATCTGGGGCTGATCTACCTGGGCACGGCGATCTTCGTGGCCGGGGCGCTCCTCGCCCTGCGCGGGATCACGGGCGATCGGCGCGTCTAGGGGTAGGGGCGGAATCTCAGTTCGGGAGGGGCGACGGATGGCACAGGAGCTTTGCCCGAAGTGCGGAGGGGAGACCCGGGGGTTGGAAGTGCGCGATCTGCGGATCCGAGGCCGGCGAGCACGATTCGAACCATCTGCACGCCGGATCGGATCGCTACTGCACGATGATGTGCGCGCGGTGCGGCCAGGCGGACGTGCTCTGCACGTGCGTGGGGTGACGGTCTCCCACTCGTCAGGCGACGGCTCGCGGACAGGGCCTAGGCGACCCGGCGGATGATCAGGGCGTCGCCCTGGCCGCCGCCGCCGCACAGGGACGCGCCCCCCAGGTCGACCCCGCGCCGCCGCATCTCGTAGGCGAGGGTCAGGACCAGCCGGCAACCGCTCATGCCTATGGGATGTCCCAGCGCCACGGAGCCGCCGTTCACGTTCACGATCCCCTCATCGACGCCGAGCATCCGGGTGGCATTCAGGGCGACGGAAGCGAAGGCCTCGTTGATCTCGATCAGACCCAGGTCGTGGGCGTCCTTGCCGGCCTTCTTGAGCGCGTTCTGCATGGCCAGGGCGGGCACGGTGTGCAGATATGCGTAGCGCTCCGCGCACATACCATGGGCCACGATCTCCGCTAGCGGCTGGAGCCCGAGCTCGTCGGCCTTCTCCCTCGACGTCACCACAACGGCGGCGCCCCCGTCCGAGATCTGCGAGGCGTTCCCGGCGGTGATCGTCCCATCCTTTCGGAAGGCCGGCGTGAGCTTGGCCAGCGACTCCGCCGTGGCGTCGGGGCGAATGCCCTCGTCCTTGTGCACCAGGAGGGGTTCACCCTTTCGCTGGACGACCTCGACCGGGACGACTTCCTCCTCCATCCGACCCGAGTCCCAGGCGGCGCTCGACCGCTCATGAGAGCGGGCCGCCCAGGCGTCTTGCTCCTCCCGCGACATCCCCAGCTCGCGGTTCACCTCATCGGAGGAGTCGCCCATGTGCTTGCCGGTGAACGTGGACCACAGGCCGTCGTAGATCATCGAGTCGACGATTACCGAGTTGCCCATCCGGTTACCCCAGCGGGCCCCGGGCAGGAGATAGGGAGCCTGGGACATCGACTCCATCCCCCCGGCTACGACCACCTCGACCTCTCCGGCCCGGATGAGCTGATCGGCCAGGGCGATGGCGTTCAGCCCGGACAGGCACACCTTGTTGATGGTGATGGCGGGGGTCTCCTTGGGGATGCCGGCCTCGATGGCGGCCTGGCGGGCCGTGATCTGCCCCGCGCCCGCTTGGAGCACCTGACCCACGATCACGTAGTCGACCTGGTCGGGCGCCACCCGCGAGCGGGCCAGAGCCTCCCGGACAGCGTCGGCCCCGAGCTTGACTGCCGGGACATCCTTGAACCCGCCCCCGAACTTGCCGATGGGTGTGCGGGCACCGTCGAGGATCACCGAGGCCAAATCAACGCTCCTCCTCCAAAGGGGAGTCCCTCGGGTCCCATTCTACGAGCGAAGGGAGGATGGGCTCCTAATTGTCGGCGGGCCGCTCCTCCAGATCGTCCACCACGATGACCGGCCCCGGCTCGCGGCGAGCGATCGCCTCGTGGATGACCTCCACGATCTCCTCTCCCACCAGCTGGTCGCGTTCGATCAGGGCGTCTCTGAGCGCGTCGACCAGGTCGCGGTTCGCCGCCAGCACGGCCTCCACGCGCTCCTTCTGCCCGTGCAGCAGGGCCTCCACGCGATCCTTCGCGTCCCCGTCCGCGAGGACCTTCCCCACCAGGTTCTTTCGGGACACCATGCCCTCGGCTACGGCCTCGTAGGAGACCAGCGAGCCGGCCATGCCGAGAGCCCCCACCATCAGCGCGGCGATCTCGGTGGCAGACGACAGATCCGATCCCGGCCCCGTCCCCGTCTCGCCGAGGAAAAGCTCCTCGGCGGCCAGGCCCCCCAGCGCGATGGCGATGGCGGCCTCGAGCTCCGAACGAGACTGGGTGAAGCGCTCCTCCAGGTCGCTGTGGGCGAGAAGGCCAAGGGAGGTCCGCCGCTTGATGATCGATAGGACTTCCATCCGCCGGCTGGTACCCAAGAGGAACGCGGCCACGGCATGCCCCGCCTCGTGGGTGGCCACGGCCCGCCGCTCGGCTTCGGTGTAGGTAACGGCCTGGGCCAGCCCGATCTCTTCGGTGAGCTTGGCCCCGTAGACGTCGGAGAGGGACATGCCGTCCCGGCCGTCCCGGAGCGCCACCAGCAGCGCCTCGTCGAACAGGTGCTCGATCATCACCGGGGTGTACCCCAGTGTGTCGTGGGCAAGGCGCTCCCTGGCCGACTCGTCGTCCAGTCCCAGGTGGTGCGCCTTTCGGTCCAGGAAATAGTCGATGAGCTCCCGCCGTCCCTGCTTCGTGGGGAGGTCGAAGTACAGGCGCCGGTCGAATCGCCCCGGGCGCAACAGCGCAGGGTCGAGCGCGTCGGCTCGGTTCGTCGCCGCGATCAGAAGGATGTTGTGATAGGAGGGCTTTCCCACCCGGATCCGTCTGCCCTCGGCCAGGTAGCCGTTCAGCCACTCCACCAGTCGCTCCTTGACGCGCTGGCGCCACACGGGCTGATCGAACGACTGCATCTGGATGAGGAGCTCGTTGACCATGCCGCCGGTGCTCGGCGAGACGAAGTTGGAGACCGTCCGTCCGGGATGCGGCGGAGCGGGGGACATCGAGACCGCCCCCCGGTCCGCTCCGATGGCGTCGATCTCCTCGATGAAGCCGATCGCTCCTCCCTCGCGACGGGCGGCCTTCCGCATCGCCCGGAAGAACGAGCGGATCCTCACGTTCGTCATCCCGAACCACATCGATTGGAAGGCTGGAGCGGACGCGAACAGGAACGGGACTCCCGCCTGCTTGGCCATGGCCTTGGCCAGGTAGGTCTTGCCGGTTCCGGGTGGGCCCTCGAACAGGATCCCCCGTCGTGGGTTGCCTCCCAGGACGTCCCGGAACGTGGCGTAGCCCAGGAAGACATTGAGCGACCGGATCACCTCGTCCACCTGTGTATCCAGTCCCCGGACCTCGGTCAGTCCCGTATCGATGTGCTCCGGCCTGATCATGACGTGCGGCGATCTCCCGCTGGCCAGGGGGAGCAACAGGACGACGCCGAACAGCAGCATCAAGATGACCATCGGTGCCCAGATGCCCCAGTCCTCCGGCAGCCGGGGAAGATGAATCGGGTTGCCCGTCAAGAACCGGTACCACAGGTAGGCGTCGATGGCTCCGAGGACCAACACCGCGCGCATCAGCCTGCGGCGGCGCACCCGCTCCCGGACGCGGCTCACGTCGGCCAGGCCGGCGCGGAGGATCTGGGAATCCCCGAGGACCGCCGCCACCCTGTTCATCTCGCTCATCTCACTCACCCGGTCATCCTGGCCGCGGGCAACGGACGGTATGGACGCAGGCGGCGCTCGGGCCGCTTCATCCTACCCATCTTGGCCGACAACAGTCATCCGCCAGATGGCCGAGGGCGGGGCCGACTTTTGGTCCCCCGCACGATCGGTTGCCTTCAAGGGAGGGCTCTGACAAGCGACGGGCGACGGTCTATGGTGTGAGACCCGGTATCCACCCCTGTGTTCAGGAGGGCCCACGCGTGCCCCGTAAGAAACAGGAACCGATCGAATCCGACGTCGCCCGAACGATCGGAGGTCTCCTCCGCGGCCTCAGGCGCTCGGCCGGCTATCGAGCGGTCAAGGACGCAGCAGCCGTGCCTGGGTGCCCGGCCGCCCAACAGACCATCTACGCATACGAGCGAGGCGGGCTGGTTCCTTCGTTGAAGCAGTTCATGGAGCTGGTGGAATTCTACGCGCTTCGAACCGACGGGGCTTCATCCCAGGTCCGATACCAAGGCGTGGCCGCACTGATCGCGGCACTCTCCACCCCCGCGTACCATCTGCCGGAAGTGACCGACCTCATCGTCCGGCTCCAGCCGGCTCCCGCGGCCGGGCGCCGCCGCCGCAAGCCTTAGCGGTGGAGCCGGGCCTCCTCCTCGGCATCGATCATGTGGGGATCGCCGTGGCGGACCTCGATGCGGCCGTGAACGAGTACCGGGCGAAGCTGGGGATCGAGCCCGTGCACCGCGAGGTGGTTCCCCATCAGGGGGTGGAGGAGGTGCTGTTCGCGGCCGGCAGCTCCTACGTCCAGCTCCTGGGTGCACGGGGATCCGATACGCCGGTCGGGAAGTTCCTGGCCCGTCGCGGCGAGGGGATCCACCACGTCGGCTACCTGGTGGCCGACGTTGGCGCGGCGCTCGAGCAGCTCCGCGCGGCCGGCGTGCCTCTGGTGGACGACTTCCCCCGTCCGGGCTCACGGGGCACGACGGTGGCGTTCGTCCACCCGAAGGGCTTTCGCGGGGTGCTGGTGGAGTTGGTGCAGGAAGGGCCGTAGCCACGGCATCGACGTGCTAACGTCCGCGGTCGGCTGAGGGATATAGTCGGGTCCGATGGCGGAAGCACGCGACGAGCAGGAGCCTCCGGAGGACGGGACGGAACGCCACCAGGCCGAACCCGGCGAGCCCTCTACCGAAGATCCCCCGAAGGGCGGCAACCCGGGCGGCCCGGCTCAGGCCGAGGCGGCCACGGACGGCGAGGCACCCCCCAGGCCTTCCCCACCCCATCGCCCGACCGTCGATGAGCGCCTCGAGCAGCTTCGGAGGCGCAAGTCGAGAGCTCGGGTGGCCGGTGGGCCCGACGCCATCGAGCGGCAGCACGCCAGGGGCAAGCTCTCGGCCCGGGAGCGGTTGGAGCTCCTTCTCGATCCCGGGTCCTTCGTCGAGACCGACGTCCTGACCCGCCACCGGCTGGGGACCTTCGGCCTGGACAGGGTTCGCCCCTACACCGATGGGGTGGTCACCGGGTGGGGGACGATCGACGGCCGAAAGGTATTCGTGTACAGCCAGGACTTCACAGTGTTCGGCGGATCTCTCGGTGAGGTCATGTCCGAGAAGATCTGCAAGATCATGGACCTGGCCGTCTCGGTCGGGGCACCCATCATCGGTATCAACGACTCGGGCGGGGCCAGGATCCAGGAGGGCGCTGCCTCCCTGGCCGGCTATGGCTTCATCTTCGATCGAAACGTCCGTGCGTCCGGCGTGGTCCCCCAGATCTCGGTGATCATGGGACCGTGCGCAGGCGGCGCCGTGTACTCGCCCGCCATCACCGACTTCGTGTTCATGGTCAAGGGGACGTCTCACATGTTCATCACCGGCCCGGACGTCATCAAGGCGGTGACCGGCGAGGAGGTGACGTTCGAGGAGCTGGGCGGGGCGACCACCCATGCCAGCCGCTCGGGCATCGCGAGCTTCATCGCCGACGACGAACCCGGCTGCCTCGCCCAGGTCCGCTATCTGCTGTCGTTCCTACCCCCGAACAACCTGGAGGACCCTCCGGTCTACGCCCCACGGGACGACCCCGAGCGGCGAGACGAGGCGCTGAACGCGATCATCCCGGACTCTCCGCGCGCGCCCTACGACATGAAAGATGTCATCCACAGCATCGTGGACGAGGGTGAGTTCTTCGAGGTCTTCCCCCTGTGGGCGGCCAACATCCTCATCGGCTTCGCCCGTTTGGAGGGAAGATCGGTAGGGATCATCGCCAATCAGCCGAAGGTGCTGGCCGGGACGCTGGACTTCGAGTCGAGCGAGAAGGCGGCTAGGTTCATCCGTTTCTGCGACGCGTTCAACATCCCCATCCTCTCGTTCGTGGACGTTCCCGGGTTCTTGCCCGGCACGGCCCAGGAGTACGGGGGGATCATCCGCCGCGGAGCCAAGCTCCTCTATGCCTTCACCGAGGCCACCGTCCCCAGGCTCACCGTGATCACGCGCAAGGCCTACGGCGGCGCGTACGTGGTCATGAACTCCAAGCACCTTCGGGCGGACGTGTCGTTCGCCTGGCCCACAGCCGAGATCGCGGTGATGGGGCCGGAGGGCGCGGTCAACGTGATCTTTCGCCGGGAGATCCAGAAAGCGGCCGACCCTCAGGCCAAGCGCCAGGAGCTGATCGCTCAGTACGAGGAGGAGTTCGGCAACCCCTACTTCGCCGCCGAGCGCGGATTCGTCGACGACGTCATCGAGCCAGCGGACACCCGTCCTCAACTGATCCGAGCGCTTCGAATGCTGCGCACCAAGCGAGAGCAGGTCCCGCCGCGAAAACACGGCAATATCCCCCTGTAGGAGCGACGAAAGGAGCTGCCGTGCGCTACGAGCTCCCGCCGGGACTGACGCCCGAGGACGAGCGGGCCATCGCGTCCGCCCTCGACGAGTATTTCGGGCCCGGCATGGTCAGGCCCGCCCCGTGGACCCTGGCCGGGAGAGCCGAGGCCCTCGGACTCGGCGCACTGCAGATCCGCAACAGGTCTCTCCACCCCTGGGGGGAGACAAGGCTGAACCCATACACGCGGCGGGGGATCGAGTCGCGTGTCGGGCGCGGTGACGCCAAGTAGCGGAGGGCTGGAGGCGACCGAGGGGAGAAGGGTGGTGCGGCATGGACATCGTGCTGACCCGGCAGGACGTCACCGAAGAGGACACGGTGAAGGGGATCTTCGAGGCGGAGGGCTGCCCCCATCCCAGGCGGTGGGACGGCAGGCCGGATGAGCTCTACGACTGGCATGCGCACGGGTACCACAAGATCCTCTACTGCCTGGCCGGCAGCATCGCGTTCCAGGACAGGGATGGGCTGAACTACCGGCTCGGCCCCGGAGACCGCCTGGACATCGAGGCAGGCACGGACCACATGGCCACGGCGGGGCCCGACGGCGTGCAGTGCATGGAGTCCTACAAGTGACCTCGCTCGGCTTCCTGGTGGACCAGGTCTTCTCCTCCACGCCCGGCGGGATGGGCACCTACGTGCGAGAGCTCATCCCGGCCCTCTCCCGGACCGAGCCATCTCTGGACATCACCCTGTTCCACGCCAGGTTCGACGGCGCCTCGCCGGAGGGCTGGCTGCGCCGTTACCCGCTCGAGGAGCTTCCAGCCACGATCGGGCGCCTGTATCCCGCTTGGGCCGTAACGCGGCGACCCTCGCTCCCGCCCAGCCTCTCCTCCCGTGACATCATCCACTCCCCTGTCCCGGCCGCCGTTCCTCCCGCCGGCCCGGACCAGCGGTTGGTCGTGACGGTGCACGACCTCGCCTTCCTGACCCACCCGCGGCTCTTCCCCCGACAGTGGCGCCTCATGTACCGAGTCGGCCTGGCCCGGGCCGTGCGAAGCGCCGACGCGCTCATCGCCGTCTCTCGCCATACCGCGGAGGACCTGTTCAGGCGAACGCGCGTCGACCGCCGGAAGGTCCATGTCGTGCCGCTCGCGGCCTCGCTCCCCGGCTCGGATTCGCACGTCGAGGGAACACTGGCCCGACTGAAGATACCGACACCCTACGTGCTGTTCGTCGGGACGTTGGAGCCCCGAAAGAACCTGGTGCGACTGGTACGGGCCTACCGGCGGATGGCTGTACGGGGAGCGCCCCATGCTCTGGTCCTGGCCGGACCGATCGGATGGCGCCACCAGGCGCTGCTGAGGGAGGTCTCCCTGGAAGGGCCCGGCGACATCCTCTTGACGGGGTCGGCGACTCCTCAGGACCTGGACGCCCTCTACCGCGGGGCCTCGGTATTCGTCTACCCCTCCCTGTACGAGGGGTTCGGACTGCCGGTCCTGGAAGCCATGGCCCGAGGGGTGCCCTGCGTCGTCTCCACGTCGTCATCGCTGCCGGAGGTGGCGGGTGAGGCCGGTCTTCCGGTGGACCCCAGATCGGTCGCCGGGCTGGCCGAGGCCATGGAGCGGGTGGCCACCGATCGCGAGCTGGCGACCCGGCTGCGCGAAGCGGGGCTCGTGAGGGCGAACCGATTCTCATGGGAGGAGACGGCCCGGCTCACCCTGGAGGTCTACAAGTCCGTGCTGTAGGAGCGGCCGGCCGGCGTCCCGGTCATGAGCCGCTACCATCCTCCCCGTGAAGGTCTCCCTCGTGGCCACGGTGAAGGACGCCAGACCGTCCATCGAGGAATTCGTGGCATCGGTGCGGCGGCAGACGCGGGTGCCGGAAGAGATCGTGATCGTCGACGGTGGCTCCACCGACGGGACCTACGAGATCCTTCGGCGAGAAGAGGACATCCAGGTCCTGCACGAGCCCGGGGCCAACATCGCCCGGGGGCGGAACCTGGCGATCCGGGCGGCTGCCCACGAGGTCATCGCGGTCACCGACGCGGATTGCGTGCTGTCCGCGGACTGGATGGAACGGATCATGGAGCCGATCGAGCGAGGCGCTGACGTCGCCGCGGGGTTCTACCGCCCCATCGCCGACTCCTTTCTCCAGGTCTGCGCGGCAGCATCTCTGCCGGAGGCGGACGAGGTCGGTCCGGGATGGCTTCCCTCTTCGCGGTCGCTGGCCGTCCGCAGGGAAACCTTCGAGGCCGCGGGAGGCTACCCGGAGTGGCTCGAGGTCGGCGAGGACATGTACCTCAACCACCGATTGGTCGAATCCGGAGCCCGGGTGGAACTCGTCACCGAGGCCGTTACCTACTGGCGGATCCGGCCGACGCTGGCCGCCACGTGGCACCAGTATTCCGGGTACTCGCAGGGCGACGCCGTGGCGAGGATGTACCGGGAGCGCCACCTCATCCGGTTCGGTGCCTACTCCTTCGGGCTGGTGGCACTGCTCGCCCGACGGCGGTGGCCATTGACCGCTGCGGTTCTGGCCGGTGCGGCCCACGCGACGAAGCCGATCCGCCGCACGTGGCGGAGGCTGCCGCCGGGATCACCTGAGCGCTGGAAGGCACTCGTCGCCGTCCCGGCCATGATGGCCTTCATCGACGTGGCGAAGATGTGGGGCTACCTGCGGGGGCTCGCCAGGCGCCCCGGCTAGCTCGGGTCCAGCGGAAAGGTTAGGGTGTCCTGTCCCCGAGTTCTGGCGACGCATCGGCTCTAGCGAGACCACATCTTCACTTTCCCCAGGACGTCCTCCGGGGTCCTGCCCCTGGTCCAGCGCCCGGTGTGGGCCCGGTCGGTGTTGTACCTGCATGAAAATGCTCGTGAAGCCACTTGAGCGGGAGATGGACCTTCACGTAGGGTCCGGGCACCGGGACGAGGGGCTTCGGGAGAACCAGGACGGGCAGGCCGTCGAGCTTCTATGGGC
>JBOGVA010000048.1:0-51530 GCA_050692195.1 Actinomycetota bacterium | reverse complement strand
TGGCCGGCGGCCCGAGGGGCGAGGCGCTGGATCAGGCCCTGGCCGGCATTCCCGATCGGCTGCGGCTGCTCAGCCTGGGCGCCAGCTCCCGAAGCTCCCCCTCCTCCTTCCCATCCATCCGGGCGATCAGCAGCTTCACCCCCGGCGCGAGCTCCCGCGCCGTGCTCGCCAGCTCCTCCACCTCCCGATCGCGCTCCTCGCGGCGGATCCTCCCCAGCTCGGCCTCGAGCTGCTTGATCCGGCCCACGGCGTGGCGGACCCGGTCGGGAACGCTCGCGGGGTCGCTCGCCCCCACCGCCTCCATGACCTCCTCCAGGAGCCGGCGTTCCAGGTTGACGTGAGTGAGCGCGTCGGGCCCGGTGAGGGCCTCCAGACGCCGGAACCCGGAGCCGATGCTCCCCTCCGAGAGGATCCGGAGCAGCGCGACCTCTCCCGTGTGGCGCACGTGGGTGCCCCCGCACAGCTCGATCGAGTAATCGCCCACCTCCACCACGCGAACGATCTCGCCATACTTTTCGCCGAACAGGGCGATGGCTCCCTCGCTCCTGGCGAACTCGAAGGTGGTCTCGTAGGCCCGGACCGACTGGTCATCCGCAAGTCGCCGGTTGGCCAGGCGTTCGAGCTCCTCCAGCGCCTCGCGGGATACCGGCTCGAAGTGGGTGAAGTCGAACCGGAGGCGTCCAGGAGCCACCAGCGATCCGGCCTGTCGGGCGTGCTCGCCGAGGAACTGGCGGAGGGTGTGGTGGAGGACGTGAGTGGCGGTGTGCGACCGCGCGGTGGCCTCCCGACGCGCCGCATCCACCCGCGCCTCGACCTCTTCGCCCCGGCGAACCTCGCCCGAGGCCACGACCCCCTCGTGGACGATGATCCCCCCTGGGCCCGGCCGCGTGTCCCTCACCTCGATGAGGCCGCTCGGAGATCGAATGACTCCGGCGTCCCCCATCTGGCCGCCTCCCTCCGCATAGAACGGCGTCTGGTCGAGCACGATCTTCACCTGCTGGCCCTCCGCCGCCCCCTCGGCCCGGGAGCCGTCGAGCACCAGGTCGGCCAGGCGCGCATCGGACTCCAATCGCTCGTAGCCAACGAACTCGGTGCGCCCCACGGCAGAGGCCACCTCTCCGAGCACACCCTCCCCCACGTCGCCCTTCTTCGACGCCAGCTGCGCGCGGCGCCGCTGCTCCTCCATGAGGCGGGCGAATGCGTCCGTATCGACGGTGAGGCCTTCCTCCCGCGCCAGCTCCAGGGTCAGCTCTAGCTGGAACCCGAAGGTGTCGTGCAGCCGGAAGGCCGCTTCGCCGGGCAGGACCGGCGATCCTCCCGCCTTGGCCTTCTGCACCTCCTCCCGGAACAGCTCGATACCGTGCAGGTAGGCGTCCCCGAAGCGCTCCTCTTCGGAGGCGGCCACCTGGAGGATGAAGGGCTTGTTCGCGACGAGCTCCGGATAGGCCTCGCCCATCAGCTCGATCGTCTTTTCCGCGAACTGCGACATGACCGGCCGGTCCACCCCGAGCTTCCGCCCGTAGGTGACCAGGCGACGGAGCATTCTGCGCAGGACGTAGCCGCGGCCCTCGTTCGACGGCAAGACGCCGTCCGCCATCAGGAAGGTCGTGGCCCGGCCGTGTTCGGCCAAGATCCGCAGGGCAATGTCGTCCTTTTCGTCCGCCCCGTACTTTCGCCCGGCAACCTGCTCCGCCACGTCCACGAGCGGCCGGAGGAGATCGGTCTCGAAGACCGTGTCCGTCCGCTGGAGGATCATGGCCACCCGTTCCAGGCTGCTCCCGGTGTCGATGTTCTGCTTCGGCAGGTCGCGCAACACGTTCGACTGGTCGTCGCACTCGTTCTGCATGAACACGACGTTCCAGATCTCCAGGAACCGGTCCTCGTCGACGGCCGGGCCTCCTTCCGGACCGTACTTCGGGCCGCGATCCACGAAGATCTCCGAGCACGGGCCGCAAGGCCCCGCAACGTGCATCCACCAGAAGTTGTCTTCCTTGCCCCGCCGGACGATCCGCTCTCTGGGGATTCCGACCTGGTCCACCCAGATCTCGACGGTCTCGTCGTCGTCCTCGAGAACGGTTGCCCACAGCCGGTCGTGGTCGATGCCGTAGCCCTCGGTGACCAACTCATGGGCCCAGACGATCGCCTCCTTCTTGAAGTAGTCGCCGAACGAGAAGTTCCCGAGCATCTCGAAGAAGGTGAAGTGCCGAGCCGTGTGGCCCACGTTCTCCAGGTCGGATGTGCGGAAGACCTTCTGGGCGGTGGCGGCTCGCGAATACGGGGGCTCTTCGAGGCCGAGCAGGTAGGGTTTGAACTGGTTCATCCCGGCGTTGGTCAGCAGGAGCGAGGGGTCGTTGGGGATGAGAGAGGAGGACGGCACCACCTTGTGGCCTCTCTCCTCGAAGAAACGGAGGAACGCCCGCCGGATCTCGCTCCCCTGCATGGTGGCCAGTCTACCGAGTGCCCCTGATGGACCTCGGTCCTCCCGCGAGAGTGCTACGGCTGGGAAACGCCTGGCCGAATGATGGTCGAGCCTTGGCAGCCTCCGCTTCATCGGGGCGATCGTCGACGTCTATGCCACGAGAGATCTCGCAGAGACAGCCGCCAGCAGGCCTGGCGGCCACCAGGCTGGACCTGCCGACCGATGCAGTTCGCCCGCTAGCTGTAGTTCCCACGAAGGTTGTTGACACGGGAGAGCCTCCCGTCACGGTGAGGGGCTGACAAGGTCCCGACCCGGAAAGGAGGCTCTCCATGGCCCATGCTAGGGCCAAGCTCACCCCGATCGGTCGAGCTGCGCTGGTGGAACGGGTCCTGGTGCACGGCTGGCCGGTGGCTCGAGCGGCCGAAGCCATGAATGTCTCCCGGGCCACCGCTCACAAGTGGGTCCGGCGGTTCCACGAGGAGGGACTGCCCGGGTTGCTCGACAGGACGTCCAGGCCTCGGCGCTGCCCGCATGCCCTGCCGCCTCGCCAGGTCCACCGGATCCTGGAGGCCCGCCGGCGGACCAAGCACGGCCCGCACCGTCTGGGTTGGTCACTCGGCCATCCCCGGTCCACGGTCTACGGTGTTCTCCGCCGCCACGGCCTGCACCGCCTGGCCTGGATGGACCGTCCCACCGGCAGGGTCATCCGTCGCTACGAGCGAGCCCGCCCCGGCGAGCTCCTCCACGTGGACGTCAAGAAGCTGGGCCGGATCCCTCCTGGCGGCGGGTGGCGCCTTCGCGGCCGGGGATCGAGGACCGCTGCGGATCGGCGACGACGTCTGGGCTACGACTACCTCCACGCCGCCGTGGACGACCACTCTCGGGTGGCCTACGTGGAGGTCCATCCGGATGAGCGGGGACCCACCACAGGAGCGTTCCTTCGTCGAGCCCGGGAGTTCTTCGCCACCCATGGGGTGGCCGTGGAGGCGGTGATGACCGACAACCACATGAGCTACACGCTGTCGAGCGACTTCCGGGCGGCGGTGGCTGAGTCGGGCATACGCCACCTGCTGATCCCGACCCGCCGCCCCCAGGTCAACGGCAAAGTGGAGCGGTTCAACCGGACCCTGCTGGAGGAGTGGGCATACGCCCGTCTCTACCGGAGCAACGGAGCTCGGCTGGCTGCCCTGAGCCGGTGGTTGGAGTTCTACAATTCGGTCCGTCCCCACACCGCGTTGGGTGGCCGACCTCCGGCCTCACGGCTGTAAACAACGCTGGTGGGAACTACAGCTAGCTCTCGGAAGGAGGGCCGGGGGCCCCCGAAGCTCCCGCGCACACGCCCTGGACGTCAGCCGAGGGCAGCAGGTCCACGGTGATCATCAGCAGGTTGTCAGGACCCGCCGGGTTCGGGTTCACTGCCGTCACCCTGAACGCGGTGAGGCCCAACGTCGCGCCCTTCAGGCTCGCGGACGGCGGGTCGTGGTTGGTCACGCTGACGTCGCTGTCGAATACAAGTCCGCAGACGATCCTGCCTTCCAGCCTGGCGATGTCCGCATCCCCAAGTGGCACTACGGCGTCGACCTTATCGAGATTGTTCTCGTCGCTGGCTTCGCCGGTCGCCGTTACCAGCTCGTGCGTGGTGAAGAGGGCCCCGTTCTGCAGGCTGATTTGCGGATCGGGCAAGGTGAGCATGAACAGCCCCTCGTCCCCGACCTGGCCGGTGGGGAGCACCAAGCCGCTCAGGGGTGTGACGTCATTCCCGCGAGTGAACAGGGGCGCTCGATTGCCTGGGTCCGCGATGTCGTCGTTCACGCAGACGGCAGGGTTTCAGGGGGGATCGGACGGAGGAGATGGAGTCGCCGGGAGCGAGCGGGGCTCTCGCCGAATGCTCTCTCGGGTCCATCTGCTCGAGGAGAGCGGGAGAGATCAAGATGCCGAGCTATGAGCGAAGAGGGCGGGCGTCTGGGCCGGTGGCTCTCCGATCGGGCTACGGGCGGTCTTCGATGCGCAGTGAGCTGCTCGGCTCGGGGTTGACCAGGTTTCGCACCCGGATGTTGTCGAAGCTCATCGTCCTCACGTTCGTGGTGAAGCTGAACGCTGTAAGGCCGATCCTGATCGGGCCGAGGGTGATCGTCTGGGGCGTGCCGACCTGGGTGAACGTCGCCCCGCCATTCGTCGAATACCAGCCCGTGTAGCTCGTCCCCAGCTTGCGGATCCGTAGGTAGAGGGGGTTGGAGGAAACCCCAACCGTCTGGCTGGTGGGAGCCCCGGCGGCCTCCCGCACGTACTCCACCGTCTCGGCGCCGGCGATGTTGTCGTGGTAGTCGGCGATGTAGTTGTCGTCGTCCTGGTAGTCCAGGATGCCACCCGTGTGTCCATTGGCGATGGGCCGCCCGAACTGCTCGACCTGGGCCTCGAAGTCGCCGGCCGGCGCGGCCACGTGGAAGAGCGGGGCATTGTTCGTGGCGCCCCAGAAGTCCTCGTTCGGGTCCATGTTGATGCTCAGGGTGCCGCTGACCGACCAGCCGGCCGCAGGGGGCCGCAGGACCGTCCAGCTGGCGCTGAGGCCCGGTCCGGGAAAACGATCGTAGAAGAAGAAGACGTTCGACGGATTGGCTGGCGGCCCCCCCGGTGCCGAGTTTCCGTAGTACATGAAATAGTTCCCGTCGCTCGCGCCGGCCGCGACCGGCGACTGCGCCCTGAACCAGACCTGCGTCGCCGAGGTGTTCCACGCCGACCCTTCGTCCCGGAACCGGGCCAGTTGGACCCAACCCGATCCGTTCCAGTACACCACTCGGACGTCGTTTCCGTTGGCCAGGGCCTTGCCGGCGCCCACCAGCCCCGCATGGTCGAACGTGACCGACAACGAATAGCCCGCTGCGATCGCGGCCCCAGCGGTCACGTCGATCGCCCGCCTCCAGTTGTAGGCGGCGTTCCACCAGGGCGGTCCGCCCCACTCCACCACGAACCAGCCGATGTCGGTCGCCGCCGCCGTGCTGGTCCGGTCGAGTGTCAGTTGGGTCGAAGTGAGCGAGGCCGTCACCGCGCCCACGCCGACCACGTCGTCCGCCACGTAGGGGGACCGTCCGGTGTTCTGGCCTCCCCCGGACTGGACCGAGGCGAACGCGGCGGACCGACCGACGGCGATCGGCTGGATCGCGATGCTGGCGGTCGCCGCACCGGCGGCCAGCGTGGCACTCCCTCGCTGAACACGGGAGCCCTCGTTCAGCTCAATCGCCTGCCAGTGGATCTCGGTGATGTCGTCCGGCGTTCCCGAGACCGACCGGTCGATCGTGATGGTGGTGGAGTCGGTCAGTTCCGCTCGGAGCATCCTGGCCCCGACGTCTGGGCCCGTCCCGGCCGTTCGGTAGTTCACCAGGACGAACGTCCTGCCGACGTCGACGGGCGTAGGCAGGGTCACGGGCGTCGAGAGGGCGGCCCCCAGAAGCGAGGTGGTGCCCTGCTGGACGCTGATGTCGCCGGGGATGGTGAACTCGACGACCTGCCACCAGATGACGTGGCTGGCGTTCGCGCTGTCCACCCTGAGCTGGAGGTTGCTCGTGGAGGTCAGCTCCATGATCACTGGGTCGTCCTGGCTCCAGTTGGTGTCAATGTTCACCGGCGTCTTGGACCACGTCACGAAGGCTCGGCCCACCGCGCCGACGGGAGTGATGGGTATGTCGATCGTGGTGGCGGTCTGAGTCACTTGCCCGCGCTGGACGCTCACGCCGCACGCGTATTCCACGACGTACCACCGGATGTCGATCGTGACCGGGGCGGCCTCGTCGGTCACGCGCACGAACTCGAGGGTGGTCGACGTGGCGATCCGCCCTCTGAGCAGCGATCCGACCGGCCGGTTGCTGTTGTGCCGGATGTTGAACAGCAAGAAAGCGCTCGCGGGGTTCACCGCCGCGGTCATTCCGACCGTGAGCGTCCCATTTGCGCTGCTGGCCGCCGTACCGCTCTGGACCGATCCCAACCGTGCCTGGAAGCAGTTCGAGGCGCTGAACGTGTTCCCGCCCACGGCTTGAGTGTCGCCAAGGAGGGCGGCCGTCCACCTCGGCGCGGCCAGGGCGAAAGTGAGCACCGCCAGGGCCACCGCGGTGGCCAGAAGAACTCCGGAGGCCCCCCGCGACCTCCCGGCCGACCCTGTGTTCATCGGACTCCGCTCCAGGTTCGAAGCCCGAGGGCGGCTCGGGGCGGATCGGTCCGGCCGTGCACCCCGTCCTCCCAACCTTGGCCGACCTGGCCAAACGTCGCCTTAGGCATCGGTACTTCGGCCTGAATGATTGATCGACCGCCTCGGCGTCTCGTTGTGTGGCCTCTCACTCCGGCTTTGCCCCCCGGCCCTCTCTCCATTCGGCCCGACCCAGGCGCGTCAGGCTAGGGCGAGGGCTTCCCGAGGCTGGTCCCCCGACCGGGGCAGGGCCTTCGGCCCTGCGTGGCGCCGCGGATCGGGACGTCCGGAGGCGGCCTGAAGCCCACCGCCCGCACGCACCGCCAGCGCCGACTCGATGGCCGCGATCCGGGTCGCCTGCCGGGCCAGCTCGGCCTCGGTCTCCGCCAGCCGCGCCCGGAGGGCCTCCATCTCGGCCGAGTCGCGAACCACCCGCCCCTCGAGGTCAGAGGTGAGGTCCACGAGAAGGTCGCTCTGCTCCGCGGGGGCGCCCTCAGTCGGCACCGACGCGAGGTCCTGGCGACGTCTCCGGTGGGCCAACAGGAAGCGGGCCTCGTGCACCATGAGATAGGAAATCGGGAAGCCGAGCATCGCCAGCTTGCCCCAGGGGGAGACCGCCCAATAGAAGAACCCACCCATCCCGGCGATCGTCCTGATCGGCTTCCCGTACACGGCGGAGGCCGGCCTCAGGCTGACATCCGGCGTCGCGTTTGCGTCCCCCTTGGTCTGGAACAGGGTCTGTTCGCCGGCACCGCGGATCTCTATCACCCGGTGGGTGGTCAGTCCCTTGTCTCCCGCGGTGCGAAACGTGACGATGTCGCCGACCGCGATCGCTCCGGCATCGACGGTCCTCACCAAGAGGGCGTCCTCCGGCCCGAACTGGGGCAGCATGCTCCCGCTCGTCACCACCATGATCCTGTAGCCGAA
This sequence comes from Actinomycetota bacterium, assembly GCA_050692195.1. Classification (GTDB taxonomy): domain Bacteria; phylum Actinomycetota; class UBA4738; order UBA4738; family UBA4738; genus JBOGVA01. The sequence continues at coordinate 44,007 of JBOGVA010000048.1, read as the reverse complement.
GAGCGAGGCCAGGGAGATCCCACCGAGGATCAAGATGGCCGCCGCGATACAAAGCCAGCGGAGGCCGTCGGCGATCACTCCCGCCGCGACGCGGACGTGGTCGGGGGGGAGGCTCCCGACCACGTCATCGCTCGCGGTTGCTCCGCGCATCGGATTACGGGTTGTTCGCGGTCTGTTCGGCCATGAAGTCGAACGTTGCGGTCGTGGTCAGTCCCTCGTAGCCGCTTCCTGTGGTGAGCGGCAGCGACACCTGGGCGCACAGGACCTCGCTGGCGCCGGAGTCCAGGACCCGATCGCCGGCCTGGTTGCCCTGGGCGGGATCGCCGACCACGTTGAGGCCAGCGCTGTTGCCCAGGTCGCCGGGGCCGTACAGGACCGAGCCGCTGCCCCCGAAGCCCGCGTTCGAGCAGTCCACGACGCCAGATTTGATCGTCATGTCCAGCTGCGCCGCGAGCACGTCCTCGGTCGTGGCGCTCCTGATCGCATACCGGAGCTGCAGAGACCCGGCGTTCGAGACCGTGATGGGGTTCGTCACCCTGTCTCCCGGAGCCATGCCGGAGTAGCTCACCCAGGCACTGGCAGGAGCGGTCGAGATGTCCACCGTGCCGACGCTGAACGTGTTTGCGCCCACGGACTGTGTATCGGTAAGAACGGCTGCCGTCAGCAGACCGCCGATCGTGGCCAGGGACAGCAAGAGGATGAGGATGGCCGTGCGTACCCGGCGCCGCTCCTCTTTCGCCGTACCCTCGTGTGACCTGCGCATTACGTCTCTCCTTCCAATGAGCTTCTTCTGCTGTAGCAGTTCGGCAGGCGCGGGGAGGCGCTGGAGGGTGCGAACTACCTAATCGCGGGTAGCAAAGGACTAGGTTCCTTAGGTCGAAGGTCTCAGGTCGGACCGCCCGGGTGAGGGAGCATGGCCCGCGCGGCCGAGAAACCAGAGAGGCGCGACGGACGACCCCCGGTCGGTGTCGAGGGCGTCTAGCCGACCAAGTCTCGCGCGAGCATCTCCCACAGCTCGGTCGACAGCCGAAGCGATTCCTGGTCGATCCGCTCGTTGTCGCCGTGGAACATGGAAGCGAACTCCGCGAAGGAGATCCGCTCGCTGAACAGTCCGGCGCCATAGGCGGTGGCCCCGGCGCGGCGGAAGAACCGGGCGTCGGTGGCTCCCACGATCATGAACGGCACGGTCGTCGCCCCCGGCACCAGCCTCTCGGTGGCCCGCCGCAACGAGTCCCACAGCGGCGTGTCGAGCGGCGAGGCGCTGGCCTCGTCGTTGCTCTGGGCCGTGATCTCGACACTGTCCTTCAGATCGCCCAGCGCCTCGTCCAGCAGGCCTCGGATCTCCTCTTCCTTCTGGCCGGGAAGAGTTCTGATGTCCACCTGGAGATCGACGGTATCGGGGATGACATTGGTCTTCACGCCGCAATGCATCACGGTGGGAGCGAACGTCGTATGGGTGCAAGCGTGCATCATCCTGGCCAGCCCCAGGTCGGGAGAAGCGTTCGCGAACTCTCGCACCTTCTCCGCGTCGAGCAGCATCTCCGCCATCTCCGAAGGAAGGTCCGCCGACTCGACGAATCGCCGCCACACCTCGTGGATCCTGGCCTCGGGGCGGTATGCGGCGATCCTGCGGACGACCTCCGCTGCCTTGACCAGGGCGTTGTCCGTCCGAAACGGCATCGATCCGTGGCCGGCCGTCCCCCTCACCCTGATGGTGCACCAGTAGCTGCCCTTCTCTCCCACGATGACGGGCAGCTTCGGCCCGCTCGAGGACGGCAGGGGCATGCGGAAGCCACCGGCCTCGGTCACCACGAAGTCGGCCCGGACCGCTTCGGCCTGGTTCTCCACCAGCCACCCGGCCCCGTAGGTGCCGAGCGCCTCCTCATCCGCGACCGCAAGGTAGACGAGCGATCCCTTCGGCTTGAATCCCTCCTGCGCCAGCAGGCGGGTGGCCACCGCCATCGATGCCGTGAGGTTCAGCATGTCCACGGCGCCGCGACCCCAAACCTCCCCGTCGACCAGCTCGCCTCCGAACGGATCGCGCCGCCAGTGGTCGCGGTTCACCGGCACCACGTCGGTGTGGCCCATCAGCATCAGCGACGGGGCGGACGGGTCGCTGCCATCGATGCGGGCGACCAGGCTCTCCCTCTCAGGGGCGGCTTCGTAGCGCTCCAGGTCCAGGCCCGAGCCCTCCAGATAGGAGGCCAGCAGGTCTACGCTTCGCCGCTCGCCTCCCGACTCCGGGGTACCGTCGTTCACGCATGCGTTCCGGATGAGCTGCTGGAGGAGATCTGTGACTTCCGGGAGGGTCTCCGTCATGCACTTGCTCCCTCGGCGAGGTGGTCCATGGTGCAACGTCTACTCGGGAAGAGAAGAGCGGACCTCCACTTCCTTCTCCGCCATTCCCTGCCGGAATTCCCGGGCGGCTTCTCCAAGGAGCGCTGTCAGGTCTCGGACCGTTGTTCCGGCCTGTTGGGCCAGGTTCGCCGGGGCGAGCGCCCTGGTCTGCCGGCGAACCCAACGGCTGGCAAGCACCGCTGCCGTGGCTCCCGCCCCCAAGCCCGTCGCCAGCCAGAAGATACGACGCACCCCGTCACTTCGTCCTTCGGAGTCGGCGGACGGCTCGCGAGGCTCCGGCCCCAACGGCCATGATCTTGATGAGCGGACTGGTCACCGTCTGTTCCACCACTCCAACGAGTCGCTCCGCGCTCTTGGCGATCTTGCCGGCCGACTCCATCATCCCATCCGCCCGTTCAAGCTCCTTGTTCACGGAGGAGATCGTCGTCCTGACCTCGCCGAGGAGCGGAACGGCCTCTTGTCGGATTCCGTCGATCAGCATCTTGGTGGCCTCCAGGACCCGAAAGAGGTTCACCATGACCAGGGCCAGGAACAGGACCAGCAGCGCCCAGAACGCCGCCAGGATGATCGCCGCCACGCCACCCAGACTCACCGCTGCGACCATCACCACGCTCCCTTCGCTCGCCGACTCGCTCTGCTCCTCGGATGTGACCCCGCATCATAACCGGCCCTTCAGGTCCGATCGTCCGTCTGGGTGCCCGGGTCGGCTTTGGCTTCTTCACCCTGTCCGCTCGGTTCGTAGTAGCGCTGTCCCTCGAAGCGGATCGGCCGGTGCTGTTGATCCACGTTGTGGCCAGGGTAGTCGTGCGGGTACTTGTATCCCTTTCCATGCCCGAGCTTGGCCGCACCGCGATAGTGATCGTCCCTCAGGTGGAGGGGTACCGGGTCGCTGGAGGCGGCGTCTCGGGTGGCGCGGCCCAGCGCCTCGATCACGCTGTTCGACTTGGGCGCCCTGGCCAGATAGATGGCCGCCTGCGCCAGGTTCAGCCTCGCCTCCGGGAGCCCCACGTGCTCGACGGCCTGGGCCGCGGCCACCGCGACCAGGAGCGCCCGGGGATCGGCCAGGCCGACGTCCTCGGAGGCGTTAACCACCATGCGGCGGGCGATGTAGCGAGGGTCCTCGCCGGCCTCGATCATCCGGGCGAGCCAGAACAGGGCGGCGTCGGGGTCGGATCCGCGGATGCTCTTGATGAACGCGGAGATCACGTCGTAGTGCGCGTCGCCCTGGCGATCGTAGACGATGGCCTTTTTGTGGATGGCCTCCTCCGCGGCGGGCCGGTCGACCTCCGCCTCGCCTTTCGCCAGGGCCGACAGGACGGCCGCTTCGAGGCCGGTCAGCGCGATGCGTGCATCCCCGCCGGAGATCCCGGAGAGATGGTCGAGGGCTTCCTCCGACACCTTCACGTCGATGTCTCCCAGCCCCCGCTCCCGGTCCGTCAGGGCTCGCCCGAGAAGGGTACGGATGTCCTCATCGGAGAGGGGATCCAGACGCAACAGCAAGCACCTTGACAGCAACGGCGACACCAGCGAGAAGAACGGATTCTCCGTGGTCGCGCCGATGAGGATGATCGTTCCGTCCTCCACCGTCGGAAGCAGGACATCCTGCTGGGATTTGCTCCAGCGGTGAACCTCGTCCACGAACAGCACGGTCGGGTACAGGCTGTCCTTCGCCTTGGCCATGACCTTTCGTGCGTCGGCCACTCCGGAGGCCACAGCGGAGAGTTGGACCGACTCCCCGCCCACGCTCGCCCCGAGGATGTAGGCCAGCGTCGTCTTGCCGGTCCCGGCCGGACCCCACAGGAGCAAGGAGGGAAGCTGGCCGGACCGGACCAACGCGGTGAGCGGCTTCCCGGGGCCCAGCAGATGTTGCTGGCCGACCATCTCCTCCAGGGAGCGTGGGCGCATGCGCGTTGCGAGCGGAACGCGAGCCATGCAGCGACTCTAGCCCACGAGGCCGCCTGCGATCCCGGAAGCGGCCCCAGGCCCGGGCGGACTCGACCGGTCAGGTTCGCGGAGGGTCCGTGAACCGAATGCCGAGCAGATCCAGCTGTTCCTGCGAGGGTTCGGAGGGAGCGCCCGTCAGCAGTTCCACCCCCGACTGCGTCTTGGGGAACGCGATCACCTCTCGGATGTTCTCTCGCCCGGCGAGCAGCATGACGATTCGATCGAGCCCGAGGGCGATGCCACCGTGAGGCGGGACCCCGAGGCGGAACGCCTCGAGGAGGTGGCCGAACTGCTGCTGGATCTGATCGGCCGACAGTCCCAGCATCTCGAACACCTTCCGCTGGACCTCCGGGCGATGGATCCGGATGCTGCCGGTACCCAGCTCGAACCCGTTCAACACCACGTCGTACGCTCGAGCCTTCGCGCTCTGCGGGTCCATGTCGTCGTCGGATGGGGCGGTGAAGGGGTGGTGGGACGAGACCCACTTCCCCTCCTCCTCGCCCCACTCGAACAGGGGAAGGTCGGTGATCCACAGGAAGTCCCACCGACCCTCGGGGACGAGCCCCAGGCGGGCGGCCATCAGCCGCCGGAGGCCGTCCAGCGCGACGGCCACTCGTGTGGGCTGATCAGCCACCAGCAGGACGAGATCCCCATCCGCCGCCCCGGTGGCCTCTTGCACCGCGGCCAGCTCGTCGGCGGACAGATGCCTCTCCACCGGCGAGCGGACCTCCGAGCCGGCGAAGGCGATCCATACGAGCCCTGCCGCGCCGCGGGACTTCGCCTCGTCGACCAGGGCGTCCAGCTCCCGGCGCGTCCAGGTCGCCGCGCCGGGCGCGGCCAAGCCTTTCACCGTCCCGCCTTCGCCGACCGCGGACGCGAAGGCCTTGAAGGAGCTCCCTGCGAACTCCTTCGACACGTCGGCAAGCTCCATGCCGTAGCGGGTGTCCGGCTTGTCCGACCCGTACCTGGCCACAGCCTCGTCGTACGTGAGGCGGGGGAACGGCGTTTCCACCCCCACGTCGTGGACGTCTCGCATCAGCTTCGCGAACATGGGCTCGGTGAGCCGGTACACGTCCTCCTCGGTGGCGAAGGACATCTCCACGTCGAGCTGGGTGAACTCGTATTGCCGGTCCGCCCGGGGATCCTCGTCCCGGAAGCACCGCACGATCTGGTAGTAGCGATCCAGTCCGGCCACCATCAGCAGCTGCTTGAACTGCTGTGGAGACTGCGGGAGCGCATAGATCTTCCCTCGCTGCAGCCTGGACGGCACCAGGAAGTCCCTGGCCCCTTCCGGCGTGCTCTTGGTGAGGGCCGGCGTCTCCACGTCGACGAAACCAAGGCCGTCGAAATACTCCCTGATCGCACGGGTGACCCTATGCCGGAGCCGCATGGCCGCCGTCATCTCGGGACGCCGGAGGTCCAGATACCGGTAGGTGAGGCGCAGGGCCTCGTCCACCTCGACCCGGTCCTCGATGGGGAACGGCGGGGTGTCGGACTCGGTCAGGACCTCGATCTCCCTGGCGGCTACCTCGACTTCACCAGTGGCCAGCGCGGGGTTGACGGTCCCCTGTGGCCGGAGCCGGACCTCGCCGACCACCCGGACGACGGACTCGGCCTTGACCGTCTCGGCCACCCGATGGGCCTCGGGGGCATCCTGCGGGTGCGCCACGACTTGAATCGGTCCTTCGCGGTCGCGGACGTCGAGGAAGACCACACCGCCGTGGTCACGTTTCCTCCCGATCCACCCCGCCAGGACGACCTCACCGCCCGCGTCGGCGGCGCGAAGCGCCCCGCACATGTGCGTGCGTCCTCCGGCCAGGAACTCGCTCTTCTCATTCACGCTACGGTGCTCTCCACCGCTCTGATCCAGTGGACGACTTGGTCCCGGGCGACCTGCTCCTGACGGCCGTCCTCGAGCCGCCTCACCGTGACGGCTCCGGCCTCGGCCTCCCGCTCACCCACGATGGCTGCGAACCGCGCACCGCTTCGGTCGGCCATGCGCAGCTGGGCCTTGAGCGGCCGGGGCTCGAAGGCCATGTCCGCAGAGAGACCAGCCTCCCGCAGGGATCGGGCTAGGTCGACGGCGACCGGGACGGCAGCCTCACCGATCGAGACGACGAAGCAGTCGAGCCCCCGGCCCGAGGGCCAGCCCACGCCTTCCTTCTCCAGGGCCAGGAGCACTCGATCGAGGCCCACGGCGAAACCCACGCCGGGGGTAGGGGGCCCACCGAGGAGCTCCGCCAGTCCGTCGTAGCGGCCGCCCCCGCACAGCGTCCCCTGCCCCTCGGAGAGAGCCGGGCTCAGGAACTCGAATGCGGTTCGCGTGTAGTAGTCGAGGCCCCGGACCAGAGTTGGCTGATGGGCGAACTTCACTCCCTCCCGCACCAGGCCTTCCTGCACCGCCTCGAAATGCGATGCGCAGGGCCCGCACAGCCGGTCGGAGACCTTGGGCGCGTCGGCCGAGACGGAGCGGCAGGCTTCGTCCTTGCAATCGAGCACTCGCAAGGGGTTCTCCCTGAAGCGCTCGCGGTGCTCGTCGCGGAGCCGCTCATGATTCGACTCGAGATAGGAGAGCAGCTCCTGCCGGTACGCGGGCCGGCACACCTCGTCCCCGATGCTGTTGACCTCGAGCTCCACCGCCTGGAGCCCCGCCTCACGGAGGTAGCGGTCACAGAGCGCGACAACTTCCACGTCGGCGAGTGGCTGGCCCGCCCCGATGATCTCGACGTCGAACTGGCGGAACTCACGGAGCCGGCCGGCTTGAGGCCGTCCGTATCGCCACATCGAGCCGAGCGTGTAGCACTTGAACGGCCGGGGCAGCTCGTAGGCATTGGCCAGATAGGCCCGGACGATGCCCGCGGTCGCCTCGGGCCGTAGCGTGAGGAGGCGCCCCCCCTTGTCCTCGAAGGTGTACATCTCCTTGCGAACGACGTCGCTCGACTCCCCCGAGGTCCTGGAGAACAGCTCCGTCGCCTCGAAGGCAGGCGTCTCCACGTAGCGATATCCGTACAGCGCGGCCAGATGCGCCCCGGCCTCGGCCAGGGCCCGCATCGCATCGGAGCGCGGCGGGAGGAGGTCGGCGGTGCCTCGCGGCGGGGAGAGGTCCATGGACCGATCAGGCAAGCTGGCGCAGGAACGGGTTGGTTGCCCGCTCCATCCCCACGGTGGTCGTCTCTCCATGACCCGGATAGACCCCGAGCGTGTCGGGGAGCGCCAGGAACCGACGCAGGCTGGCGAACATGTCCCGGGCCGAGGAGTTCGGGAAGTCGTATCGCCCGATGGCCCCTCGGAACACCAGGTCCCCGCTGAACACCAGGTCGGCCGCCCGGAAGCAGCTGCTGCCAGGCGTGTGCCCCGGTGTGTGGATGGCCTCGAGCGAGAGGCCCGCCAGCTCGAGTACGTCACCCTCGCCGAAGGTACGTACGTCGGCGGGAGGGGCGGTCGGAACGGGAAACCCGGACCCCCAGGCCTTGGGATCGGTCAGGGCCAGCCGGTCCTCCTCATGGATGTAGCACGGGAGCTCGGCGCCGCACAGCTCGGCTGCGGACCCGACGTGGTCGTAGTGGCCGTGCGTGGCAACGACCGCCACGGGACGCTTGCCCGCCGACTCCAGCAGCCTCAGGACGCGTTCGGGAGAGAAGCCCGGGTCAATGACCAGCGCCTCTGGCCGGCCTTCCAGGGCCAGCAGCCAGCAGTTGGTGCCGAAAGGATTGTCGGAAAAGGCTTCGAGGTACATCGTCGGGCCATCGTATCAGCGCGAAGTGGGCGTTCAGACTTCGAGCAGGATCGTCACCGGGCCGTCGTTCACCAGCTCGACCTCCATGTGCTCCCGGAACACGCCTCTTTGCACCTTCGCCCCGAGTTCCTCGAGGGCTCCGGCAAATGCCTCAACCCGCGCCTCTGCGACCTCCGGTGGCGCGGCTGCCGCCCAGGAGGGGCGCCTTCCCTTGCCGACGTCTCCGTACAGGGTGAACTGCGGAACCACCAGGACCTCACCGCCGACGTCATGCAGGGCCAGGTTCATCTTCCCCTCGACGTCCTCGAAGATCCGCAGGTGGTACACCTTCTCCGCGAGCCATTCGGCCTCCCCGTCCCGGTCGTCGCGGCCGGCCCCCACGAGCACGAGCAGTCCGGGGCCGATCTCGGCGACGGTCTCCCCCCCGGCCCGCACGGCCGCGCGCGACGCGCGCTGGACGACCAGCCTCACGGCCGAGCCTACCCGGGGACCACGCGATAGGCGTCGAAGACCGCGTCGACCCGCTTCACGGCCGACATGATGCTCGAAAGGTGTGTGATGTCCGCCAGCTCGACGGTGAAGCGGAGCGTGGCGATCCTGTCCTTCGCTGTGTGAGACGAGGCGGCCACGATGTTCACGTGCTGGTCCCCCAGGACCGTGGCCACGTCCTGGAGCAGCTTTCTGCGGTCCAGTGCCTCCACCTGGATGGACACCAGGAACGAGGTGGGCTTTCCGCCTCGCCAGGAGACCTCGATGATGCGGTCCGGCTGGCGGCTCAGCTCCTTGACGTTCGGGCAATCCGTCCGGTGGACGGAGACGCCGTGCCCCCGAGTGATGAACCCCATGATCCGGTCGCCGGGGACCGGGGTGCAGCAGCGCGCCAGGTTCACCCAGACGTCGCTCCTCTCCTGCACCACAACCGACTGGACGGGCTCCCTGGCCAGGCGGACCGGCCGGGCCGCCGGGATGGTCTCGGCCTCGTCCTCTGCCTCCTCGGATACCAGCCGGGTCAGGCGGGACACGATCGACTGTGGGGAGACGTGGCCCTCGCCGATCGCGACGTAGAGGGAGTCGAGGGTGGGGTACTTGAGGTCGGTAGCGATCCGGGCCATCAGCTCGTCCGAGGACAGCCGCACCACGGGGAGGGAGTGCCGACGCAGGGTCCGGTGGAGCAACTCTCGTCCCATCTCCAGCGCGTCCTCCCTGCGCTCGCGCGAGAACCACTGCCGGATCTTGTTCCGGGCCCGCGGGGACTTCACGATGGAAAGCCAGTCCCGAGTGGGGGCGGCGTCGGCAGCCTTCGACGTCAGGATCTCCACGGCCTCGCCGGTCTGCAGCTGGTAGTCGAGCGGGACCAGCCGACCCCCTACGCGCGCCCCGATGCAACGATGGCCGACCTCGGTGTGAATGGCGTAGGCGAAGTCGACGGGGGTGGCCCCGGCCGGGAGGTTCACCACATCGCCCTTCGGCGTGAACACGAAGACCTGTCCCTCGTATAGGTCGATCTTGAGGCCCTCCATGAACTCCCTCGGGTCGGCCATCTCCTGCTGCCACTCGAGCATCCGGCCGAGCCAGGCCATCTCGGCCTGCTCGTCGGCAGCCCGCTTGGAGGACCGGTCCTTGTAGCGCCAGTGGGCCGCGATGCCGTACTCCGCGGTGCGGTGCATCTGGTGGGTCCGGATCTGCACCTCCAGTGGTCTTCCCTCCGGGCCGATCACGGTCGTGTGCAGGGACTGGTACATGTTGAACTTGGGCATCGCGACGTAGTCCTTGAAACGCCCCGGCACGGGCCGCCACAGAGCGTGCAAGGCGCCGAGGGCCCCATAGCAATCGTGGATCGAGTCGACCAGGACTCGGATCCCGACCAGGTCGTAGATCTCGTTGAACTCCTTGCCCCGCAGGACCATCTTCTCGTAGACCGAGTAGAGGTGCTTCGGCCGTCCCTGGACGTCCGCTTTGACCTTCATCTCGCGGAGCTTTGCGGAGAGCTGCTCGCACACGTTCTCCACGTACTCCTGGCGTTCCCCCTCCCGCTTCTCCACCAGGTTCTGGATCTCCTCGAACCGCCGCGGATGCAGCGCCTGGAACGCCAGGTCCTCCAGCTCCCACTTGACCCGGTGAACCCCCAGGCGATGAGCGAGCGGCGAGTAGATCTCGAGCGTCTCCGTGGCCTTCTCCTGCTGCTTCTGCCGAGAGAAGACCCCCAGCGTTCGCATGTTGTGCAGCCGGTCGGCCAACTTGATCATGAGGACGCGGATGTCGCGGGCCATGGCGATGATCATCTTTCGAACGTTCTCGGCCTGCTCTTGCTCTCGAGACCGGAACTTGATCTTGTCCAGCTTGGTCAGCCCGTCGACGATGCTCCCCACCGGCTCACCGAACTCGCTCACGATGTCCTCCAGCGTGAGTTGCGTGTCCTCCACGACGTCGTGGAGCAGGGCGGCCTGGATCGTGGTGGGGTCCATCCCGAGATCCGCGACGATGGCCGCGACGGCGACGGGGTGTTCGATGAAGTCCTCCCCGGAGAGCCGTTTCTGCCCGCGGTGGGACTCTTCGGCGAAGGCGTAGGCGCGCTGGATCTCCTTGACGTCGATCTTGGAGTTTCGCGCCTTCACCAGCCGGAGGAGGGCTTCAAGCGAATCGGCCGGCCCGTCGCCGGACGGCCTGAACGGTAGGCGGGACAGGATCCCGCCCCGGCGTTCGGACCTGACGGCTTCCTGCTGCTCCAAAGACCTTTCCTTCGAGTCATTGTACGGCCCTTCACACACCACTCTTGATCGCCACGGGACACGGGTCCGTATGGAACACTGGCCGACGTGACGGCACGGAACGATTCGGACCGAGCGCCCGGGTCGACGCCGCCTTCGCTTCAGGTGTCTCGTCGGGCCATCGACGGCGCGCTGTGGGCGCTGTCGGGAGTCTTGCTGTTGGCCATCGTGGTCCTCTCCCTCGGGCCGAAGGGGCCTCCTGAGCCCTTCTCGCTGGCCGACAAGATGTGGCACGCCCTGGCGTACGCGGCGCTGACGGGCTGTCTTCTGCTCGCGGCCGTGTGGCGGCCGGGAAGAGGGTCGGGGTGGTTAGCGGGCCGGGCCTGGACGATCGCCCTGGGGGCCGCGTTCCTCGGCACCATCCTGGAAGTCGCCCAGGCCTTCGTCCCGTTCGCCGACAGGCACGGAGACCTGGGCGACGGGCTGGCCAACGGCGCAGGTGTCCTGGCGGGGTTCGCGGCGTGGCGGCTCCTCCGCCACCGCATGAGTCGCTGAGGCCCCACCGGCCTGAAGTCGTGTCAGTGGGGGGTGCTAGTGTTCGAACGTATGTTCGAAGCAAGAGGCTGCCGTGGGTAACATCCGCTCCTTACTCGACGAGCTTTGCTCTGAGGACCTACCGGGCCTCACGGACGCCCAGCTGGAGGAGGACTTCGCCGAGCTGCAACGCGCCGGGGAGATAATCGAGGGCGAGCGGTTGAGGCGCCTGCGGGAGCTGGACCGTCGACGGCCGTGGCAGCGCGACGGATATCTCTCGACTACTTCATGGTTGACCAATCGGTTCGGCGTATCGGGAGGTAGGGCCGCTGATCAGGTTCGGCTGGCGAGGGCGTTGGCTGAGATGCCGGCGACCCGCCACGCACTCGCCGCCGGGGAGATTTCTTCTTCTGCACTGCGGGTGCTCGCTTCGGCCCGTGACGCACATCCGGAAGCGTTCTCGGCGCACGAGCGCACGCTCCTCGACGCCGCCCGGTCTCTGAGCGTACGACAGCTCCAGCAGGTCGTGGCCTACTGGCAACAGGCCGTCGACTCCCGGCGGGCGCTGGAGGATGACGACAGCCTCTGGCAGAGGCGGCGGCTGCATGTGTCGCAGACGCTGTTTGGAACGGTTCGCGTGGACGGCGACCTGGATCCCGAGACCGGTGAGACGCTGATCACCGCGTTGCGAGCCGTCCAGGACGCTGATTCCCGGGCCTCCGATTCCGAGGATCGCCGAACCCCCGCGCAGAGACGGGCCGACGCCCTCGGAGAGGTCTGCCGCCAGTGGCTGGATGCCATCGACCGCCCGCGGGTGGCCGGCCAGCGCCCTCATGTCACCGTGACCGTGGATATGGAGGCCCTACAGGGGCGACCCGGTGTGCTCAGCGAGTTCGACCACGTTGGTCCCATCCACCCGGAAGTCGCCAGGCAGTGGGCATGCGATGCGTCTGTCAGCAGGGTGATCACGAAAGGTCAGTCCGAGCCCCTTGACGTGGGACGGCGTACGGCTGTGGTCCCGCCGCCAATGCGGCGCGCCGTCGTGGTCCGTGATCAGGGCTGCCGGTTTCAGGGCTGCGACCGACCGCACACGTGGTGCGACGCCCACCACGTCAGGCACTGGGCGGACGGCGGCGCCACCGCGCTCGACAACCTCGTGCTCCTGTGCCGTCCGCACCACCGGCTGATCCACCGCGGCGGCTTCCGCATGGAGAAGGCGGACGGTGAACTCAGATTCTGGAGACCGGACGGCACTCCGTTGGAGGGGCGGGCCCCGCCGTGACCCGACTCAGTACGTGATCAGGCTGAAGAACTCGTAGTCGGACACCTTCTTCCGGCCGTTCAGGAAACCGAGCTCGATCAGGCAGGCGATCCCCATGACCTTGCCTCCCAATCGCTCCACCAGCTTGGCCGTGGCTCTTGCTGTGCCGCCCGTTGCCAGCACGTCGTCCACGATCAGCACCCGCTCACCGGGGCGGATGGAGTCCCTGTGGATCTCGAGGCAAGCGGTGCCGTACTCCAGCTCGTATTCCTCCCGCTCGCTGTCCCAGGGGAGCTTCCCCTCCTTCCGTACCGGAACGAAGCCTGCCCCGAAGTGATAGGCGACGGGCGATGCCAGGATGAACCCGCGGGCTTCGATCCCCACCACCTTGTCGATGTTCCCCCGGCCGTAGTGCACCACGATCAGGTCGATGATCGAGGAAAAGGCGTTCTCGTCCGCCAGGAGGGGCGTGATGTCCTTGAAGACGATGCCCTTCTGAGGAAAGTCGGGCACGTCGCGGATCAGGCCCTTGAGCTGCTCGATGCCGTTCTTCACCGGTCTCCTCCCGTTGCGGGCCTAGCGTCGGCGTCGCTTCGGCTTGCCCTGCGGCCTCCCCTTCTTCTTCCGCGCGGACCCCGCGCCGCGGGTCCGCGCCGTGGTGGAGGGCCCGCTGGGACCGGGCACCGCCGCGACCGAGGCCGCCGGCTCCAGCTCCCGCTCCGCCCCCTGGCCACGAGCGGCTCTGGCCGAGGGGACGGCCCGAAGGCCCGGCCTGGCAGCACGGGCCTGGGCGCGCGTCCGGATCTGCTGATACCTGGGCTCCCGCTCCTTCACCACGGCGAGGACGGGCGCGGCCACGAAGATCGACGAGTAGACCCCGATGGCCACCCCCACGAACAGCGCGAAGGCGAAGTCCTTCAGTGTCTGGCCACCGAACAGGAGCAGGGCTCCGATCGGGAGCAGCACGACGAGCGATGTGTTCACCGAGCGCATGAACACCTGGTTCAGGGACGCGTTGACCACACCCGAGTACGTGTCGCGAGCTACGACCGCGGCCAGTTCGGTGTTCTCCTTCACCTTGTCGTAGATAACCACGGTGTCATACAGCGAGAATCCGAGGATCGTGAGGATCGCGATGACCGTCTCCGGGCTGACCTCCCGGCCGACCAGGGCGAAGATGCCGGCCGTGATGATGATGTCGTGGCCCAGGGCGATCAGGGCCCCCGCAGCCATCTTCAGCTCGAACCTGATCGTGATGTACAGCGTTACCAGGACCAGGAACACGATCAGGCTGGTGATGGCTTTGCGCGAGATCGTGCTCCCCCACGTCGGTCCCACGTCCTGCTCGTTGATCTCCTCCAGACCTATCCCGGCCAGGTCGGCCAGTGCCTGACGGAGCCGGTCGGCCCTGATGCTGGTCGCGGTGGTCGGCGTGGGGCTTGCCGTGGCCGTCGGAGATGGGGCGGGAGTAGGCGAGGAGTCCTGGGTCGGGCTCGCCGTGGGTGTCGGGGTCGCGGTCGGGCTTGGGGTAGCGGTGGTGGTCGGGCTCGGCGTGGCCGGGCTCGGCGTGGCCGGTGCACCCAACTCGGTCAGGCTCTCCGTCCGGATGGCGACCGTTCCGCCTCCGAGGATCTCGACGGTTGCTTCCTCCAGCCCGAATCGAGCCATCACCGCCTGATAGTCGGCCACCGAGGCCTCGCTCCGGTTCTCGAACTCGAGGAGAGACCCTCCGGTGAAGGCGATCGAGAAGTTCAGCCCCCGCACGAAGAGTCCGACGAGGGAGAGAGCGATCAGAGCGCCTGAAAACGCGAACCAGATGTGCTTTCGTCCAACGAAGTTGAAGTTCGGGGTGTGGTGTCCACGGAACGTGGCGATGGCCTCGCGGATCCTCATCGTTCCCCCCCGGCCACGGGGACGGGATCCGCGGCAATACCGCTGCGGAGGCCCATGCCCCTGAGGTTGGAGAGCAACGGGCTCCGGGAGATCAGGAACACCGTCGGGCGCTTGAAGAAGTAGACGACGAACATGTCCAGCGCCGTGGCCAGGCCAAGGGTCAGAGCGAATCCCCTCACAGACCCCACCGCCAGCAGATACAGCACTGCGGCAGCGATGATCGTGATGGTGTTGGCGGCGATGATGGTCCGCCAGGCCCTCTTGAAGGCAGGCACTACGGACGCGCGAAGCGACTTCCCGTGGCGGACCTCGTCTTTGAGGCGCTCGTAGAACACGATGTACGAGTCGGCCGTGATGCCGATCGAGACCACCAGGCCGGCCACGCCGGCCAGGGTCAAGGCGTAGCCTACGGTCCTGCCGAGCAGCGACACCAGGCCGATCGCGAGGATCGCCCAGATGGCCATGCCCAGCCAGGTCACGACCCCCAGCAGCCGATAGTAGAAGGCGAGGTACAGCATGAGGGCGACCAGGCCGGCGATCCCGGCCAGCAGCCCCTGCCGAAGGGATTCCCTGCCGAGGAGGGCGGTCACAGTGCGAACCTCCTGGCGCTCGAGCTCCACCGGGAGGGCCCCGGAGTTCAGGACCACGGCCAGGTTCTTGGCCTCGGGTTCCGAGAAGCCGCCCGTGATCTCTCCCTCTCCGCCGGTGATGGCTCCCTGGACGGTGGGGGCGGACACCACCACGTTGTCCAGGACGATGGCGAGTTGCCTGTCGATCAGCCTCTGCGTGGCCTCGGCGAATTTCTGCCCGCCCTGGTCGTTCAAGGTGAAGAACACCCGCCACCCGGGGTCGGTCACCGTCGTACCCGTGTTTGCCGAGGTGACGTATTGGGCGGTGGCCTTGGACAGGTCCGCTCCGGTGATCTCGACCTTCTCCAGCCGGTAGATGGGATCCCGGCCGGGCGTGAAGAAACCATTGTCGTCGCTGTCGAGGTAGGTGACCAGGCCGCCGCCCTCGGGCGGGGGCTCCTCCCTGAAGTTCTCGTTCTGGCGATACGGGTCGTTGGGCTGAAGCACCCCCTCGGTGAATGCCGTCGTCTCGTAGGTCGGGTCGCCGGGGGAGACGACCCCCTCCTGAGCGGCCACGGCTCGTTCCTCCAGCCGGGCCGTCTGCCCAATGATCTGCAGGACGCGGCTGACGCTCTGCTCCTTGGCCTTCGCCTCGGCCTCCGCCCGGTCCTCGAAGCATTCGAGGAGCTGGCCCGCCGCGGATACAGCGCAGAACCGATCGCCCTGGAGCTCCACTCTCCCCTGCCCGCCAAGGCCGGGGAGCTGAACCTGGATGAGGTTTCCCCCGATCAGGGTGATGTCGGGCTCCGCCACGCCGAGCGCATCGACCCGGTCGCGGATCCTGTCGAGGGCTCGCTGCATGACTCCCTGTTCGGTTCCGGATGGGCCGGCC
Organism: Actinomycetota bacterium; assembly: GCA_050692195.1. Taxonomy (GTDB): domain Bacteria; phylum Actinomycetota; class UBA4738; order UBA4738; family UBA4738; genus JBOGVA01. The sequence continues at coordinate 28,112 of JBOGVA010000048.1, read as the reverse complement.
AGGATCACCGAGAGGCCTCCCTCCAGGTCCAGGCCGAGAAGCGGGCGAACGCTCGTCAGCAAGCCCGCCAGGGCGGCCCCCACCAAGAGGGCGACGACCGCGATCGAAAGCACGAGCCGACCGGTGCCTCTCATAGACGTCCCCTTACAGGAGGGTAGCCCCGTTGATGGTGAGCCTGAACCGGCAGTCCAGGCGCTCGGCAGCTCGGCGGCACATCATCATTCGCTGAAGGAAGATCTCGAAGTACTCCATGACGTGGCTGATCTCGGTGTCGATGGTCAGCTCGAGGGTCACCGTCCGGGCACCCGAGTCTACCCGGAGGAACGACTGCTCGGCCGCGTAGTTCACCCGGTCGTGAATGTCGAAGTCGATCTGGGCGGACTTTCGGACCCTGCTGCGATGAACGTCCGACTTGTCGGCCAGGATGACGGCGGCCGATACAGGGCTCACCGCCTCCCCACCCTCGATCTCGTGGTTGCCCACCGCGCTCATGATCAGCGCGAGGTCGCTGGAGGCCATGCGGTCCTTGAGCACGTCGTAGACGAGCAGGGCCCCCGTTGGACCATGGTTCTCCCGGGCGACCATGTTGCCCACGTCGTGCAGATACCCGGCGATGCAGGACAGTTCGGCCATCCGGCCTTCGTACCCCAGCCGGGTCATGACGTTGTAGGCGATCCGGGCGCTGAGGTTGGCGTGGCGGAACCCGTGCTCGGTGTACCCGAGGCCCTCCATGACGCGGTCGGCGCTGGCGATGAAGGTGGAAAGAGGAGGGTCTTGCTGGATCTCTTCAAGAGTGATGAGGGGCGTCTGCTCCGCGGGGGGCGGCTCCCTGGCGACGTCCCGATGCCGCGCTGTCTGGCTCACTTCTGCCCTCCGGCCTCCTCTTCGTCCACGCCTTCCTCCTCGTCGAAGACGAGCTTCCTGGCGACCGCGCTCTTCACGAGCCTGACCTGGATCCCGGGAGCCACCTCGAGCGTCACTGCCTCCTCGTCGAGCGCCCGGATCGTGCCGAACACCCCGCCGATCGTGATGACCTCGTCCCCAACGTCCAGGCTCTCGATGAGGTTCCGCTGTGAGCGAGTTCGCCTCTGCTGGGGGCGGATCAGGAGGAAGTAGAAGATCGCGCCCATCAGCAGCAGCGGCAGGAGCAAGCCGGCGAAGCCCCCCGTGCCGTCGGCCTGGCCCAGGAGGGGAGAAAGCGATCCGAGCACGATGACCTCCTCCGGACCGCTATCTGGCCGGATGGATGGACAGCAGCCCGCGAAAAAAACGGCGGCCTCAGCCGCCGGGGACGAAAGCACATCTATTTTAGGGGCCGGGACGTACCTTCGCAAGCATCACGCTACCGGCGTAGGAACAGGCTCAGGAGGACCGTGAGCACCACCGACAGCAGGAGCGAGGTGCCCAACGGGATGTAGATCCGGGTGTTCCCCCCGCCGAACGACATGTCGCCGGGCAACTTCGGGAGAACCCCCCTTCCCATCAGGAGGAAGACCAGGCCGAACAGGGCGAGGATGACGGCCAAGCCCAGGAGGAGCTTCCCGATGCCGGAGAGGTCCATCAGCCCACTGTAACGGCCCCACCCCGCCGCTAGAAGAGTCCCGACGCCTCCTGGGGGGAAAGGCCGAGGTGAGCATACGCCGCCGGGGTGGCGACCCGGCCGCGGGGCGTTCGCTTGATGAATCCCAGCTGCAGGAGGTACGGCTCGTAGACGTCCTCGATCGTGTCGGTCTCCTCCCCCACCGCCGCCGAAAGCGTGGAGAGGCCGACCGGGCCTCCCTGGAACTTCTGGACGAGTGCCGACAGGATCGAGATGTCGAGTTTGTCCAGGCCACGCTCGTCCACCTGGAACAGCGCCAGGGCGAGCGAGGCAGACTCGGACGTCACCCGGCCGTCGCCTCGGACCTGGGCATAGTCCCGGACACGCCGGAGGAGGCGGTTGGCGATCCGCGGCGTCCCTCGAGAGCGTCCGGCGATCTCCTCGGCGCCGTTCGGCTCCGCCTCGATCCCCAGGATGCCGGCGGAGCGGTTCACCACCTGGACGAGCTCCTCCAAAGAGTAATAGTCGAGCCTGGGGGAGAACCCGAACCGCTCCCGAAGGGGGAGGGTGATGAGGCCCGGCCGGGTGGTCGCCGCTACCAGCGTGAACGCGGGCAGGTCGAGGCGGATGCTCCTTGCGGACGGCCCCTTCCCGATGATGACGTCGAGCTTGAAGTCCTCCAGGGCCGGGTACAGCACCTCCTCCACCGGGCGCGGCATGCGATGGACCTCGTCGACGAAGAGGACGTCCCCCTCCTCCAGGTTGGTGAGGATGGCGGCCAGATCGCCGGCCCGCTCCAGGGCCGGGCCCGACGTGGGACGGAACGCCACGCCCAGCTCGTTCGCCACGATGCCGGCGAGCGTGGTCTTCCCCAGGCCGGGTGGACCGGACAGAAGGAGGTGGTCGAGCGTCTCCCCCCGGGCCCGCGTCCCGTCGATGAGGAGCTGGAGCTGCTCCTTGATCCTGGCCTGCCCCACGAACTCCGAAAGCCACCTGGGACGGAGCGCGGCGTCGAGCTCTCGTTCCTCCTCGCGGAGGTCTGCCGCCACCACGCGAACAGGGGCCTCCGCCTGTCGCTTGCTCATGCCGCTCCTCCTCGCCCCACGCTCCGAAGCGCTTCCCGCAACAGCTCCTGCACGGGCCGGTCGCCGTCGGGAGCCAGCGCCGCCAGAGCCTCCCGGGCTTCCTGGGCCGAGAGCCCCAGGGCGAGCAGGGCCTCCCGCACCTCGGCAAGCGGTCCGGACGCGGCCGCCTCCCCCCCCGCTCCGATCTTGTCCTTCAGGTCCAGGATGATCCGGCCGGCCACCTTCTTTCCCACGCCCGGCACCAGGGTCAGCGCCGCAGCATCCCCGCTGGCCACCGCCCGGCGCAGAGCCAGGGGGGCAAGCACGGACAGGATGGCCAGGGCCACCTTCGGTCCCACTCCGCTCACGGTGATCAGGTGGTCGAAGAGGCCCCGTTCGTCCGGTGAGGAGAAGCCGTACAGGACCATGGCCTCGTCCCGCAGCTGAAGCCGGGTGAACAGCCGGACCCGCCGTCCCGGCGAGGGCAACCGCGCCAGGGTCTGCGCCGGGACCATGACCTCGTACCCCGTGCCTCCGACGGAGACGACGACCACGCCGTCGGCTTTCTCCGCGATCTCGCCGTCCAGGAACCCGATCACCGGCTCGCCCTCCCGGCCAGCCGGCGAAACCCCGCCTGCTGGAGGTGACAGACGCCGACGGCGACGGCGTCCGCCGCGTCGGGGTCTGTCGGGACGCCCTCCAGGCCGAGGACCCTCGCCAGGGCCCGACGGACGGCCTCCTTCGGTGCGTTGCCCGCTCCCGTCACCGCCATCTTCACCTCGAGCGGGGCATACTCCTCGACTTGCATACCGGCCTGAGCGGCCGCGAGCATGATCACCCCGGAGGCTCGAGCAACTCCCATCGCGCTCTCCGTGTTCCGGCCCCACATCAGGCGCTCGATCGCCATCACCTCGGGCCTGTGCTCCTCGATCACTTTGGTCACACCCCCGTAGATGTGGCGAAGACGCTCCCCGGCAGCAAGGCTCGGAGGAGTGCGCAGGGTATCTGCCCACCTTACCGACGCTCGCGAGCCTCCCCCCACCACGAGGGCCAGCCCCACCGCGGCAGTGCCGGGGTCCACCCCCAGGACCGCGGTATCGAACATACGTTCACCAGGGTACCCCTCGGCAGCAGTCCGCGCAATCACAACGGTGTAATTTACCGCCTCGCCGAAGGCGCGGGTCGGTTAGCCCGTTTTCACCAGGATCTCTTCGGGGATGTCGAAGTTGGAGTAGACGGCCTGGACGTCCTCCAGGTCCTCGAGGGCCTCGATCAACCTGATCACCGACTCGGCCCGCTCGGCACCCACCGGGACACCCGTCTGCGGGAGCATCGTGAGCTCCGCGGAGACGAAGGTGATCCCCGCCGCCTCCAGCGCCTTTCGAACGGACACGAGCGCGTCGGGAGGCGTGACCACCTCCCACTGCTCGCCCGAGTCGCGCAGATCCTCGGCTCCGGCTTCCAGGATGATCTCGAGGAGGCGGTCCTCGTCGGGGGCGGCGGCCTTGTCGATCACAATGAAGCCCCGGCGCTGGAACATCCAGGCCACGCTTCCCGGATCCCCCAGGTTTCCCCCGAGCCGGGAGAAGGTATGTCTGACCTCCTGTCCGGTTCGGTTCCGGTTGTCGGTCATGGCCTCGACCAGGACGGCCACGCCCCCGGGTGCGTATCCCTCGTACGTGACCTCCTCGAAGCGTGCGCCTCCGGTGTCGCCGGCTGCCCGCTTGATGGCTCGATCGATGTTGTCCATGGGGACCGAGTAGTCGCGGGCCTTCTGCACGGCGGAGGCCAGCGCCATGTTCCCCTCGACGTTGGGGCCGCCCTCCCTCGCCGCGACCTCGATGGCCCGCAGAAGCTTGGAGAACATCCGCCCCCGTCTCTCGTCGGCGGCGGTCTTCTTTCTCTTGATCTGGCTCCACTTCGAGTGGCCGGACATGCGAGCTCCTGACCCCGGCCCGAGAAGACTAGCCTGCCAGCTTCAGCAGACGCTGGTGGAGCCGGGGGTCCTCGGCGATCTCGGGGTGGAAGGAGGCGGCCAGGATCCTTCCCTCCTGCACGACGACGGGCTGGCCGTCGTGCTCGGCGAGCACGTCGACTTCGGGACCGACGCCCGTCACCTGAGGAGCTCTGATGAACACGGCCCTGACCGGGCCAACCTCGCGAACCTCGACGTCCGCCTCGAACGAATCGACCTGCCGCCCGTAGGCATTGCGCCGCACCTCGACGTCGAGGAGCGAGAGGAGCGGGGCACCGCCGCGGACCCGCCGGGCCAGCACGATCATCCCCGCGCACGTGCCGAGTATGGGCATCCCCTCACTCGCCCTCCGGCGGATGGGCTCGACCAGGCCGTGGATCCTCGCCAGCTTGCCGATCGTGGTCGACTCGCCGCCGGGGATCGCGAGGCACTCCACGGATGCCAGCTCCTCGGCGGTGCGTACCAGAACAGGCGTGGCGCCGCACTCGGCCAGCATCCGGGCGTGTTCCCGGAAGTCACCCTGCAGAGCCAGAACTCCTGCCTTCATACCGAGAGCAATGATAGCGACGCCGGTTCCCCACCCTCGTGATCAGGCCGACAGGCCGTTGCTTAGCTCGACGGCGACAAGCGCCGGCCTTGCCGGAGGTGCCACCACCAGACCGGGCTGGCCACCAGCACCACAATGAACGAGTCCAGGACTCTCCGAAGAGCGTCCGCACTCTCCTGGTGGCACTGGTCGGAGGAGAGCTCCGCGCCCGCCGGAACGGCTTCCACGAAGAAATCGTTGACGCACTCCGGCAGTACCAGGTCGACCAGGGAGCCCATGGTGGCAGCAACGCCTCCCAGGACGAATCCCAGGGCCAGGAGGGCGACCAGGTGGAAGTAGAGCGAGCTTCCCCAAAACGCGTCGACCGATCGGACCTGGCGGACCTCGCGCAGGTGCCACCACACTGTGACGAGACCCGGGATGGCGAACGAGAGCCCCGTGAGCGCACCGTGGAAGCCGTTTCGGGCAAACTCGAAATCCCGGGGCAGCACCGCCTGGCGCAGGCCGATAAGGGAGACGATGAGCCCGCCCAAGAGGAACCCCACTCCGGTCACTGCAGCCGCGTAGTAGTAGAGCTGCCCGATGGCAAAGGCCGCGCGGGCTCGACCACGAGCCATAGGGAGATCGTCTGCGGCCGGCCTCGCGGCTCCGGAAGAGGTTTCTTCTGAGGGGGACTGAGTGTTCACCAGCCCCGAGTCTGGAGCAGCCCCTCCTGGCCGATCTCGGCGATGTCGAGGCCCCGCATCGGTTCGCCCAGGCCACGCGACACCTTGGCCAGGATGTCGGGGTCCTGGTAATAGGTGGTGGCCTCCACGATGGCCCTGGCCCGTGAGGCCGGGTCCTCGGACTTGAAGATGCCCGAGCCGACGAAGTTCCCGTCGGCCCCGAGCTGCATCATCAAGGCGGCGTCGGCAGGGGTGGCGAGACCCCCGGCGGCGAAGTTCACGACCGGCAGCTTCCCGGTCGCTGCGACCTGCCTGACCAGCTCGAGCGGTGCGCCCATCTCTTTGGCCGCGTGGACCAGCTCGTCGGTCCGGAGCCCCGCGAGGTGCCTGATCTGGCCGGTGATCCTGCGCATGTGGCGAACCGCCTCCACCACGTTGCCCGTTCCCGCCTCGCCCTTCGTCCTGATCATCGCGGCACCTTCGGCGACCCGGCGAAGGGCCTCCCCCAGGTCGCGAGCCCCGCACACGAACGGAACGGTGAAGCCCCACTTGTCGATGTGGTTCTCCTCATCGGCGGGCGTGAGCACCTCGCTCTCGTCGAGGTAGTCCACGCCGAGCGACTGGAGGATCTGCGCCTCCACGAAGTGGCCGATGCGGCACTTCGCCATGACCGGGATGGAGACGGCCTCCATGATCTCGGAGACCTTGACGGGGTCGGCCATGCGGGCAACCCCCCCCTCGGCCCGGATGTCGGCCGGTACGCGCTCCAGGGCCATCACCGCGCAGGCTCCGGCGTCCTCGGCGATCTTGGCCTGCTCCGCGGTCGTCACGTCCATGATCACTCCGCCTTTGAGCATCTCGGCGAGACCCGTCTTGACCCGCATCGTGCCGGTTTCGTCTTGCATCTCCCGTTCCCTCCCACCCCCGCGGTGCCGCCACGCGGGGCGTCAACTCAGTGTACTCGCGGAGGAGAAACGACGACCCCGGTTGGGACCGCGTAACCTGATCGAGCCATGCGCATCTTCTCGGGGATCCAGCCGACCGGGCGCAAGCATCTCGGCAACTACATCGGGGCCATCAGGCAGTACGTGGAGGGTCAGGATCGCGGCGAGGCCATCTACTGCATCGTGGACCTGCATGCCACGACGGTCGCCTACGAGCCGGCGAAGCTTCGGCAACAGGTACGGGACACCGCCGCCATCCTGCTGGCAGCCGGACTGGACCCCGAGCGGTGCATCCTGTTCCGCCAGGGGGACGTACCCCAGCACACCGAGCTCTGTTGGCTGCTGGCCAGCGTGACGGCCTACGGGGAGCTCGGCCGGATGCACCAGTTCAAGGAGAAGTCCGCCCAGCAGAAGGAGTTGATCTCGGCCGGGCTATTCTTCTACCCGGTCCTTCAGGCTGCGGACGTGCTCGCCTACCAGACGCACCAGGTGCCCGTGGGAGAGGACCAGAAGCAGCACGTCGAGCTCATGCGGGAGATCGCCCAGCGGTTCAACTCCCGGTTCGGAGAGACGTTCGTCGTCCCCGAGCACCGGATTCCCGAGGTTGGTGCCAGGATCATGGACCTTCAGGCCCCCGACAGGAAGATGTCCACCACCGGAGGGACCGAGCTGGGAACGGTGTACGTCCTGGACGAACCCGAGGCGATCCTGCGCAAGTTCAAGAGCGCCGTCACCGACTCCGGCAAGGACATCGTCCGGGGGCCCGGGAAGCCGGGGATCGCCAGCCTGATCGAGATCATGGCCGCGGTGCGCGAGACATCGCCGGACGCCGTGGAGAAGCAGTTCGCCGGCGCGTCGGGCTACGCCCACTTCAAGCAGGCCGTGGGGGAGGCGGTCGTCACGTACCTGGCCCCCGTGCGCGAGCGATACCAGACGATCCGCCGCGACGAGGCCGGGCTCGAGGCAACGCTCGCGTCCGGCGCCGAGCGGGCGCGAGTCATCGCAGCCGACACGGTCGCTCTGGCCCGGGAGCGGATGGGCATCGGGCCTCCCAAGGCCTAGCTGAAGGTGACCGGGACGTCGTCGGGCAGCAACTCGACCCAGGTGTTGCCCGGCGTGAGCAGGATCTCGTCGCCGTTGGCGTCGTGGAACCTCGTCACGTCCTCGAGCGTGGGACGGCTCCACGTGCCGGTCACGATCCTCCCCCGCCGTAACACGTAGGCCTTGCCGGTCCCCGTGGCGACGACCTCGGGAGAGCGCACTCCGTTCACATCGACGATGTCGCTCAGCACGATCTCGACCACCTGCACCACCACGTTCCGCGCCGAGAACTGGGTGCCGTCAGATGAGACGTGCGGATCCGAGCCGTGGAACCGCACGAAGGCCCTCTGGTCGCCGCTCCACCTCCAATAGACGTCCGAAGAGGACGAGAACGGGAGGTGGATCTCCTGGACCCTCCTTCCCGTGGCCCTGCCGGACCTGTAGGCGAACACGGGCTCCGGTGGGCCGGCCCTCCGGATACGGGACCTCGCTGCCCTGTACAGCTCGCGGGTGCTCGTGTACAGGTCATGGGGCCGCCGACGCTGCGGGTCTCGCTGATAGGCGTTCGCGCCGATCGCCGTGCTGGCGTTCACGTCGATGAGCCGCGCTTGCCTCACAGCCTGGGTGACCTGCGGCACGCCACCGGAGTAGGCAAAGAGCGGCCGGCCGAACTGCATGAGGATGTGGGGGTCGGTGAGCCGCGCGCTCCTCACGGGCTGCACTCGCTCCGCGTCCTGGCACTGGTAGACCGCGATGAACCGGGTGATGCCGGCCTCGACCGGCTCCTCGTACACGATGTCGGCCCAGGACAGGCCGGTCTGGGGCCGGGCGGACGGCAGGTTCTCGACCTTGATGGCCAGCGCGGGTCGGTTCGGGACCTCACCTTCCGGGTCCACGCCGGTCAGCGGACAGCGTGGAGGCGGGGGCGGAGGCCCCCCGGGGAAGTCTGGGTTGCTGTCGGGGCCACCGGGGGCCAACGGCCCCACACCGGCGCGGCCCCCCATGAACAGGGCGGCGTACGCCACGCCTCCCAGAAGAACCACGGCCGCCAGGAAGGCGGCAAGGACACGGCCGCGCCTGATCGAACTCATGGACGGAGTCTCCTTGCGATCGGGGGGAAGTCAAGCAACATTCGATGCTACCGAGCCGATGGGGCCGTCACAACAAAGGGTTGGTTACATCTCCTCCAGGATACGGATACGTTCCCGGATCGGGGGGTGTGTGGAGAAGAGGTTCTCGAACCAGTGGTTCGCCTCCCCCGGAGTCCGAGATGGCTGATTCAGCCACAGGTGGGCGGTGGCGTTGTTGGCCACGCGCAGCGGTATGGGGTTCGCCGAGATCTTCGCCAGGGCCGAGGCCAAGCCCGGTGGGTAGCGCGTCATGAGGGCCCCCTCGGCATCGGCCAGGTACTCACGGCGACGGGACATGGCCGTCCTGATCAGGGCGGCGAAGAGGGGGGCGAGGATCGCAAGAACGATCCCCGCCAGCGCCAGGAGCGCGAACCCCTGACCTCCTCCGTCCCGGTCCCGGCCACGGCCACCTCCGACCCTTCCCCCGCCCCACCAGAACCAGCGAAGCATGAACTCCGAGATCAGCACGACCGAGCCGACCAGAGTCGCCACCACCGTTCCCAGCAGGACGTCCCGGCCCCTGATGTGAGCCATCTCGTGGCCGATGACCCCCTCCAGCTCCACACGATTCATCGCGTCGAGAAGGCCCTGCGTCACTGCGATCGACGAGTGGTCAGGATCTCGGCCCGTGGCGAATGCGTTCAGGGCGGGCTCCGGAACGACGTACACGGCGGGCTTGGGCAGACCCGATGCCAAGGCAAGGCCTTCCACGATGTTGTGCAGGCGTGGCTCCTCCTCGTGGGTCACCGGCCTGGCCCGCGCCGCGCGCAGGACCAACCGGTCGCCGTAGCGGTAGGACGAGAACGCCATCACTGCAGCGATGATGAGGGCCACGACCAGGCCGGCGATCCCGGCGTCGAGGAGCAGGCCGAACAGGTAGCCCAGACCCGCGGCGAAGATCAACGCGCCCAGGATGATCAGGACGGTTCGGCGCTTGTTCCGAGCAATCTGTTCGTACAAGGGCTAGAATTCAACGCCCACCGGCCCTCGGGCCGGTTCCTCGATCTCGAAGAATTCCCTGGGCCGAAATCGCCCCAGCGCCGCCACCAGGCTGGGCGGAAAGCTCTGGATCAGCGTGTTCAGGCTCATCACCTGGTCGTTGTAGAATTGCCGGGCGAAGGCGATCTTCGACTCCGTCGCCGTGAGCTCCTCCTGGAGAGCCAGGAAGCTCTGGTTGGCCCTGAGCTGCGGATAGTTCTCGGCCACGGCCAGGAGCTGGCGCAGGCCCCGAGTCACCCGGTTCTCAGCTTCGGCCTGCTCCGGCACCCCCGACGCGGCCTCCGCGCGGCTCCGGGCTCGGGTGACCTCCTCGAACAGCTCTCGCTCGTGAGTGGCGTAGCCCTTGACCGCTTCCATGAGGTTGGGAATGAGATCGTACCGGCGGCGGAGCTGCACATCGATCTGTGACCAGGCGTTCTCTGTCCGGACCCTGCGACGCACCAGCCGGTTATAGGTCAGGGCCCCGTACAGGAGGACCACGCCCACGATCCCGAGCACGATCCACAGGGCGAGCATCGGGGCAATCTTATCAGCGGGTCATGACCGGCCCCCTCGCGCAGGCCCTCCAGCCGCCTCCAGGGCGTCCCGGTACGCGGACTCGATCTCCTGGACCACCACGTCCCAACCGTACCGCTCTGCCCGAGCCCGGCCCGCGGAGGCCAGGCGCTTGGCGAGGTCGGGTTCGGTGAGGACGCGGCGCACCGCCCGGGCCAGGGCCTGGGAGTCCCCCGGCGGGACGAGCAGGCCGTCGACGTCGCGCCGGACGACCTCCCGGTATCCGGGGATGTCGGAGGCCACCACGGGCAGGCCGGCGGCCATCGCCTCGACCAGCACCATCCCGAAACTTTCCTGCCCTACCGCGGCGCTGACGAACACGTCGGCCGCAGCGTGATAGGCGGAGAGCAGCTCGTGCCGAACGGTGCCAAACAGGTGGATGCGGCGGCGGAGCTCGCTCGGGACCAGATCCACGGCTGCCCGGTCCCGTCCATCCCCGACCACCACGAACCACAGGTCCGTGAACTCTCGGGCCAGCTCGCCGAACGCGCGCACGGCCACCGGAAAGCCCTTCTGCCGGTCCAGCCGCCCCACCCACAGGAGGCGACGGCCCGGCGGGAGGCCATCTGCCGGCTCGGCTCGCGCGAACAGCTCGAGGTCGACGCCGTTCGGGATCACGCGGACACCGTCCCCCAGCCTCGAGGTGACGAACCTGGACGCCGCCTCCGAAACGGCCACCCGTACCGCCAGCCGCCGCCACACGAACCGAAGGAAAGGGGCGGCCACATCGAAAAGAGCGGATCTCTCGGCGTGTGCGTGGAAGGTCCCCACGGCCGGCACCCTCGAGCGGACGACCGCGAGCATCGACGTGGAAGGAGCGATCGGCTCGTGGACGTGGAGCACGTCGGGGCCGAACGCGCGCAGGGCCCGCCCGATCGGCAGGATGGACCAGGGCCAGGGGCAGATGGGAGCGACCGTCCCCTGGTACCGAACGGCGAAAGGCCTCCCGACTATGCGGACCGAGGGATCCGATCCAGGGCCCCGACCCGGCGCGAGAATGAGCACCTCATGCTCGCGCCGCCTGAGCTGGGAGGCCAACTCCCGAATGTGGACCTGGACGCCCCCAGGCGCATCCCACGAATAGGGACAGGCCAGGACGATCCTCACTGCGAGGCCGCTGCGGCGGGAGCCTCCCACGCGGGCTGGAACATGTGCCAGTCCGGCGGGGCGGCGGCGATGAAGCGCTCGAACTCCCTTGCGATGAGGCGGGTCAGCGCCGCCACATCCTGGCGCATGCTCCCCGAGCGCTCGATCTCGAGCGGAGGGTTGATCTGGCATCGCCAGCCCTGGGCGGTCGTGAACACCGCTGCGGCGCACAGTGGCGAGCCGGTCGCCAGCGAGAGATACGCCGGCCCCGCCGGGAGACGGCGGGGCGCCTCGAACATCTCCACTTCCACCCCGCGGCCGGTCAGGTCTCGGTCCGCCACCAGCGTGATGACGTAGTTCTCGGAGAGCAGCCGAACGAGGGTCTCCCCCACCTTCCGCGGATCGACGAGGGGCACGATCTTCATGCCGAGGGCCCGTCGATGCCGCAGGAACAGATCGGAGACGGACCTCGGTTTCAGCTCCTCCGCGACGGCCGCCATGCGGTAGCCCTGCATGCACAGCCAGTGGCCGGCCGCGTCCCAGTTCCCCATGTGAGGCAGAGCGATCACCATCCCACGGCCGTCCGCCACCGCCCTGTCGATGTGGTCCTTCCCGTCGATCCTGAATCGCCGGGTGACCTCGTCCGAGGGCATCGTCCGCACTGCAAACGTGTCGTACCAGTACCGCCCGTAGAGCCGGAAGCACTCCCGGGTGGCGCTTCGGACCAGGGGCGACGCGGGCGGGTGGCCCAGGACACGGGAGAGGTTGCCGGCCACGGTTTCCCGCTTCCCGGGAGCCATGTCGAAGTACAGCCGGTAACAGCGGTCGGCGACGTAAAGCCCCGGCGACCTTGGGAGATGCATGCCGAGCCACTCGGTGGTTCGCATGATCCAGTAGGGGATCCGCTCGCGGAATCCCTCCATCTGCCCCGTGGCGGCGTCGGCGAGGGGCAGCGCTCCCTCGGGAGCCGTGGCAGCCTCAGCGCTCACCGGGGAGCCCCGCGGCCCGGGTCACCCGTCCACGGCTCTCCTGTGCGGCCACGTTCCATGTCCGGACCGCGGCCGCTGCCGTGGTGAGGGCGGCGAACGCCCAGAGCGCGATCTCGATCCAGCCCGTCAATAGCCCCAGAACGAGCAGGGCCGACCGGACTGTTCGGTACGCCAATCCCTCCGAGGACCGGTATCCAAGCGAACTAGCCTTGGCTCTTTCGTACGAGGCAACGTAGGCCGCGCCGAGGCCGATGAGGGCCAGCGCGGTGAGGCGCGGTGCGCCCGACCGGAAGACCCAAGCCACGGGGCCCAGCACACACGCGTCGAAGACCCGGTCCAGGATGGACTCCGTGAACATGCCTCGGGATGACCCACCGGCTCGGGCCGAGATCGTCCCGGCGAGCAGGCAGACCGTCGCTGCCGCAGCCGTGAGCCCGCCCGCCAGGCGATACCCGGTCAGGATGAAGGCCGCGGTCGCGGCGGAGAGTGCCGCACACGCACCCAGGAACGCGACCGTGGTGTTCGATGGGCTACGTCCTCCGCCGACCGCAGGCGACCCGAGCACGTCAGCGAGCCTACCATCGCCCCTGAGGCCGCCCCACCTGTCTCCTATAATCGGCCATTCGGGGGTCACGGCTCCTCGCTCGCCGACAGCCATAGGAAGGGACCAATGAACCTCTACGACCCGAGGGATATCCGAAACGTCGTCATCGTCGGCCACAGCGGGGCGGGGAAGACGACGCTCGCGGAGGCCTTGCTCTTCGCCGCCGGCGCAGTCACACGGATGGGGAAGGTGGAGGATGGAAACACGGTCTCCGACCACGACCCCGAAGAGATCCGTCGCGGCATCAGCGTGTCCCTCTCCCTCACCCCCATCGAATGGAACGGCGCGAAGATCAACGTCATCGACGCGCCCGGGTATGCAGACTTCATCGGAGACGTGAAGGGCGCTCTCAGGGCCGCCGACGCCTGTCTGTTCGTCGTCTCCGCCGTCGACGGGGTCGAGGTCCAAACCGAGGTCATCTGGGACCTCGCCGTCGAGGCGGGGCTCCCCCGTGCCGTGTTCGTGAACAAGATCGACCGTGAGCGAGCTTCGTTCGAGCGGACCTTGGAGGGCCTGGTGGCGGCCTTCGGAACCCAGGTCGCCCCGATCCAGCTTCCCGTCGGCGAGGAGCACGACTTCTCGGGCCTGGTGGACCTGCTGACTCGGCGGGCCTACCTCTACCCCTCCGGGCCGAAGGGCGAGGAAGGCGACTGGCCCGAGGACCTCTCGGCGAAGGCAGAGCCCTATCGGGAACGGCTCGCCGAGTCCGTGGCCGAGGCGGACGATGCGCTGCTCGAGAAGTACCTCGAGGAGGGAGAGCTCACCGGCGAAGAGATCGTCAGGGGTGTGAAGGCCGGACTGGCCGAAGCGAAGCTCGCACCGGTCCTGGTGGGAGCGGCGGGGAAGCCGGCCGGGATCGACCGGCTGGCGCAGTTCATCGTGGAGGCCTGTCCATCACCGGTGGACCGTCCGCCCCTGAAGGCGGCCACGAAGTCAGGCGAGGAGAGAGAGCTCCCCTGTGACCCCAACGGTCCCCTAACCGCGCTGGTGTTCAAGACGGTCTCGGACCCCTACGTCGGGCGCATCAATCTGTTTCGGGTGTTCAGCGGCAGGGCGAGGCCGGACTCGACGGTGTTCAACTCGACGAAGGACGCCGAGGAGCGTGTTGGCCACACATTCACCATGCGGGGTAAGGAGCACGAGACCGTGGCGGAGGTTCCAGCGGGAGACATCGGAGCGGTGGCCAAGCTGTCCCACACCGCGACCGGTGACACCCTCTCGGTGAAGACCGACCCGGTGTTCCTTCCTCCGATCGAAATGCCCGAGCCGCTCCTGGCTGTGGCCGTCGAGCCGAAGACAAAGGGTGACGAGGACAAGCTCTCTACGGCCATCGCCCGGATCCAGGAGGACGACCCCACGCTGCGGGTGGAACGCTCGGCGGAGACGCACGAAACCGTCATGTACGGCATGGGCGAGGCTCACCTCGACACCATGATCGAGCGCATGAAGCGGAAGTTCGGCGTGGATGTGCTGGTCCATCCCGCCAAGGTCCCTTACAAGGAGACGATCAAGTCGAAGGTTCAGGCTCAGGGACGGCACGTCAAGCAGACCGGCGGGCACGGGCAATACGCGGTGTGCTGGATCGACGCGGAACCTCGGGAGCGCGGGAGCGGGTTCGAGTTCGTCGACAAGATCGTCGGTGGGGCCATCCCAAACCAGTTCATCCCGTCGGTCGAGAAGGGCATCGTGAAGGCGATGGCCGAGGGCGTGGCCACGCCGTATCCGATGGTGGACCTTCGGGTCACCCTCTACGACGGCAAGTTCCACCCCGTGGACTCTTCGGACATCGCCTTCCAGATCGCCGGGGCGCTCGCGCTGAAGGAGGCGGTCGCGAAGGGTGGCGTCGCCCTGCTCGAGCCGATCGTGGAGGTCGAGGTGATCGTCCCCGAGTCCTACACCGGCGACATCATCGGGGATCTCAACTCGAAGCGCGGGCGTATCCTCGGCATGGAGTCGAGCGGCGGGGGAAGGCAGCGCATCCGGGCGCTCGTCCCACACGCCGAGATGACGCGCTATGCCATCGACCTCAGGTCCATGACCCAGGGCCGGGGGGTGTTCACGATGAAGTTCGACCACTACGAGGAGGTGCCCTCTCACCTCGCCGAGAGAGTTATCGCCGAGGCGAAGAAGGAGAGGGAAGCGGGTTAGCCGGTCCGCTCGCTCTGAATCTCAGAACAGCGGCTTGAGCCTGGCGTACGTGTCTCCAAGCAGCTCGGGGAGCACTCGGGTCTCCCCCACCACGGCCATGAAGTTCGTGTCGCCGTTCCAGCGAGGCACGACGTGCCAGTGCAGGTGGCCGGGGACCCCGGCCCCGGCAACGCGCCCGAGGTTCATTCCGACGTTGAACCCGTCGGGCCGAGAAGCCTCCTTCAGGGCCCGGACCGCTCGCTGAAGCAGCTCCGAGGTCTCGAGAAGCTCGGCCTCGGTCAGCTCCTCCAGCTCTGCCACGTGTCTGAGGCACGCCACCATCAGGTGGCCGGGGTTGTACGGATATGCGTTCAGGATCGCGAAGGTCCGCTCGGTCCGAGTCAGGATGTAGGCGGCCTCGTCGTCTTCCTCCGCCACCTTCTCGCAGAAGAAGCAGCTCCCCTCGTCCTTTTCATCCTTCGTCGATTGGATGTACTCCATCCGCCAGGGGGTCCACAGCCGCTCCACGGGCGTGGCCTCAGGCCGTCTGCCCGCTTGGTCCCGCGGCTCGGATCGCTTCCGGATCGATCCCATCCAGGGCTCGCTCGGATACCTCGGTGACCACCGCTTCCAGGAATTGCTCGAAGGGCACTCCCCGGACCTCGTGTCCGTGCCGGTCTCGAACCGCGACGGTCCCCGCTTCGACCTCCTTGTCCCCCACCACCAGCGTGTAGGCGACCTTCATGAGCTGGGCGTCGCGGATCTTCTTCTGCACGGTCTCGCGGCCTGCGTCCACGGA
Source organism: Actinomycetota bacterium (assembly GCA_050692195.1). Classification (GTDB taxonomy): domain Bacteria; phylum Actinomycetota; class UBA4738; order UBA4738; family UBA4738; genus JBOGVA01. The sequence continues at coordinate 12,047 of JBOGVA010000048.1, read as the reverse complement.
AACCCGGAGCCCGGCTTCGCGGATCGACTCGGCCAAGCTTTCCGCGTGGGGACCATGCCGGTCCGCGACGGCCACGACCCGGACCTGCTCGGGGGCCAGCCAGAGCGGGAAGGCCCCCGCGTAATGCTCGATCAGCACGCCGGAGAAGCGCTCGATGGTTCCGAGAATGGCCCGATGGATCATGACCGGGCGGTGCCGCAGGTTGTCCTCGGCCATGTACTCCATATCGAATCGCTCCGGGAGCGCGAAGTCGCACTGCACCGTGGTGAGTTGCCAGGCTCGGCCGATCGCGTCGCGGAAGTCGAAGTCGACTTTCGGACCGTAGAAGGTGCCCTCGCCTTCGGCCAGGTGATAGTCGAATCCGCTCCGCTCGAGGGCGGCCTTCAACGTTTCTGTCGCCCTCGCCCACATGGCCTCGTCTCCGATGGCAAGGCCGGGCTGGGTGGAAAGCCGCACCTCCGGGTCGGCGAAGCCGAAGGTGCGGTAGATCTCGAGGGTCAGGTCGAACACCTTGAGTATCTCGTCGACCAGCTGGTCCGGGCGACAGATGATGTGGGAATCGTCCTGCGTCCCTCCCCGCACCCGCATCAACCCGTGCAATGTCCCCAGCCGCTCGTGCCGATAGATCGTCCCCAGCTCGAACAGACGCAGGGGCAAGTCTCGGTAGGAGCGGGTCCGTGACTTGTACACGAGGACGTGGAACGGGCAGTTCATGGGCTTGACGTAGTACTCGGTGCTCTCGTCCACCATGGCCGGGTACATGTTGTCCCGGTATTTCGCCAGATGGCCGGAGGTCTCCCACAGGACGGACCGGGCGATGTGCGGAGTGAACACGGGAGTGTAGCCCCGCTGTAGGTGGACATCCCGAATGTAGTCCTCGACCTGTTTGCGGAACGCGCCACCGCGCGGATGCCAGACGGCGAGCCCTGCCCCAAGTTCCTCCGGGAACGAGAACAGGTCGAGCTGCCGGCCCAGCTTTCGGTGGTCTCTCCGCTCCGCCTCTTCCAATCGGTGGAGATGCGCAGCCAGGTCGCCCTCGGTGGCCCAGGCAGTCCCGTAGATCCGCTGGAGCTGGAGCCGCCGCTCGTCTCCCCGCCAGTAGGCCCCGGCCAGACTGAGCAGCTTGAACGCCCCCAGTCGGGCAGTCGAAGGGACGTGGGGCCCCAGGCAGAGATCAGCCCAACCGTCGTTCCGGTAGACCGAGAACCGGTCCCCCAAGGCGCCCTCCGATGCTTCCGCCGTCTCGATGATCTCCCGTTTGTAGGGCTGGTCCCGGAACCGCTCCAGGGCTTGGGTCCGGCTGAGCTCCTCTCGGATGAAGGGCTGGCCCTCGGCGGCGATCTCTCGCATCCTGCCCTCGATCCTCTCCAGATCCGCGGGGGTCAGGGAGGCGGGCAGGTCGAAGTCGTAGTAGAACCCGTCCTGGATGGGCGGCCCGATGGCGTACTTCGCCCCCGGATAGAGATCGCAGACCGCTTGCGCCATCACGTGGGCCGTGGAGTGGCGAAGCACGACCAGCCCGTCGGGATCCGAAGGGAGGACCGGCTCGACCTCGGCATCGGCCACGACGGGCCACGTGAGGTCCACGAAGACGCCGTCCAGCCGGGCGCAGAGGGCGTCGGGGGGAAGGACTTCGCCGACTTTCGTTCCGGCCTCGATCTCTCTGGTCTCGCCGCCTGGCAGGGTGACCTTGGGCATGGCAAGGATGATAGGGGCTCTGAGACCGACGCTTGCGTGGGCGCGGCAGGATTTGAACCTACGACCTCTGCCGTGTGAAGGCAGCGCTCTCCCGCTGAGCTACGCGCCCGGGAACCCCCAAGATAGCACCCGAAATAGAGGCGACGGCGCGTGCCCGCGTCGCGCCGCCGCCCTCGCCGAACCGTAAGGTCCGGACGTCCTTTCGATTCAGTCGGGGGAGACACTAGTGTCGCACCACCCCTGAAACCGCGCAAAACCCGAGCCGGAGGGTGGGGTAGCCCCGATCGGTGGAGCTGAAAGGCATAGCCGGGGCGGTCGAGGTCCGAACCATCGAGTGGTCGCCGAGCTCCTCGGGCTGACGGGCGACGGTTAGCGGAATTCGTTCTTGATCTCGAACCACAGGCTCTTTCCGCCGGGCGTGAAGTCGATTCCCCAGGACGAAGAGAGCGCGTCGAGCATGAGGAGGCCACGACCCGACGCCCCGTCCGGTCGTATCGCCTTACGAACTGGCGGGTCCAGGCTGGAATCGAAGACCGTCACGCGTACGTGATCCGAGGAGACGGTAACGGAGACTTCCACGTCCGAACGGGCGTGAACGATGGAGTTCGTGACGAGCTCGCTCACCAGGAGCTCGACCACCTCGATCTCGCTCCTCACCCCCCATCGCTCGAGCGCTCGCTTGACGAATCGTCTCGCCAGGCGAGGGGACTGGATATGCGCCCCAAGACGCGCCTTTGCCTGGCTGATTCCGGCCTCTACGACATCGAGCAGGCCGCACACGGCAAGCAGGTCGTCGGCGAGGGTGAGCGGCGAGCGACTCTTCTCGAGATACCCGACGGCACCCCCGGACAAGGCGGCGAACCTGAGCTCCGAGGGTGGGAAGGCTGAATAGAGCACGACCTTCGTTTCCGGGGCAGCCTCGCGGATGCGGGGAAGCGCCCACTGGCCGTCTTCTTCGCGAAGCACCGGATCAAGCATCACGATGTCAGGACGCCACGAGGAGGCCAGGGAAGCGGCATCTTCTGCTTGCGCTGCCTCGCCGATGATCTTGAACGTCTTCGCCTCCTTGAGCGCGTGGGCCACGAGCAACCGGGAATCCGGATCGTCGTCCACGACCAGGAGCGTAAACATCAGTCTTCGGTGCGAGGGACGGTGAAGAAGACCGTGGATCCGCGTTCCGGCTGCGATTCGAGCCAGATTCGCCCACCGTGCCGCTCGACGATCCTGCGGCATGTGGCGAGGTCCACGTCGGTGGCTCCACGGGCCTGCGAGGAACCCGTCCTGCCGAACACGGTGAAGAGGCGGGCGGCCTCTCGGGGATCGATGCCACGCCCGTTGTCCCGGACCGAGATGAGATGCTCCTGCGGCCCCTCGGTCGCGTGGAACCGCACCTCGGGAGCATCGTCCCCTCGCAGCCTGAGGGCGTTTTCCATCAGAAGCCTCACCAGCTCGACCAGCTGCCAGAAGTCTCCGCGCACGGTTGGAAGCGTTGTCCGGATCACGCGGGCGCCGTTCTCCTCGAGCGGGCCGTCGAGATCGTCGATCGCCTGGTCAAGAACCTTGTCGAACTCGACGACCTCGCTCGTGTCGATCCCGTCGCTCGGCCTCGTCGAGCTGAGCAACGTGTCGATCGCCCCACGCATGCGCTCCGCCTGGGCGATCGCTCGGGCGACCAACAACGTGAGGTCACCGTCGGCGGGACGGGCGGATGCTTGGGCGATGAGCTCGAGGAAACCCGCCATGTTGTCCAGAGGTTCCCGTATGTCATGCGAGGCGACCTGCACGAACTGATCGAGCTCGGTGTTGGAACGCGCCAACTCGCCGGTCCGACGCGCCAGCGCGCGCTGCGCTCGGTCTCGTTCCTTGAGTCGTTTGCGGAGCTCCTCGGCCTGCGCCAGCAACAATTCACGCTTCTCGTGGAGATCGAGGAACACGGATACCTTCGAGCGCAGGATGTGGGCATCCAGGGGCTTGGTGATGTAGTCGACCGCACCCGCCCCGTATCCCCTCAGGTGGTGCTCGATGGCCTGATTGAGCGCCGTCAGGAAGATGATCGGGACGTCGCGGGTCCTCGCTCGCTGTTTGATGAGCTCTGCTGTCTCGAAGCCGTCGAGGCCGGGCATCATGACGTCGAGGAGGATGAGGGCGACGTCCTCCCTGAGGAGGCAGGCCAGTGCCTGTTCGCCCGACTGCGCACGGATCAGGTTGTGCCCCAGAGGCTCCAGCACTGCCTCGAGCGCTCGGAGATTCTCGGCTCGATCGTCGACCAGCAGGATGTTTGCCATGTTGCTAGCGATCCAGGCAGGCTCGGATCTTGGCGAGCAATTCATTGACCTCCATGGGCTTGGCGATGTAGTCCGTCGCCCCCGCAGCGAGCGTCTTCTCCCGGTCGCCCTTCATCGCCTTGGCCGTGAGCGCGATGATCGGAAGCCCGGCGAACTGGGGAGTGGTCCGGATCGTCCGCATCGTCTCGTATCCGTCCATGTCCGGCATCATGATGTCCATCATGATCAGGTCGATGTCGGGATTGCGGTACAGGACATCCACTGCCTCGCGGCCGCTTTCGGCGAACAGCACGGTAGAGCCTTGGCTTTCGAGAGCGTTCGTCAGTGCGAAGACGTTCCGAACGTCATCATCGACGATGAGGACCTGCTTTCCGGCGAGCAAGCCCTCGTTTTCCCCGTCTCGCTCCGGCGCGACGAGGGCTGGCACCCTCAGCGAGACCGATCCCTCCTGCACTTCGCGACTGGGCATGTCGTCTGCTCCGATCAACCCCACCTCGTCCTGTTCGTGCCCGGGTGGGCGCGTCGTGTCACGGGTCGCCGGCTCCGCGGGCACGTAGCTGCTCGGCACGTACAACGTGAACATGCTGCCTTCATCAACGCTGCTCTCGACGCGGATCTCTCCTCCCAACAGGCGGGCCACCTCTCGACTGATCGACAGACCGAGGCCACTGCCTCCGAAGCGGCGGCTCGTGGTTCCGTCCGCCTGGTGGAAGGCTTCGAAGATCGCGTCCAGCTGGTCCGGCGGGATTCCGATTCCCGTGTCACTGACCGTGAAGGCGAGGACGTTCGCTTCCTGGAGCTGTGGGGTGGAGTAGGCGAGGCCGTCGGGGGCCCGGTCGATCCGCATGGTCACGCCGCCGTCGTTGGTGAACTTGATGGCGTTGGACAGCATGTTGTTCAGGATCTGCTGCAGGCGATGCGGATCCGTTTCGAAGGACGGCGGACACTCCGCCCCCATCGAGACCTCGAGCGAAAGGCCCTTCTGCTCCGCGAGCGGCCGGAATCCTTGCTCGATCGACTCGCGGATCTCATCGACCGCTACCTCCGCCGGCGTGATATCGAGCCGCCCGGCCTCGACCTTGCTCAGGTCCAAGATGTCGTTGATCAAGTCGAGGAGGTCCTTTCCCGCGTCGTAGATCGTGTCGGCGAACTCCACCTGCTTGGCAGAGAGTGTGCCCTCGGGGTTCGAAGCCAGGAGCTGCGCAAGCACCATGAGGCTGTTGAGAGGAGTGCGAAGCTCGTGCGACATGTTCGCCAGGAATTCCGACTTGTACTTGGAGGCCAAGGCAAGCTGGCGCGCCTTCTCCTCCAGGCCCCTTCTCGCGATCTCGATCTCGCGGTTCTTGAGCTCGATGTTGCGGTTTTGCTCCTCTAGCAGGCGCGCCTTCTCCTCCAACTCGGCATTGGTCTGACGCAGCTTCTCCTGTCCTTGCTGTAGCTCCATCGATTGGTTCTGAAGCTCCTCGGCCAGTCGCTGGGACTCGGCGAGCAATTCCTCGGTACGCATGTTCGCGATGACACCATTGAGCACGACGCCGATCGTCTCGACCAGCTGTTCGAGAAACATCAGGCTGACTTCCGTCAATGGCGTGAACGAGGCGAGCTCGATCACAGCAAGGACCTGTCCCTCGAAGACGACAGGGAGAACGACGATGGCAGCTGGTCGTCCTTCCCCAAGACTGGAGGAGACCCGGATGTAACCGTCGGGAGGATCCGTGACCAGGATCGTCTTCTTCTCGACCGCCGCTTGGCCGACCAGCCCCTCGCCCAGGCGAAACTGGTTGGACCGGCTCTTCCGGGACGTGTACGCGTACGAGGCGATCAGTTTCAGCTCCAGCTCACCGCCTGCGGTGCTCGCCATGAAGAACGCCCCGTGTTGCGCGGACACCACGGGGGTGACCTCGGACATGATCAGGCGGGACAGTTCCCGTAGATCTCGCTGGCCCTGCATCATGCCGGAGATCCGGGCGAGGTTCGTCTTGAGCCAGTCCTGCTCCGCGCCCTTCTGCGTCGTTTCGCGCAGGTTGCGGATCATCTGGTTGATGTCGTTCTTGAGCTCCGCGACCTCACCCGCGGCTTCGACGTCGATGGCCCGCGTGAGGTCGCCCTGCGTCACTGCCGTTGCGACGTCGGCGATCGCCCGGACCTGTGTGGTCAGGTTCTGCGCCAGCTGGTTCACGCTCTCGGTCAGGTGGCGCCACGTCCCGGAGACGTCCTCGACCTCGGCCTGCCCTCCGAGCTTTCCTTCGGTCCCCACCTCATGTGCCACCCGGGTGACCTCGTCGGCGAACGAGGAGAGCTGGTCGACCATCGTGTTGATGGTGTTCTTCAGCTCGAGGATCTCGCCCCTGACGTCGACCGTGACTTTCTGCGACAGGTCGCCGCGTGCCACGGCCGTCGCCACCTGAGCGATGTTCCGGACCTGCGCGGTCAGGTTCCCGGCCATAAAGTTGACGTTGTCCGTGAGGTCCTTCCAGGTCCCGGACACCCCGGGGACACTGGCCTGGCCGCCGAGTTTTCCTTCCGTGCCCACCTCGCGAGCTACTCGGGTGACCTCGTCCGCGAACGAGGAGAGCTGGTCGACCATCGTGTTGATGGTGTCCTTCAGCTCGAGGATCTCGCCCTTGACGTCCACGGTGATCTTCTGGGAGAGGTCGCCGCGAGCCACGGCCGTAGCGACCTGGGCGATGTTCCGCACCTGGCTGGTCAGGTTGGACGCCATGAAGTTGACGCTGTCGGTCAGACCCCTCCATGTTCCGGAGGCACCGAAGACCTCGGCCTGGCCACCCAGCCTGCCTTCCGTGCCCACCTCGCGAGCTACTCGGGTGACCTCGTCTGCAAACGAGGAGAGCTGGTCGACCATCGTGTTGATGGTGTCCTTCAGCTCGAGGATCTCGCCCTTGACGTCCACGGTGATCTTCTGGGAGAGGTCGCCGCGGGCCACCGCGGTTGCGACCTGAGCGATGTTGCGCACCTGAGCGGTCAGGTTGAAGGCCATCGAGTTCACGTTTTCCGTGAGGTCCTTCCAGGTCCCCGCGACCCCAGGGACCTCGGCTTGCCCACCCAGCCTGCCCTCGGTGCCGACCTCGCGCGCGACGCGGGTCACCTCGTCGCCGAACACGCGCAGCGTGTCGGTCATCGAGTTGATGGTGTCCGCAAGGGCCGCCACCTCCCCCTTGGCTCCAACCGTGATCTTCTGCGACAGATCGCCGAGAGCAACCGCGCTTGCCACCTGTGCGATGTCCCGGACCTGGCTCGTCAGGTTCGACGCCATGAGGTTGACGCTGTCGGTGAGGTCTTTCCACGTGCCCGATACGCCCTTCACGTTGGCCTGGCCGCCGAGCTTCCCCTCCGTGCCTACCTCCCGAGCGACCCGGGTGACCTCGTCCGCGAACGAGGAGAGCTGGTCGACCATCGTGTTGATGGTGTCCTTCAGCTCCAGGATCTCGCCCTTGACGTCGACGGTGATCTTGTGGGAAAGGTCTCCCCTTGCGACAGCAGTGGCGACCTGAGCGATGTCACGCACCTGGGCGGTAAGGTTGGAGGCCATCAGGTTGACGTTGTCGGTGAGGTCCTTCCACGTGCCGGACACGCCTCTGACCTTGGCCTGACCGCCGAGCTTGCCGTCCGTCCCCACCTCCTTTGCCACCCGGCTGACCTCGGCGCCGAACGACGAGAGCTGGTCGACCATCGCGTTGACGGCCTTTCCGATCCGTAGATACTCGCCTTTGACCGGCCTTCCCCCGATGCTGAGCGCCACCTTCTGCGAGAGGTCGCCGCGCGCGACGGCCTCTATGACTCGAGCGATCTCCGTCACCGGCCGGATCAGGTCGTCGATGAGCGAGTTCATCGCGATAGCTCGCGTCGCCCAGGCTCCCGAGGCCCCTGAAAGGTCGATCCGCTCCGACATGCGTCCTTCGCGGCCCACCAGCCTCGAGACCCGGTCGATCTCGCGGGCCGTCTTGTCGATCAGTCCCACGCAGTCGTTGAACGCCCCCGCGATCCTGCCTGCCAGGCCTGAGCGTCGGGCGGGTAGTCGCACGTGGAAGTCGCCGCGCTTGAGCCCGAGCAGCGCATCGAGCAGCTCTTGCAGTACCGGGTCATCGTCACCTCGCTGGCCGTTCTTCGACACAGGGCGGGCTTCCCGGTTCTTCGCCGGCATCCGCGGCGAGCCCTCCTTGGTGCGCCTAGCGAGCGATTTCATCGGTCACCTTTCTCCTCTCGGATCGCAGCGGGAACCGCGCCGCTCGGCGTCGAGCTCTTAGGGTTCATCGTTCTGAGCTCTCAAGACGAGCAAAGCCACGTCGTCTGCGCTCGGTCCCCCCTTCGAATTCATGACTTGGTCTTCGAGGCGTTTGGTCAACTCGGTGGCGTCCTCCTCGGCGTACTCGCGAAGCACGTCGATCAACACGCCCTCATCGGACCTCGTCCCGTCTTCGGCATGGATATCGACGCAACCGTCGGTAAAGAAGAGGAGTACGTGTCCGTTGCGCAGTGTAAGGCGCGTTTCCGTCAGAGCCGGATCCGGCACGATCCCTACGGCGGTCCCCGGCGTTCCGACAGCGTTTATGGATCTCGTCCGCCGATCCAGCAAGAGTGGACGAGGATGGCCGCCGAGGCTCAGCGTGACGGCAACGCCGCCTGCCGCCGGCTCGAGGACGCCATGCACGATCGTGCAGAACCGCTCTCCGAGCGGTTCCGAGAGCATGACTCGGTTCAGGGTACCCAAGACATCGGCGGGCCCCATGCCCAGAAGCGCCGCGGCCCGAGTGGTGTAGCGCGCGAGTGACGTGATCGCGGCAGCCTCGATGCCCCTGCCGGAAACATCACCGACGACGAGACCCCATCGGGCCTCCCCGAGTGCATAGACGTCATAGAAGTCTCCTCCGACCACGGTTCCGTCTCCGAAGGGTCGGTACGCAGCTGCGATATCGAGACCGGGGATATGGGGGAGGGCAGGGGGCATCAGCGAGGCCTGCAACACGTGGGCCTCCTTCGCGCGTTGCGCATAGAGGCGGGCGCGTTCGACCGCCTGGGCGCACTGCGTTCCGAGGGCGGCCAAGAAGGAACGGAGCTCTCCGTCCAGCTCCCTGTCGCGGGGGAACGTCAACTCGATGGCGCCGAGAACCTCGCCTCTCAGCGCCAGCGGCACGACGGCTCTGGGACTGCCGTTCCCGGGCCCGCCAGAGAGACCGGGTTTGGGTGGGAGGACGACCACCGCGCCACCCTTGAGGATCGCCCTCAATTCTTCGTTCTCGATCGAGATCGCGGAGCGCGACCCCCTCTCGGCACCGATGGAGCGCACGGGCTTCAGAGTCCCGTCATCGACCAGCATGTAGCACGTCCCTCCGGTCGCGCCCAGCTCGGCAAGGGCATGCGTCATGACCACGTCGGCGACGTCTACGGGGCCGAGCGCTGCGGAAAGACCTGAAGTCAACGATTGCACGCGCGACAACCTGGCCGCGGACCACTCGGCCCGCGAGCGCATGCGCCGCTCCGACTCCAGCAGCCGCGCTCGGTCGATGGCGTCAGCCAGCCGCGCGATCAGAACGGAGATGAGACCGGCCTCATGCGGAGGCTCGTCCGGACCGAGGAACAGCCAGATTGCCCCGACAATCCCCCGAGGACCGAGGATGGGGAGGGTGCACTCACTAACCGCTCCAAGTTCGGCGCCGGATCGATCGCCGACGGCGCTCTCCGTCAGCGGCCGCAGGTTGACGGGCTTGCCCGTGCGGATGGTCTCGGTGATGGGGACCGGAGCGTCCAGGGCGAGCCTTGCGCAACGAGCGGCGAGTCCCTCGACGCCCGCGCTGCCCACGACGGGCTCGAGCCGAAGCTGGAAGTCCGTCAACCCGATGACCGCTGCCTTGGCCCCGAATGCATCGAGACCGGGCCCGACCGCAGCCGAGATCACGTCGGCGCTGGTGGCGCAGCGACTCAGACAGTCGTCGAAATGGACGATCTTCGCCAGCGCTTCAGCAGAAAGGGGCGTTGCGGCCGATGACCGGGGAGGTGGATCCGCGGACATCACGGACGAATGCGGTGGAGCGCGCCTATCGATGGCAGCGGCTCCTCGTCGGATCGCCGGCTCTGCCCGAACCAGGGCTCTCTGTTCGCCCAGCCCGCACTAACCCCCCCTCGGAGTGCCGGGGTGCATTACCCAGATCAGGCTTCCTTCAAACGCCATGGTAGTGAACTGATGCCCTCTCTCTTGGACGTCACCAAGCAGGTTCGGCTCCCGGGGGTTCGAGCATGAGCGAAGGCCTCCGACAGGACCTTCGTGGTGGGCGCTAGCGGGCCCCGCTGCTGGGCTGCCCGTGGCCGGCTAGCCGTTCCGGCTCGAGGCCGTGGCCTGACCGCTCCTCCCCACGCGGAGCGCGCCTCAGCCGCTCCCAGAAGTCGTCGGTGAGCTCGGCGGTCGCTCGGACCGCCACCTCGCGTCTCGCGACGACCATCTGGCAACTCCCAGCCCCGATGCCCCTAAGGAAAGATACGGCCTCCGGACGATGCGCCTGGAGCCGCTGCGAGCAGTAATGCTTGGGTACGCGACGGGGCGAAATCATCAACTTCGAAGAGGGGGACTTCGATGAGCGATGAGCTTGAGGTCCGGGATGGAGTTTCCCGGAGGAGGATGCTGAAGCGGATCGGAGCCGGAGCAGCCGTTGTGTGGTCGGCTCCGGTCCTGACGAGCCTCAGAGCGCCGGCGTTCGCCCAGACCCCGCCCGGGGGATGTGAGCCGGCCGGGTGTCCGGATTGCGGGTGTGAGCCGGGCATCCCGTGCGGTGTTGCGGTGTTCTGCAACCCCGACGGCTGTGGAGGCTCGTGCCTGTGCCTGAACAACATCGATCACTCGGCGTGCGAGTGCAGGGCGTTCCCGAGCTTCTTCTGTGCGGACTACCCACCGTGCCAGTCCGATGCCGACTGCCCGATCGTGGGTCAGTGTTGCATGGGGTCCTGCTGCCCGACCGGGACCTGCATGGATCCTTGCACCGGCGACGCGCTGAGGACGAAATGGAGAAGTGGCGCTCCTGCCCCGCGGCTCACAACGTCTTAGGCAACGACGTCGACCCTGGGAAGGGCGCCGCGATTCTGCTTGGTGGGCGCTAGAGGATTTGAACCTCTGACCTCTTCCGCGTCAAGGAGGGCAGAACCCTTCAAGCCCCGCTGGTTGGGCGCCCTCTCCTACAAACCGGCTGGTCACAGCCCTCCATTGGACTCCCTGGATTCTCCTGAGCGGACCCTCGTCCCGCCCTTCCGTCAACTTTTCGTCAACGCGACCCAGCAAGAGGGGCGGTCTAAGAGGATGAGTCAGGTCGCCGGCCACAGCTTGAGGGGCTCTACACTGAGGCCATGCCGGAGCCGGACAAGCTCAGCAAGGCGCCCGAGCAACTGGCCCGGGTTCAGGTGGCTTGGACCGAGCCGGTCGATTGGTCGGATCTGGCCATCTACGGCTTCTACGGGCTGGAGAACGCAGTTGTCGCGGCCGCCGATCACTTCGGTCTTGCCTGGAAGACGACCCATCCGAGCAAGGTCGAGGCCGCTCGAAGCTTGCATCAAGCACACGGCCTCCCCGATATCGCGGACCTCTTGACGGAGCTGAATTCCCTCAGGAAGAGCGAGGCCTACGGCGAGGTACAGCCTTCAGAAACTCTCAGCCCCGAGGACATCGCTGTGGCAGTCGAGGACTACATCGAGGCCGTCGCTGGTCTGTTTCAGGGGGACGGATGACCTCGGTCCAGCACATGGCCTCGATTCTCGAAACGCTTCCGGAGCGGAAGTATCTACGCCGCCTGCTGCAAACCTTGCCACCGAATGAGCCCGTGGTTCTGATCGGATCCTGGGCGCGAGGAACCGTCGTGTCTGAGTGGAGTGACATCGACGTGCTCGTCGTGAGCGATTTTCGTGCGGCATTGCCGCCACCACGGCTCCAGGTCGTCTGAACCGCCCCGGGTTTCTTGGAGGCTCCGACTCGTGAGAGGTTGGAGCCATGACACGACGAAGCAGGTATCCGCAGGAGGTCCGTGAGCGGGCCGTCCGGATGGTGTTCGAGCACCAGGACGACCA
>JBOGVA010000047.1:0-16695 GCA_050692195.1 Actinomycetota bacterium | reverse complement strand
GAGACCGACGCCGACTGCGGGCCGGGCCAGAAGTGCGGCCCCACCGAGCCCGATTGCGAGCTGTGCTGCGGGCGCGTTGCCTGCTACAACCCGTGCCAGCTGGCCGGCTCGGCACCGAAGGGCGCGACGGTCATTCGAGCCTCTGGGGTTCGCTAGGCGCTAGCGGAGGGTCGGCTTGGAGGCTTCGGATCAGGGCAGCAGCCCGTCGACGATGTCGTCCAGGTCGTCGAGCGGGTCCTCGAGGATGTCCTCGAGCGGGTCGACGATGTCCTCTACTTCATCGACCGGGTCCTCCAGGATGTCCTCTATGGCGTCGACCGGGTCCTCGAGGATGTCCTCCACGGGGTCGACGATGTCGTCCACGGCGTCGACCGGGTCCTCCAGGACGTCCTCGACCTCATCGATGATGTCGCCCTCGCCAGGCGGTTGGTCCGGCTCGTCCGGCCCCTCGGGTACGTCGTCTCCCTCGCCTGTGGGGTCTCTGGGCGCGCCATTCGACCCATCTCCCGGACGGGGGAACTCGCTTCGTGGGTCGGATGGAGGCACATGTGGTCCCTGCTCCGGCCGCACGATGCTGGGCTCGGCCACCGGCGCTGGCCTCTCCACTCGGTACGTGGGGAGGTTGATTGAACCGCCCATGACCAGGGCGATGACGCCCACCAGAGCCTTGCTGAGTGCGCTTGCCGCACTCGAGGTGGCGGTGGCGGCCTGCCACCCGGCCCTGTGGAGCTCCCCGATGAAGGGGATCTGCGCGACCCACGCAGCCGGACCCACGGTCCATCGCAGACGGCCCAGCGAGATGTTCAGGAACGAGCGGACCACGTTGGGGTCGAATTGCTCGCCGGCGCAGCGGGCAAGCTCCTCCCGCGCCGCGGATGCGCTCATGGGCTTCTTGTAGGGGCGGGCGGCGGTCATGGTCTCGAATGAGTCGGTCAGGCACACGATGCGGCCTCCGATGGAGATCTCGGCGCCGCTCAGTCCATATGGATAGCCCCGCCCGTCGTACCGCTCGTGATGTTGTTCGATGGCGGATCCCCACCGGCCCAGCCAGGCCAGGAGCGGTGCGGCCAGGCGGGCTCCCTCCTCCGGGTGCTGCTTGAGGATGTCCCATTCGTGTGGCTCGGGCTTGCCGGGCTTGTTCAGGATGGCCCCCGATACCTGGAGCTTGCCGATGTCGTGCAAAAGGGCGGCCCAACGCAGCCGGTCGCGGTCTTCCAAAGGAAGCTTCAGCTCGTCTCCCAGCATGTCGGTGAGGGCCCGCACCCTCTCCGAGTGCCCGCGGGTAGCCCGGTCGTGGGCGCTCAGCGCCGCGACGAGAGAGAGGATGGTGTCGGCGGCACGCGCGGGGTCGTGATCCACTCCATGTTCCCTGGCCTGCCTCACCCGATCATGCAGCAGTCGCACGTTCCCGGCTCGACGAGCCATGGCGAATCGGGACGGGGCTCGGTCGGGGAAGATCATCGACAGCTTGAACAAGACGGCCAGCGGCAGGAGACGGCGGGCCGCCCGGTCGACGAGCCTGACGGCGATCACCGTGGCCACCAGGATGAAGGCCCACCGCCATACGACGCCGATACCGGTGGCCTTCGGGAGCGCATGGTCGAGCCACAGGGCGGTGGCGGCGCCCGCGACCAAAGGAACCAGGAGGACGATGCACCGAAGGAGAAGGCTCAGGACGGGGCGAGCCGTCCACCGATGGCTCGGGGGATCGGCCCCTGGATTCTGGCGTTGGACGTTTCGATTCCGCACTCGATCCACCCCTACTGTGGATCAGGTATCGGTAATCGCCAGCTTTCCCTTGATTGGACCTACGCCCTAAGCCTTCTGAGAACCCGCCCTGATGTCGATCGCCCAGGACGAACCGGGCGTCCTCTTGGTGAAGGACTTCATCTCCGTCGCCAGTGCTACGGCCTCGGCGTAGTGTGCGAAGCCCTGTTTCTCGCTGGTTGAGACACCGATCGAGATCGAGACGAGCGGGAAGGGCACCATGTGGCCCTGGCGATCCTCCGCCTCCAGATAGCCACGGACCTCGTCCTCGGCGTCGTACAGGGCAGGGACCTCCCGGTCGAACCTCTCGATGATGGTTTCGGCCACCTGCTGGGCCCGGTCCGGGGTCGTCACCACCACGAAGTCGTCCCCACCCACATGGCCGGCGAAGGAGCCGGGCCCACCGATGGCGAGCGCCACATCCTCCATGACCCTGGCTGCCATCCGCAGGACCTCGTCTCCCCGGGCGAACCCATAGCGGTCGTTGTAGGCCTTGAAATGGTCGAGGTCGGCGTACAGGACGGCGAAGCCCTGCTTCGCCCCGATCCTGTGCTCGATCTCCTTCTCGATGCGAACGTTCCCGGGCAACCCCGTCAGCGGGGACAGGTCCTTGAGCTCCTCGGTCCGCCGAAGCACGCCTCGAACGCGGGCGATCAGCTCTCCCGCGTCGAATGGCTTGAGGATGTAGTCGTCGGCGCCGGCCGTCAGGCCTTGCAAACGGTCTGCGGACAGCCCCTTCGCGGTGAGGATGATGATGCTGAGTCCAGACATCCTCGGGTCTTGTCGCAGAAGACGCGTCAGCTGAAAACCGTCCAGCTTCGGCATCATGACGTCGAGCAGGATGAGATCCGGGCGGCGTTTCTGGACCATCTCGAAGGCTTCCTGCCCGTCGCGAGCGACCTGAACCCCATAGCCGGCCGAGCGAAGGATCACCTCGACCATCCGGGCGATCTCCGGCGAATCGTCCACGACGAGGACGGTTGCTCTGAGGGGTCCAGGCCCGGCTGCGGCAGCGTTGTCGAAGCCCATCCCTCGGTCCGTTGGGTGCTCCTCCCGACCGGTCATTGGCCTAGCGCGGGCCCAGGGCTGGAACCCACTGCTTAGTCTTATGGATCGGCAGATCGATCAACCGGATGAAGCAGGCCGGCGGCGGCTATCGGGCTGGCGGAGGCCTTACAGCCCCAGGGCGGCCCCTTCGGCACGTGGGTCCGTCGCCCCTGCGTAGCCCTGGTCGGTCACCTGGATGGCGTGGGCGTGCCCCATGAAGGGATCGAAGGCGTCCGTGACGGAGATGCGGTGGCCGCGCGCCCGGAGGGCGTCGATCAGGTCGGGTTCGAAGCGCGACTCCGCAGCTACCGACCAATCTCCGGGCGACAGGATCCACCGGGGCTGGCTGATCGCCCCCTGCGGGTCCTCGTGGTCATCGACCATGCGCACCAGCAGCTGGAGATGGATCTGCGGCTGGCCGTCTCCCCCCATCGACCCGAACACCAGCCAGGGACGGCCCCCACGGAGGACCATCGCCGGGATCAGCGTGTGGAGCGTGCGCTTTCGTGGGCCGATCGCGTTCGCATGGGTTGGCTCCAACGAGAAGAACGCGCCGCGGTTCTGCAGGTTGATGCCCCATTCGGGGACGGTGACCCCCGCTCCGAACCCCATGAAG
Source organism: Actinomycetota bacterium (assembly GCA_050692195.1). Taxonomy (GTDB): domain Bacteria; phylum Actinomycetota; class UBA4738; order UBA4738; family UBA4738; genus JBOGVA01. The sequence goes on along the minus strand of JBOGVA010000047.1, from coordinate 13,265 downwards.
TTCGATTGGATCAGGCTCACGCACATCCCCTCGCCGTCGGCCGCACACATGTACGCGGTGCCGCCACCGGCCGTCCGGCCTGCCATAGGGTCCCTAGCAGATCCCCGATCGATGGCCCGAGCCCGTTCCGCCGCCCATTTCATGGAGGCCAGGGTCTCCCCCGAGACGGACATGTGACGGGGATCGGTCACGTGGAGGTCCCGGTCCGACAAGGCAAGCTTCGAAGCTTCGATCAACAGGTGATGGCGCTCAGGCCCTTCCGGGGGGAGCGAGCCAGCCGCCTGCACGATGTTCAGGGCCTCGAGTGCGGTGACCCCTTGCGTGTTGGGCGGCAGCTCCAGGACCTCATGACCGCGGTAGGTGGTCTTGAGCGGCTGAACCCAGTCGCCCCGATGGTCGGCTAGGTCCTCGGCCGTGAGAAGCCCGCCGAGCGACTCGACGTGCTTCGCGATGGCCTGGGCGATGGGTCCCCTGTAGAAGCTGTCGGGCCCGCCTCGGCACAGCTCCTCGATCGTGCGCGCCAGGTCCGGCTGTCGCAGCACGGTTCCCGCCTCGGCCCGGCCGTAGACGTCTTGCCACTGCACGGACCAGCGGTAGACCTCCTTGGCGCGACGGAGCCTCTCGGCGGCTTTCCGGGTGAGAGGGAATCCCCGTCTCGCGTAGCCCAGCGCCCACGAGGCCAGCTGCTCGAACGGCCTGGAACCGAATCGCTCCAGCAGGGCGAACCACCCGTCAACGGCGCCGGGGACCGTCACGGTGAGGGGACCGAAGGTTGGCATGGTTTCGCCGCCCGCCGCCGTCCGCACCGCCTCAAGCGTGGCCGCGGCAGGTGCTGCCCCCGAACCGTTGTAGGCGAACGAGGTGCCATCGCGCCAGACCAGGGCGAACAGGTCACCCCCGAACCCACACAGGTAGGGAGTCGCCACGCCGAGGGTGAGGTTCATGGCGACCGCGGCATCGAGCGCGTTTCCGCCCGAGGCGAGCACGGCGAGGCCGGTGGCGGAGGCCAGGTAATGGGGCGAGGCCACGCAGGCTGTGGGGAACCGCCTCGCTTCGATCACGAGCATTCTCCTGGACGCTGGAACTCTAGAGCCAGCCTCCCGAACGGCGCAATGGGCAATGTGGGAAGCTACTTCGCCGTGAGCATCGGGCAGGATCCCGTGGGGCGTGCAGCGGGCGTTCGTGGGATGGATCGTCTGCTTGAGCTTCAGGACCTCGATCTGGCCACGGACAGGCTGAGGGCCCGGTTGAGACTCCTGGAGTCGGAGGAAGACGTCCGGCTCGCCCGCGAAGCCGTTCGGGAGGCGGAGGCTCGTCTCGGCGAGCTGCGCCTTGCCCTCGACGCCGTGGTCGGCGAGCAGCGGCGCCTGGAGGTGGACGTCGATTCGCTGGAGCGGAAGATCGACGCCGAGCGGAAGCGCCTGTACGACGGCAGCGTGGCGAACCCGAAGGAGCTCCAGTCGATCGACGCGGAGGTGCGCGGTCTGTCCGCACGGAAGTCTCGAGTTGAGGACCTGCTCCTGGAACAGATGGAAAGGCGAGAGCAGATGGAGGGGCGGGTCGGCCCTCTTGGCAGCGAGGCGGCCGAGGCTCGCCGCCGGCTGGCGGAGGTCGAAGAGGGGTCCGCCAAGGAGCTGGGCGAGATCGACAGGGAGCTGGCAGAACTGGCATCGAGGCGCGAGGCATTGGTTCGTGAGGTGGACCCGGAGTTGCTCGAGCTCTATGAGGAGCTTCGTCGCCTGAAGAAGGGTTTGGGAGCCGCGGCCCTGACCGACGGGGTATGCCAGGGGTGCCACCAGAAGCTGTCGCCCATGTATCTCGAGGGGCTCAAGCGGAGCGAAGGCATCCGGAGGTGCGAGTACTGCCGAAGGATCCTCGTCTTCGACTGATCGTCTATTGCGACGGCGCGGCCAGGGGGAATCCCGGGCCGGCCGGGATCGGAGTGGTCGTCCGGACGCCGAGAGGGCGGGTGGTTGCCCGGGTGGCGCGGGGGATCGGAGTGGCCACCAACAACGTGGCGGAATACCGGGCCGCGATCGAAGGGCTCGAGCGTGCTGCGGAGGCAGGAGCCACCCACGTGCTCCTCCGGTCGGACAGCAGGCTGTTGATGGAGCAGCTCGCGGGGCGGTTTCGGGTGAAGAACCCCACCCTCGTGCGGCTGCACGGGGAGGTGAGGGCCCTCCTCGATCGGTTCGAGCAGGTCGATTTCGAGCACGTCCCGCGCGAGCTCAATCGGGCGGCCGACCGGCTGGCCAACGAAGGGGTCGACGAGTGGCTGGCCGGCCCCGGCAGGTCGTATCGGCGGCCCGAGCCCGCGCCCCACCTGTTCGAGTGAGTGGTGGCACCTATACTTGCTGGAGGAGGAGCCGGCCGGGCGGCCGCGGCCCGCGCAAGGCTGGGTCGAGGAAAGTCCGGACTCCATCGGGCAGGGTGCTGGGTAACGCCCAGGCGGGGTGACCCGCGGAGAGTGCCACAGAGACAGACCGCCCACCGCTCAACGACGTGGCTCGCCGCCGGGTCGTGGGCAGGGGCAAGGGTGAAACGGTGAGGTAAGAGCTCACCAGCGGCCGGGTGACCGGCCGGCTGGGCAAACCCCACCCGGAGCAAGGCCAAGCAGGGAGCGGGCGGCCCGTCCGATGCTCCCGGGTAGGCTGCACCGAGGGTCGCGGCGACGCGGCTCCCAGAGAGATGGTCGCCACCCGGCGCATCCGCGCCGGGGACAGAATCCGGCTTACAGGCCGGCTCCTCCCTCTTCTCAGCCCGCCAGGGCCCGGGTGAGCTGCTTCCCGGCGTGGTAGGACGAACGGACCAGCGGACCCGCTTCGACGTGGGCGAACCCCAGCTCCTGCGTTCCGAAGCGAGCGTGGTCCGCGAACTCCGCGGGCGTGACCCACCGATCCACGGGCAGGTGGTGCTTGGTCGGCTGGAGATACTGGCCCATCGTGAGCAAGTCGCAGCCGGCCGATCGGATGTCGCTCATCGCCTCCCGGACCTCGTCGGACCGCTCGCCCATGCCCAGGATGAGGTTCGACTTCGTGATTCCGTCGGGGCGAAGCCGCTTGGCGATACGCAGGACCTCGAGCGACCGGTCGTAGCCGAAGGCCGGCCGAATGCGAGCGTGAAGCCGGCGGACCGTCTCCAGGTTGTGGGCGAACACATCCGGCTCCGCGTCCATCACCGTGCGGATCGCCAGCGGATCACCCTTGAAATCAGGAGGGAGGACCTCCACGCCACATTCCGGGATGGCTTCCCGGATGGTCCGGACGCACGCGGCCCAGATCCGAGCGCCTCCGTCGGGGAGGTCGTCCCGAGCCACGCCGGTCAGTACCACGTACCTGAGACCCATGGCCGCAACGGCCCGAGCGATCCGGTCCGGCTCGTCCTCCGCGATGGGGTCCGGCCGGGCGGTCATGACGTCGCAGAACCCGCAGCGCCTGGTGCACTTGTCGCCGAGGACGAGGAAGGTGGCCTCCCGGTCCTCCCAGCACTCGTAGATGTTCGGGCAGCCGGCCTCCTCGCAGACCGTGTGGAGGTCCAGGCCGCGCATGATCCCCTTGAGGTCCGCGTAGTTGGGACCCGTCCTGATCTTGACCTTCAGCCAGTCCGGGCGGCGCCCGACCGGCCTGGCCGTCTGAGCGCACCCGACCGAGTGGCCCGTGTGAGTCTCGGCCAGAGCCGCGCCTTGCGTGGCAGCTCCGACCGAACCATGGCCGTCGCCGTTCGTGGAGACGATGGGAAGATACAGCCGTCTCTTCTGCGGGTTGTGGTCGCGGGTAGGCATCGCTAGAACTTGGCGAGCTCCCGCATCTTCTCGTAGATCTTCTCAACGTCGGGCATGTAGAAGTGCTCGAGCGGCGTGGAGAACGGCATAGCTGGGATGTCGGGGCCGCCGATCCTGACCACCGGACCGTCGAGGTCGAACATCAGCTCTTCGGCGATCGTGGCCGAGATCTCGGCCCCGGCCCCGTAGGTGCGGTTGTCCTCGTAGACGACCAACGCCTTGCCGGTCTTCTTGACGGAGTCGAGGATGGTCTGTTTGTCGAGCGGCGCGATGGTGCGGACGTCGACGACCTCGGCCGAGAAGCCTTCCTCTTCCTGCAATCGGTTCGCCGCCTCCAGGGCGTGGTGCAGCATGAGCCCATAGGCGATCACGGACAGGTCCGCGCCCTCGCGCTTCACGTCGGCCTTGCCGATGGGCACCTCGTACGGCTCGTCCGGCACCTCTCCCTTGATCAACCGGTAGGTCTTCTTGTGCTCGAGGAACATCACCGGGTCCGGATCCTTGATCGCCGCCAGCAACATGCCCTTCACGTCATAGGGCGTCGAAGGGAGGACGACCTTCAACCCGGGGACGTGGCCGTAGAAGGCCTCGATGCTCTGCGAGTGGTAGAGGGCGCCGTGCACGCCGCCGCCGTACGGTGCGCGGACCACCATCGGACAGCTCCAGTCGCCGGCCGTGCGGTAGCGGATACGGGCGGCCTCGGACACGAGCTGATCGAAGGCCGGGTGGATGAAGTCGGCGAACTGGATCTCCGCCACGGGCAGGAGGCCGTGCATGGCCATCCCGATGGCCACCCCGACGATAGAGGACTCGGCCAGGGGCGTATCGATGACCCTGCTCTCGCCGAACTCATCGAGGAACCCGGCCGTCGCCCGGAAGACTCCGCCTCGGGCTCCGACGTCCTCACCCATCACCAAGACTCGATCGTCCGACTTCATTGCGTCCCACAGCGTGTCGTGGATCGTCTGGACGACGTTCTTCTCGGTCATAGGGATGGCGGGCTGTCCGCGGGCGGCTCGGCCGGGGTGGCCTCCCCGCCGGTCGTCTCCAGGCCGCCGTCGCCTTCCGCGAAGACATGCTGGAGGGCGGTCTCCGGCTGGGGGTCGGCGGCGTTCCATGCCGAGTCCACGTCGGCGTCCACTGCCCGCTTGACCTCTGCCCGGAGGGCCTCGATGCCCTCGTCGTCGATGAGTCGCTGCTCCTTCAGGTAGCCGGCGAACAGGATCAACGGATCGTTCCGCTTGGCCTCCTCCACTTCCTCCCGCGAGCGGTAGGTGCGGTCGTCGTCGTCGGAGGTGTGCGGGTGGAACCGGTACGTCTTCAGCTCGATCAGCGTGGGGCCACCGCCGCTCCGGGCCTTGTCGACCGCTGCCTTTGACGCCTCGTAGCAGGCGAGGACATCGTTCCCGTCCACCACCACGCCGGCGAAGCCGTACGCCGGACCCCGCACCGCAACGTCCTTCACCGCCATCTGCTTGGCCAGGGGCACGCTGATGGCGTACTTGTTGTTCTCGCAGTACCAGACCACCGGGAGCTTGTGGATGCCCGAGAAGTTGAGACCCTCGTGCCAGTCGCCCTCGCTGGTGGCGCCGTCCCCGAACCACGCGCCCACCACGGCGTCCTCTCCTCGATACTTGATCGCGTAGGCGATACCGGCGGCGTGAGGGATCTGGGTGGCGATGGGGGAGGAACCGGTGACGATGCCGTGTTGCCTGGAACTCCAGTGGGCGGGCATCTGCCGGCCTCCCGAGGAAGGGTCGTCGCGCTTTCCAAACACCGCCAGGAACACGTCGAGCGGGGTCATGCCCGCCACCAGGCATACCCCCATGTCGCGGTAATAGGGGACGAAGACGTCTCTTCCCTTTCGGTAGGGCCACGCCGAGCCGATCTGGCAACCCTCGTGGCCCGACACCGGGACCACGAACGGTGCCTTGCCCTGGCGGTTCAGCCGGAACTGGGCCTCGTCGCACAGCCGGGCAGTGACCATGGTGCGGTACATGTCCAGAAGGTCCTGGTCGGAGAGGCCGAGCGACGCGTGGCGGCTGGATGCCTGCTGTTGGGTCCGGGTCGCCAAAGGTCCCTTCCTCGCTTGACGGTCGGTCGCCCGATTCTAGCATCGGGGTTCTTCAGGGCTTCGCCGACCTTGCGCAGCGAACGCGGGAGGGCACGATGCCCTAGATTTTCTGCCGCGATGCTGGCGCCCGAGGAGCCGATCGAGCAAGTTGTGCGCGACATCGTCGTGGCCCTGCGTCCCGAGGTGCCCGGGGCGACCGGCGGGACCCGCCTGTCAGAGCTTGGGTTCGACTCGCTGGCATGCGCCGAGCTGGCCATCGCGGTGGAGGAGCGCTTCAGCGTGCGGCTCGTCGACGATGACCTCTCGGACGCCGCGACCCTGGCGGACGTTGCTGCTACAGTCCGGCGCACCATGCCGGGGAGCCCCCGCATCCGCCCCGGCTTCGGCCGGTTCCAGGCCCCGGCGAAGGCCATCGTCGGCGGGCCCATCCGGTGGTACTGCCGACTGACGGTGACCGGAGCAGAGCACGTTCCCCGAAGCGGCCCGGCCGTCCTGGCGGCCAACCACCGGAGCATGTGGGACATCCCCGTCCACGTGGTGGCCAGCCCTCGACCCGTGATGTTCATGGCCAAGCGGGAGCTCTTCGGCGACCCGATCCGCCGATGGATGTGGCACGTGCTTGGGGGCTTCCCGGTCCGCCGGGACATCGCAGACGTGCGGGCCATCGACACGGCCCTGGCCCTGCTGGAGCGTGGCCAGGTGGTCGGGGTCTATCCCGAGGGCACTCGAAGCATGAGCGGCGAGATGCTGCCCTTCCTCAAGGGGGCGGCATGGCTTGCCCTTCGTACCGGAGCGCCGTTGGTCCCTTGCGGGCTGAGCGGCACGGGCCGGACGGGTCGCCGAAGAGGACCGTTCTCCGTCCGCAAGGACGTCCGGGTGGCCTTCGGGCGGCCGATACCGGTCGAACGGGCATCCAGCGCTGCGACCCGCACGGAGAAGGCCGAACGGGTGACCGACCAGCTCCTCGAAGCCATCGAGGGCTTGCTGGCCTGAAACTTCTCACAACTTCGCTACTCTTGAGGAGATGAGCGAGGCCGATCCCAACGTGGTCCAGGTGACCGACGAAACGTTCTCCTCAGCGGTGATCGAGGAGTCCCGGCGCCGCCCAGTCGTGGTCGACTTCTGGGCCGCATGGTGCCAGCCATGCAGGATGATCGGCCCCGTGCTGGAGCGCCTGGCGGAGGAATACGGCGGGCAGTTCCAGCTCGCGAAGCTCGACGTCGACGCCAACCCCCAGTCGGCCCTGGCCTTCGGCATCCAGGGCATCCCCGCGGTGAAGGCGTTTCGGGACGGTGGGGTGGTGCAGGAGTTCGTCGGAGTGATCCCCGAGCAGTCGATCCGGAGCTTCCTCCAGTCGGTCGTGCCCTCAGAGGCCGACCGTCTGACCGCTTTGGCCGACGAGGCCGCGCGGTCCGGGAACACGCCTGAGGCGGAGCGCCTGTACCGGCAGGCGCTGGGCCTGGAGCCGGGACATCCTCTCTCTTCTCTCGGTTTGGGCCGACTGGTCGCGATGAGAGGCGATCCCGGGGAGGCCCGGCGGCTCCTCACTCCTCTGCGGCCCGACCCTGAGGCGGAGCGACTCCTGGCAGCCGTCGACGTCTCGGAGTGGGCCTCTCCCAACGGGTCCGGCCCTCTCGCCGACGCGGAGCGTGCCGCGGCCGAGGGCCGGTTCCAGGAAGCCTTGGAGGTCTTTCTCGCCGCGGTCCGCAACGGGACGGAGGAAGATCGACAGGAGGCCCGGGAGGGCATGCTCAAGGTCTTCGCGGTGCTCGGCGACGAGGATCCGCTAACGGTCGAGTACCGTCGCAAGCTCGCCTCCGCCCTGTTCTGACCTTCGCCGCCGATGTAAGTGATTCGGGCCGTGAGATCGTAAACATGGCGTGAACGACTTCGAGTCGTTTTACCGCGAGACGCGCGATCGCTGCTTCCGGGCGCTCCTCGCCACCGTGCGGGATGCACAGGAGGCGGATGACCTGGTATCCGAGGCCTACACGCGAGCACTGTCTCGATGGGAGTCGGTGAGTGCGACACCTGCGCCCGTCGCCTGGGTGATGCGTACCGCCCTGAATCTGCACCGCGACCGCTGGCGGAAGACGATACGTGCGAGGCGTCTTCACAGCTCCAACGAGCCAGGCAGCGACCCCACTGTCGATGGCGACCCAGCAGTGCTCGAAGCCTTGTGGGCTCTGCCGGAGCGCCAGCGCCAGGTGGTCGCCCTCCGCGTATTGGCCGAGCTCAACACCCAGGAGACTGCCGAGACACTGGGCATCGCCGCGGGAACCGTGACCACCCACCTACATCGAGGGCTTTCCGGTCTTCGAGAACGGCTGAGCGCGAGACAGGAGGTCCCATGACCGAATTCGATCATCCAGATTTCGGTGGGAAAGCACGATGGGAAGCCTTCGCCTTGACCGAGCTGGAGCTCTATTCCGATGTGGTCGACCGGGTACGACTCGGGATGGCGGGAGTGCAGTACCTGCGTCCCGCGCCGAAACGACCGAGGCGGAGACTCTCTATTCGCTCATCCGCGTTGATCGCAGGGGTGGCTGCAATCGTGCTGATCGCTACGCTGGTCTTGGCCCCCTCCCGAACGAGGTTGGTCTGGGCGGCGGTGCCGGAGGTCGTGACGGAGCAGGATGTCCAGGCTGCGACCGTCGCCTGCCAGGAGAGCCTGGATGCACATGATCCGAGCCTGGACATCCGCGTGGGGGAGCTTCCGCCGCTGGTCGTCCTGGACCTTCGGGGAAACCGCGCGGTGGCCATCTTTCGCGGAGGTGGAGAGTACGTCGTCTGCCTGGTGGACACAGCCGGCGACTCCTGGGAAGGGTCGATATTCTCCGCAGTGCCGTACGGCACCGAGGAAACGGGGTCTCTGCCGCTCATGGAGAACGCGAACGTGATCGACTCGGGCACTTGGGGCGAGGGTGATGACATGGTCACCCTTGTGACTGGTGCGGTGCCCCGTTCGGTCGCCAGGGTCGTCTTCGAGTTCACGGTCCCTGACCTGGGCTCGGCCGAGGCAACGGTGGCCGAAGGGGCGCTCTCGATCTGGTGGCCGGGTGGGTCCCATTTCGATGTGGACATCCGCACCTTCAGGGCAGACGGTTCTGAGCTGCACCTTCCGGTGGTTGGGATATCAGCGGGGGAGGCTTCACCCCGCCGTGAGACCGAGTCGGGGAGATAATCCGGCCGGACGTCGGGTTCGAACTCAGGCGAGCCAGGGAGCCGCGCGCTCCGGGTCGATCTCGTAGCGCTTGATCGCGTCGGCGACCGCTTCCGGCTTGACCTCCCCCATGCCCGCCAGCGCGGAGAGGGTGGCCACCACGATGTGCTCGGGGTCGACCTCGAAGAAGCGCCGGAGCGCCTCTCGGGTGTCCGACCGGCCGAACCCGTCGGTCCCGAGTGACACGAACGGCGCCCGGACCCAGCGGGAGATCTGATCCGGGACCGCCTTCATGGAGTCGGTGACGGCCACGACCGGACCCTCGGCGCCGTTGAGGGCCTGGCTCACGAAGGGCTCCCGCTCTTTCTCCCCGGGATGGAGCCGGTTCCATCGTTCGGCCTCCAGGGCATCGACCCTGAGCTGCTGATAGGAGGTAGCGCTCCACACGGAGGCCGACACGTCGTGTTCCTCGGCCAGCATCTGCTGGGCTCGAAGGGACTGCATGACCATCGGTCCGGAGCCGAAGATCTGTGCCTGGTGTCGCTTGCCCTCGTTCGGCCCCTGCTTGAAGCGGTAGAGCCCCCGAAGCATCTCCGGCTCGCAGCCCGACGGCTTCTCGGGCATGGCGTAGTTCTCGTTGTGGAGGGTCAGGTAGTAGAAGACGTCCTCACCCTCGGTGTACATCCGGCGCAGCCCCTCGCGGATGATCGCGGCCACCTCATAGGCGAACGCGGGGTCGTAGGACAGACACGCGGGGTTGGTGGAGGCAAGCACCAGCGAGTGCCCGTCCTCGTGCTGGAGGCCCTCCCCGTTCAGCGTGGTCCGGCCGTGAGTGGCTCCGAGCAGGAACCCGCGGCCTCGCTGGTCGGCGAAGGACCAGATCAGGTCGCCCACCCGCTGGTAGCCGAACATCGAGTAGAAGGAGAAGAACGGGAACATCGGCTCTCCGTGAGTCGCGTAGGACGTGCCCGCCGCCGTGGTCATGGCCATGGAGCCGGCCTCGGTGATGCCCTCCTCCAGGATCTGGCCGTCCTCGGCCTCCACGTAGGCCAGGAGGTGCTTCGCGTCCACCGGCTCGTAGAGCTGCCCGTGCGCCGCGTAGATCTTGAACTGCGGGAAGAGCGACTCCATGCCGAACGTTCGAGCCTCATCGGGGATGATCGGCACCACCCGGCCGCCGACCGACTTGTCTCGCATCAGATCGCGCAGCAGTCGGACGAAGGCCATGGTCGTGGATACCGGCTGCTTCGATCCCATGGAGAACTGATCCCACAGATCTCCCCGGGGGAACTCGACGGGCTTGGCCACGACCTTGCGCTCCGGAATGAGGCCTCCGAGGGCGTGGCGCCGGGCCAGCATGTACTGGATCTCCTTCGAGTCCATCCCCGGGTGGTAGTAGGGGGCCTCGCCGGACTCCAGCTCTTCGTCCTTGATCGGAAGCTCCAGCCGGTCCCGGAAGACCTTCAACTCTTCCACGGAGAGCTTCTTCATCTGATGGGTCACGTTTCGGGCTTCGAACGACGTGGGGAGCGCCCATCCCTTGATGGTCTTGGCCAGGATGACCACCGGCGCCCCCTTCAGCTCGACGGCGGTGGCGTACGCCGCGTAGAGCTTCCGGTAGTCGTGGCCGCCTCGGCGCAGGCGCTGGAGGTCCTCGTCGGACAGGTGCTCCACCATCTTCTGGAGACGGGGGTCCGGCCCGAAGAAGTGCTCCCGGATGTAGGCGCCCGACTCGACTGCGTACTTCTGGAACGCGCCGTCGAGGGTGGTATCCATCTTGTGGACCAGCACGCCGTCGGTGTCCCGAGCGAGCAGCTCGTCCCACTCACGGCCCCAGATGACCTTGATGACGTGCCAGCCGGCCCCCCGGAACATCGACTCGAGCTCCTGGATGATCTTGCCGTTCCCGCGGACCGGCCCGTCGAGGCGTTGCAGGTTGCAGTTCACCACGAAGATCAGGTTGTCGAGCGCCTCCCTCGAGGCGAGGGACAGCGCGGCCATGGATTCGGGCTCGTCCATCTCTCCGTCGCCGACGAAGCACCAGATGCGCTGCTCGGACGTGTCCTTGATGCCACGGGCCTGGAGGTACCGGTTGAACCGCGCCTGGTAGATCGCGTTGATGGGGGAGAGGCCCATCGAGACCGTGGGAAATTCCCAGAAGTCCGGCATCAGCCGGGGATGCGGATAGGACGAGAGCCCGCCGCCGCCGACCTCCCGGCGGAAGGCGTCGAGCCGCTCGGTAGTGAGCCGTCCCTCGAGGAAGGCACGGGCGTAGATCCCCGGCGCGGCGTGCCCCTGGAAGTACACGAGATCGCCGCCCCCGGGCATGTTCCTGCCCTCGAAGAAGTGGTTGAACCCCACCTCGAACAGCGACGCGGCGGAGGCATAGGTGGAGATGTGCCCGCCGATGCCCTCGTAGTGCTTGTTCGCCCGGGTGACCATGGCCGCGGCGTTCCACCGGATCAGGCGGCGGATCCGCCGTTCCATCGCCTCGTCCCCGGGGAAGTACGGCTCCTCCTCGGGGGAGATCGTGTTGATGTAATGGGTGGATACCATCGACGGGAGCCCGATCCGGCGCGATCGCGCGTGCAGGAGGATCCGGCGCAGCAGGAATCCCGCCCGGGCCGGCGACCGGTCGATGAGATCGTCGAGGGCCTCGATCCACTCGTCGGTCTCTTCGGGGTCGATGTCCGGGATCTGCTCCTTGAAGGCGTCGAACGCTCGCACGGCTGCTCCCTGATCCTTGTCCACTACAAGACTACGTCGGCTGAAGGATTGCGCGCCTCAAGCTGGGGCAAGATCCCGCCGCTCGCGCAGCTCGGCCGTCGGTGCGGGCGTGAGGGATCGCTGAAACACCTCCTGGAACTTCCGGGCCACGATGGAGGCCATCTCGGCCACCGTCACCTCCCGGGCGGCGAGATCCGACAGCGTGGCCACGCCGCGGTCCTCCAAGCCACAGGGGACGATGGCGTCGAACCACGACAGGTCGGTGGTGCAGTTCAGGGCGAAGCCGTGGAGCGTGACCCTGGCGTGGGCCAGCTTCACTCCGATCGCGCAGACCTTCCGGGCGCCGGCCCAGACGCCGGTCTGGTCCGGATCTCTCCCCACCTCCACTCCGAGCTCTGCGCAGCTCCGGATGATCACCTCTTCCAGCTTGCGCAGGTAGTCGATGACGTCCGGGGCTGGGCCGAGGTCGACGATGGGGTACCCGACGAGCTGCCCGGGGCCGTGGAACGTTACGCTTCCGCCCCTGTCGACGTGGTGAAGCTCGGCCCCGGCTGCCTCGATCTGGTGCTGTGTCCACAGGAGGTGGGTGGGATCCGACCTCCTTCCGGCCGTGTACACGGGCGGGTGCTGGAGCAGGATCACCGTGTCCGGAATCTCCCCTTGGAACCGGCGCTCGGCCAGCTCGTGCATCCAGTCGTACGCCACGCCATAGGGCATAAGGCCGGGAGGCCGAACGAGCCAGGCTGCGGTCGTCACTCGCGGGCGGCCAGGCCGACCTCGGGCCCGAAGTCCCAGGTCTCCACGTTCTCCTTCACCCGTGCCAGGAACTTGGCGGCGGTGGCCCCGTCGATGATCCGGTGGTCCCACGACATCGACAGGTACACCATGTGCCGGATGGCGATGGCGTCGTCCACGACCACCGGCCGCTTCTCGACGGCGTCGAAGGCCAGGATCGCGCACTGCGGCGGGTTGATGATCGGGACGCTGATGATCGAGCCGAACGGCCCCGGGTTGGTGACGGTGAACGTTCCTCCGTGGACGTCGTCCGGGTTCAGCTTCTTGCTCCGAGCGCGGGTGGCGATGTCGTTGATGGCCCGGGCCAGGCCCACGATGTTCATCTCGTCGGCCCCCTTGATCACCGGCACGATCAGCCCGTCATCCAGGGCTACCGCGATCCCCAGGTTCACGTAGTGCTTCCGGATGAGCTGCTCCTCCCGGAGCTCCGAGTTCACGTCGGGGAACTGGAGGAGGGCCTCGCACACCGCCCTTGCCACGAACGGTGTGTAGGTCAGACCGATCCCCTCCCTCTGCTTGAAGGCCTCCTTCGCCGCCTCGCGGGTCTTGACCACCCTCTCCATGTTGACCTCGACCAGGTTCCACGCCCGGGCCGACGTCTGGATGGAGGCGACCATGTTCGCCGCGATGGCCCGGCGCATCCGCGAAAGGGGCACGGCCTCCTCTCGCGCCGCCGCCGGGGCGGCCCGCACGGCTGGCGCGGCTTCACGAGGAGCGGCAAGGGG
>JBOGVA010000046.1:0-8535 GCA_050692195.1 Actinomycetota bacterium | reverse complement strand
CGGTCGACGAACCTGGTCGAGGCGATGGGCGACGACGCGTGGGAGGACCTCCTGAGGTGGCACGACCGCACGCTCCGAGGATTGTTCGCCGAGCACGGGGGGGAGGAGATCGATCACGCCGGCGATGGTTTCTTCGTGGCATTCGCGAGCGGAGAGGTCGCCGCGGAGTGCGCGGTGGCGATCCAGAGGACACTGGCCGAGCACCGCCGCTCGCAGGGCTTCGCCCCCCAGGTCCGGATCGGGTTGCATGCCGCGGAGGCCTCGCAGCTCGGCGACGACTATCGGGGGAAGGGTGTGCACGTGGCCGCCAGAGTGGGGGCCCTGGCCGGGCCAGGGGAGATCGTCGCGTCGGTGGACACTCTGCCGGGCGAGGCCGGACGGTTTTCGGTCCGCGACGCTCGGACCGTCACACTCAAAGGAATCTCGGTGCCCGTGGACCTCGTGACCGTGGAGTGGCGCTAGCCCCGCCGTGACGGCGGATCCTACTGGTCGGAAGGCTTCAGCCGGCTCTCCATCGTGCGCCGGACGGTCTCGGCCACCTGCGGCATGCTGCGGGTCATCTCCCGGAAGTCGCGGTCGGTAATGACGATGAGGGTCATGTTGGAGGTGGCCACCACGGAGGCGGTACGAGGCTCGTCCTCCAGGATCCCGATCTCGCCGAAGAAGTCCCCCGGGCCCAGATCGGTCAGGTGCTTCTCATCGTGGGTGACCCGGGCGCTGCCCTCTTCGATGACGAAGAACTCGTAGGCGAACCGTCCCTGGTCGACGAGGTGCTTCCCTGCCTTGACGTCCACTTCGTCGGCCCACTGAGCCACCTGCTCGCGCTGGCGGTCGGGCAGCTCGGCGAAGAGGGGGATCGACTTCAATCGCGCCGCGTCCATTACCCCTCCCTCAGTGAGTGATCGAGTCCTCGGCCTCCCGGAGCCGCCTGCTCATCTCCAGGAGCATCTTCCGGGCGATGGACGGATGCCGGTCGATGATCGGCAGGAAGTCCCAGGAGGCGAGAGAGAGCGTCCGGACCTCTGTCTCCGCCCGAACAGTGGCGGAACGAGGTTGCCCGTCCAGCAGCGACATCTCCCCGAAGTAGTCGCCCGGTTTGAGGTGTGCCTGGGTCCGCCCGCGCACGAGCACCCGGGCCTTGCCGTCGGTGATGAGGTGGAACCCCACGCCCCGCTTGCCCTGCTCGACGATGGCGTCGCCGGCCTCGTGGGTGACGTCCTTCCCCGCCCTGAGCACCGCCTCGAGCTCCTTGTTGGTGAGCCCTTCGAACAGCGACACGGACTTCAGCATCTGGAGCAGGTCTCTCTTGGTGGCCATCCGATTTCCCCCCTGCGTGAACGCTCGCATGATAGTTGGGCACGGCCTTCACCGAAACCCCCGGCGGAGCCCCGGTGTATACTCGCCGGCACTCACGATGGTCCTCTCCGACAAGACCCTGACCCTGCTCGTCCTGGTAAGCCTAGGGGTTTCCGTTCTGGCCCTGTTCGCGGTGATCGCGCTGACCACCCGCCGTCGGATCCCTCATCCGGGGATGTCGCCCGGTGGCCCGGGTGGGGTCGCCCTCAGAGAGCACGGCGACTCGATCGCCCGGCTGTGGGGGGCGATCCAGCAGCTCTCGGCGGAGGACCGCAGGCTGTTGGAGATGGTTCGCGGCAACCTGCAACGTGTTGGGCTCGTCCGGTACGACGCCTTCGAGGAGATGGGAGGGCACCTCTCGTTCTCTGCCGCCCTCCTGAACGGACAGGGCGACGGGGTGGTCATCACCTCCATCAACGGACGCGCCGACACGCGGTGCTACGCGAAGACCGTCAAGGGCGGCCAGTCCGAGCACAACCTGTCCGGAGAGGAACAGCAGGCCATCCGAGAAGCGCTCAGCGGGAGGCAGGACTCGGTGACCGCGTCGTGACGGTGCGCGGCCGGGCCCGGCCGCATACGGTGTCGCCGTGCTCGACCTGAAGGCCATCCGGGAGGATCCCGAACGCTTCCGTTCCGCGCTCGCCCGGCGAGGGGATGCCCTGGCGGCCGACGTGGACCGTCTCCTGGAGGCCGACCGCCGGTGGCGTGAACTCACCGCACGCGTGGAGGACCTCCGGGCGGAGCAGAACCGCGGGTCGAAGGCGGTGGGCACAGCCGCCGAGGAGGAACGCGACCGCCTCATCGCGGAGCTTCGGAAGGTCTCCGAGGAGCTCGGGAAGCTCGAGCCCGAGCTCGCCGCGGCGGAAGAGGAGGTCCAGGCGCTGCTCTTGCTCCTGCCCAACGCGCCGCACGAGTCGGTGCCGGAGGGGGAGACCGACGAGGACAACCAGCTCAGCAGGGAGGTGGGCGCCCCACCCACCTTCCCATTCGAGCCGAAGGATCACGTCGAGCTGGGACAAGGCCTCGGGGTGATCGATCTCGAGCGAGCTGCTCGTACCTCCGGCGCCCGATTCGCGTATCTGCTCGGCGGGGCGGTGTGGGTCCAGTGGGCCCTGGTCCGGTACTGCCTCGACCTGCTCACCGTGAAGGGGTTCGTCCCGGTCGTCCCGCCCGTCCTGGTGCGCGAGGAGGCGATGTACGGGACGGGCTTCCTTCCCACGGACGAGGCCCAGCTGTACGTCACACGGGAGGACGACCTGTACCTCGTGGGGACCTCGGAGGTCTCCCTGGCCGCCCTGCACCAGGGCGAGATCGTCGACCGGGATTCGCTTCCCCGGCGGTACGTCGGGTACTCGACCTGCTTCCGGCGTGAGGCAGGGGCCCACGGCAAGGACACCAGGGGCGTCTTCCGGCTGCACCAGTTCGACAAGGTCGAGATGTTCTCGTTCTGTGACCCTGATGCCTCGTGGGATGAGCACGAGTTCCTCCTGTCCTGCGAGGAGGAGCTGATCGGCGGCTTGGGCCTCCCGTACCGCGTGATGAACGTATGCACGGGGGAGCTGGGGGCCTCCGCGGCCAAGAAGTACGACATCGAGGTGTGGCTCCCCGGACAGAACCGCTACCGCGAGCTGACCTCGTGCTCGAACACCACCGATTACCAGGCGCGGCGACTCGACGTCCGGGCCCGGTACCCGGAGGGGAACCGCCACGTCCATACTTTGAACGGAACGGCGTGCGCCGTGGGCCGGACCCTCATCGCCCTCCTCGAGAACGGCCAGGCGGAGGACGGATCGGTGGCCATCCCCGAGGCCCTCCACCAGTACCTGCCGCCGGACCAGCGGGCCCTTCGGCCCCAGTCCTCCTAGGGCCCAACGAAACCAAGCCTCGTCTTCCCTGGTCTAAAGGAAGGTCGGGCGCGGCGCCCGCATCGCGCGCCCCCTGAGGAGGTGGTCGAGCGGGTGAAGATCCTGGCGGTTTGCGGGATGGGGCTGGGAAGTGGGCTTCTGCTTCGGATGCAGGCCGAAAAGGCCTTGGCGCAACTGGGGGTGGAGGCCGACGTGGAGGTCGCCGACATCGGTTCGGCGCGAGCCCTGGCCCAGACCGCGGACATCGTGCTGACTTCCGCCGAGTTGGCCCAGCAGCTCGGCGAGGTGAAGGCCCAGGTAGTCACCATCTCGAACTTCGTCGACCTCGACGAGATGGTGGCCAAGCTGGGAGAGGCGCTGAATGCGCAGTGATTAAGTCTCCTGAGAGGAGGAGTGGGTGAGCGTAATTGAGGCAGTCGTAGGGTTCCTCGTTGAGGAGATCCTCAGCCAACCCTTCTACCTGGTGGGCCTGATGACGGCGGTCGGGCTCATCGCCCTGCGGAAGGGGGCCGGGGAAGTCATCGGCGGGACCCTCAAGGCCACCATGGGGTTCCTCATCCTCGTGGTGGGCGCCACGACCGTGATCAACGCCCTCAATCCCCTGGGCACCCTGATCCTGGGGGCCACCGGGGCGCAGGGAGTGGTGCCCACGAACGAGGCCATCGTGGCCCTGGCACAGAGCAGGTTCGGAGCAGACGTGGCCATCGTGATGGCCCTGGGCTTCCTGGTCAGCCTGGTCATCGCCCGCGCCACGCCCCTGCGGTACGTGTTCCTCACCGGCCACCATATCTTCTTCATGGCCACGATGCTCGCGGTCATCCTCCTGACGGTCGGGTACTCGCGGGGCGTGACATGGGTCGCCGGCGCGATCCTCCTGGGCACGATCATGGTGGTGATGCCGGCCTTCACCCACCCGTGGATGAGGAAGGTGACGGGCGGGGAGCGGGTGGCGATGGGACACTTCGGCTCCACCGGCTACATCCTCGGCGGCATCGCCGGCCAGCTCGTCGGGAAGGGCAGCAAGAGCACGGAGGAGATGAAAGTTCCCCAGGGTCTGAGGTTCCTGAGGGAGCCGATGGTGGCCACGGCGGTCGCCATGGTGATCATCTACCTGATCTTCGCGATCATCTACGCGGCCCGAGCCGGGCTGGGAACGGTGGTCGGGGAGCTCGGGCTCGACCCCGCCACCACCTGGGGCTCGTTCGTGATGTTCAACGTGCTCCAGGCCCTGAACTTCGGGGTCGGCGTGGCTCTGATCCTGTTCGGGGTGCGGACGATCCTCGGTGAGATCGTGCCGGCCTTTGCCGGCATCGCCGAGCGGATCGTGCCGGGTGCGCTTCCGGCGCTGGACTGCCCGGTGGCCTTCCCGTACGCCCCCAACGCTGTGATCGTCGGCTTCCTGGCCAGCGTGGCCGGCGGCCTGATCAGCCTGGGGCTCATCGCCTCGTGGCTGGGCGCGGCCTTCGGCCTGGCCCTGATCCTGCCGGGGATGGTGCCCCACTTCTTCACCGGCGGCGCCGCCGGCGTGTTCGGCAACGCCACCGGTGGGAGGCGGGGAGCGGTCGTCGGCGGGTTCGTGAACGGCGTGCTGATCACGTTCCTCCCGGCGTTCCTCCTGTTCGTCTTGGGGGACCTGGGGTTCGCCAACACCACGTTCGGCGACGCCGATTTCGGCTGGTACGGGATCCTGACCGGCCAGGGTGCGCAGGTCGCCGGAGCGGGCGGCCTGATCGTGCTCGGCGTGATCGTCGTGGGCCTGCTCGCTGTGGGGAGCTGGTTCCAGCGGCGGGTCGTCGACACCGGCTGGGTGCCGGGTGGTGGCACCGTCGTCACCGTGCCGGAGGCCAAGGCGAAGGAGAAGGTGTAGGGAGCAGCTGGGTACGAAGGTGAAGGGGCGGCCGGAGGGCCGCCCCTTCCGCTTTGGGTTCTCGGCCCTCCGCTACACTCGCCGCGGGGGGATGCCGGAGCGGACGAACGGGGCGGTCTTGAAAACCGCAAGGGGCGCGAGTCCCTCAAGGGTTCGAATCCCTTTCCCCCCGCGATTACGTGGGGAACTATGTTCTCGGCCGGATGGCGCCCAGCGGAGAATGCTCCTGGACGACCAGGAAGGCTTCGACCACCCGAGGATCGAAGTGCTTGCCGCTCTGTTTCCGGATCTCTTCCAAAGCGTCGTGTTCGGACCAGGCTTCCTTGTACGGACGCTCGTGAGTCAGGGCGTCGAAGACGTCGACGACCGCGACGATCCGGGCGGCTAGCGGGATCGCCTCTCCCCGCAGGCCCTTGGGATACCCCGAGCCGTCCCATCGCTCGTGGTGGTTCAGGGCGATCTCCTCCGCCAATTGGAGCAGCGGCACGCGGCTCCCGGCCAGGATCTGGGCCCCGATCGCCGAATGCGTCTTCATCTGCTCGAACTCCTCGGGGGTGAACTTCCCAGGCTTCAGGAGGATCCCGTCCGGGATCCCGATCTTGCCCACGTCGTGAAGAGGGGCGGCCCGCCGGATCATCTCGATCTGGTCCATGGGAAGCTCCAGCGCCTCCGCCACGAGCGCTGAGATCTGCCCGACCCGACCGATGTGGTCACCGGTGTCGTCATCCCGCCGCTCGGCTGCCAGGGCCAAGCGCTCCAGAGTCTCGTTGCGTGCGACTTCCAGCTCTTGTGTCCGCTCGATCACCTTCTGCTCCAGCCGGTCGTTGAGTCCCTGCAACTGGCGGTGGAGGCGACGTGTCTCCAGGAGGTTGTGTATCCGGAGGAGCACCTCTGTTCGGTCGAACGGCTTGGTCAGGAAGTCCTTCGCGCCGGCCGAGAGCGCCCGTTGCTTGGCCTCCGGTGTGCTGTCCGCGGTGAGGACCAGGATCGGCAGGAACGTGGTCGGTGGGATGTGGGGTCGGAGGGCCTCCATGACGGCGACTCCGTCCAGGTGGGGCATGAGCAGGTCCAACAGGATGAGGTCAGGCTGGAATTCCGTGAAGAGGGAAAGCGTCTCTCGAGGGTCGGTGGTGCTTCGGAGGTTGTGATAGCCGGCCCGCTCGAGCAGTCTCTCCATCAGCCGCACGTTCGCGGGCTGATCGTCCACGATCAGGATGTGAGCACGGGCGAGGCCTGCCCAGGGCTCCTGGGTTTCGGTGAAGCGTTCTTCCTGCACGGTCAGGCCACCTCCCCGTCCATGCAGTCATCCACGACCTGCAGCAGACGGGCCACGTCCAACGGCTTGGTGAGATAGTCGGTCGCTCCCGCGGCGAGGAGCCTGCGGATCTGCCCCGGCGTGGCGTCTGCGCTGATCACCACAACGGGGATGCTTGCCGTCTCGGGATCGCGGCGGAGCCGTCCCAACACCTCCTGGCCCTGCATGTCCGGGAGGTGCAGGTCGAGAAGGATCAGGTCCGGGCGATGCTCCCGGGCGAGGTCCATCCCCAACCTTCCCTGCATGGCCGGCAGGACCTCGACGGCCGGCCGGTGCGCCATGACCCGCTCGACAAGTCTCAGGTTCGACAGGTTGTCTTCGATGTAGAGGATCTTCCGGGGACGGTCCATCTCCCTGGAGGGACTCTCCAGTCCTCCCGTCACCCGCTGGAGCTCCTCGACCGGGCTCTCCGCTACGGGAAGCTGTATCCAGAAGGTGCTCCCGACCCCGACTCGGCTCTCGGCGCCGATCTCCCCACCCATCAGGTCGACCAGCCGCTTCGAGAGGGCCAGGCCGATCCCCGTTCCTTCCACGCCGGTTCGCTCGATGCCGAGGCGTTCGAAGGGGGTGAAGAGGCGGTGGAGGTCGGCGGGGTCGATTCCGTCGCCGGTATCGGCGATCGCGATCCGGAACCACCCCTCTCTCGCCTTCTGGTACGAGAGCGTGACGGTTCCACCCTCCCGGTTGTACTTCACCGCGTTCGAGAGGACGTTCAGCAAGACCTGCTTCAGCCGCTGCCGGTCCGCCAGAACGTGGTCGTCGGTTTCGGGCGGGCTCTCGATCCGCACCGATCTCTCCGTGGCCAGAGGGACGATCAGCTGGAGGGCCTCGGCCATCGCTTCGTCGATCCGCACTGGCTCGAGGGAGATCGGGAGGCGCCCCGACTCGATCCGGGCGATGTCCAGGACCTCGTTGATGAGGTCGAGGAGATGCCTTCCGGCTTTGAGGATGTGTTGCACTCCCTCTCTCTGCTCCTCATTCAGGTGATCCATCTCCAACAGCTGGCCGAAGCCCAGGATGGCGTTCAGGGGAGTGCGTAGCTCGTGGCTCATCCGGGAGAGGAAGTCGCTCTTGGCCACGTTGGCCCGTTCGGCTTCCTCCTTGGCGGCCCGGAGCGCGTGGGCCGCCGCCTTCTGTGCGGTGATGTCGGAATGGACCTCGAGCACATGCTGGGCCTTGCCGCGATCGTCGGATTGTAGGGTCCACCTGCTGGAGACGGGAACCTCGGAACCGTCCCGACGTGTGTGGGTGAGCTCACCTTCCCACCGGCCCTCACGGAGGAGCGCTTCCTCGATCTCCGCCCGGGCCTGTGGGAATTCCGTCTGGAGCAGCTCGTGGCTGGTGCGGCCCAAGGCCTCGGTCTTGGAGAACCCGTAGGCCTTCTCCGCTCCGCTGTTCCAGTAGGTGATCCGGCCGTCGAGCCCTCGGGCCACGATGGCATCCTGGGCCAGGTCCAGCAGGGCCGCCTGGTCGCGGATGGTCTGTTCGGCCTGGTTCCGCTCGGTCACGTCTCGAGCGATGGTCGCTGCTCCGACGACCTCTCCGTCGGCGTTCCTGACCGGAGAGATCGACAACGAAACGGCGATGACACGGCCG
Organism: Actinomycetota bacterium; assembly: GCA_050692195.1. GTDB lineage: Bacteria > Actinomycetota > UBA4738 > UBA4738 > UBA4738 > JBOGVA01. Next base: position 536 of record JBOGVA010000046.1, on the reverse strand, counting down.
TCACCTCGCCGGCGGAGCGTCTCGAAGTGATCGATCTTCTCCCCGCGGGAGATCCGTTCGAGGATCGCCGCCACCTCGTCGACCCGATCGGCGGGGGCCAGCATGGCGACCGGTCGGCCGACCGCCTCGTCCTCGGAATAGCCGTACAGGCTCTCAGCGCCACGATTCCAGCTGGTGATCGTCCCGTCCAGGTGCTTGGAGATGATCGCGTCGTGGGAGGAGTTCACCACCTCGGCCAGCTGATTCGCCCGTTCTCCCAGCCGCACGCGTTCCAGGGCGAGATCGGCCAGACTCCCCAGGGCCGTGAGTAGCTCGAGCTCCTCTCGAGCGAAGAACGGAGAGTAGGAGCTGGCCCAGACCAGGATGGATCCGGAGCGCATGGGCACCCGCACGACGTCCGGCCCAAGCTCGCCGGTATCCCCCGTCTCAGCGAGAGCAGGATCGTCCGGTACGTTCCCGTGCGACCCGATGAGGGTCCCACCCTCGTCGAGGAGCGCCGCGCCTCGTCCCGCCACGATGTCGGTCACGTGTGGGAG
>JBOGVA010000045.1:0-39933 GCA_050692195.1 Actinomycetota bacterium | reverse complement strand
TGAGGAGCTGGACGGAAGCACCGGGAGGGCACATCATCACGATCAATCCGAGGTGAGCCTCAGGGACCTACATCGGGACGCTTTGCGTGCCCGAGGGCCCGGGAGCCGTGGCCCTCGTAGTACGCGTAGGTCCCGTACTCGGTGCCGGCGGATCCGATCCCGCCCACCAGCCCCATGCCCAGGAACAGCCACCCGATCACGTTGTCGGGGCGGCGCGAGGCGATCAGGGCGCCCACGGTCCCGAACAGGAGGCTCAGCGCGCCGTCGAAACCCTGGGGGCCGAACCGGGCCGGGTCGCCGGTCGTCTCGCTCAGCCCGATGAGGACAAAGCTGAGGCCGGCGAGGACCACGGTCAGAGCCCAGGCGCTCCAGGCCAGCCGGCCCGCGGTACGGCTTGTCATCTCCACTCTCCCCTCGATCCAATCGGGTCTGCCGAATTCTGAGGCCTGAGCGCTGGGGAGGGAAGGGCGCCTCCTCCCATCAGGTGGCGCCTGGCAGGCTAGCCTCCCAGGGCCAGCTACAACGGATTAGACATCTCGGGCTAGTTCCTCCTATGATTCTGCCCTCCCAAGCGGAGCGAGCAACGGCGTCCAGAATCGAACAGGAGGGAAGATGAGCCGCACCGCGTCCACCCGTTCAATCTCCGTCACCCTCGTCCTGGCCCTCGTCGCGGCCCTGGCGGCCCTGACGAGCGCGCCCGCGGCCGTGGCCGGCGAGGCCACCCGCTACACGGTCGTCTTCGCCGGCACCTACGACGAAGACGGCTCCTTCCAGCTCGGGGGCGACTTCGACCTCAACTACGAGGCCGCCCTGGCCCTGGTCGCCTCGGCGGGCGGGACCGTGGACCACGACCTGGCCGGCCAGATAGGGGTGATGGTCGTCGAGTCCGACAACCCCCTGTTCGCCGAGACCCTGCGGGCGTCCAGCCTGGTGGAGGAGGCCGGCAAGGAGTTCGTCTGGAAGTCTTACTCGAGTCTCGACGAGGCCCTGGCCAGCGGCCTGCTCCAGGTCGTCGAGGAGGATCCGCTCGAGGCGCCGCAATGGAGCATGCAGATGATCCGGGCTCCCGAGGCCCACGCCACACAGGCAGGGTGGCGAGCGGTCGACGTGGGAATCCTGGACACCGGTATCGATGGGACTCACCTGGACTTCACCGACCCACTGGGAGGGGCCTCGAACGTCGACTGCGCCCGTGGCCGAGACTTCATCCCCTACGGTCCCGGCATAGGAACTCCTGACCCCTGCGTCGACAACAACTTCCACGGGACGCACGTGGCCGGCATCGTGGCCGCCCAGGCCAACGGCCACGGCGTGGTCGGGGTGGCCCCCGGCGTCACGCTGGTCCCGGTGAAAGTGTGCGACGCGGCCGGCTTCTGCTACGCGGGCTCGGCGACCGCGGGGATCACCTACGCGGGCGACGCGAAGCTCGACGTCATCAACATGAGCTTCTTCGTGGACGACGACGACCTCCTGGAGTCGACGGAATTCAAGTGCATGGACGATGACCAGCAACGGGCCTTCCGCAAAGCGGTGGAGCGGGCCATGCGCTACGCGCGGAAGCAGGGGGTCACCCCGGTAGCCGCCCTGGGCAATTCCGACTCAGATCTCGGCGAGGAGGGAGGCAAGTGCGCGGTTATCCCGGCCGAGACTCCGGGAGTGACCGGGACGATGGCCCTCGGCCGTCAATCCCAGAAGGCCGGCTACTCGAGCTACGGCTATGGAGCCACCGACGTGGCCGCTCCGGGAGGATCCGGCCAGAACGGCAACTGCGCCAACACGGTGCTCTCCACCTTCCCGGGCAACATATGGGCCTGCATCCAGGGCACGTCCATGGCCTCTCCGCACGCGGCGGGGGTGGCGGCCCTGATCGTGAGCGAGTTCGGGACGCTGAAGAACGGGGACGTGGTGATGTCGCCAGACAAGGTGCAGTCCCACCTCGAGTCGACCACGATCGACATCGGGCTCCCCGGGTACGACAAGTGCTTCGGCCACGGCCGGATCGATGCGGTGCGGGCGGTGGAAAAAGACACCTCGGATCAATACGACCCGGACGCGCCGTTCTGCCCCGAGTACGAGGAGTAGGGCTGGCCGGACATCGTTGGGGCTGTAGCGGGACGAAGAGTCCATTCGATGCTGAGACAGGGAGGTGCTCTCATGCCTAGGAGACGTCTGCTCGGGACCGGCCTTGCCCTCCTCCTGGTGTTCATGGTGTTTCCTGCTGGGATCGCCCCGGCCTCGGACGAAGACTCCGGCAACCTGCGATCGGTGGTCGTCCATCCGGACCTGGTCAGACAGCTCGAGCAGGATCCCACCGGCGGGGTGGCGGCCGTCGTGACGACATGGAACCGCGACGAGCTCGACACGATCCGGGACATCGTCGGGGGGACGAAGCTGCGGGTCCTGCCGATGGTCCTGACGAAGACGCTGACGCTCGCCCAGCTCGAGAAGCTCCAGGGATCCCCTTCGGTTCGGAGCGTCTACCCGAACCGCAGATACAAGGTCGCGATGGAGGACTCGACCTGGATCACCAAGGCCCGCTACGTCTGGGCCTCGTCGAGCGAAGGCGGCCCGCAGGCGTTCGGGATCACCGGCAAGGGCGTCGAGCTGGCCGTCATCGACACCGGCATCGACGGCCTTCACGAGGACGCCGACAACCTGATCGAGTTCTGCGAGACACAAGATGCGGTGGGCGGCGAGTCGCCGGAGGTGCGCTGCTCGCCGTGGCCGAACGGCTTCAACACGTTGCCGGCGGGAACCGGGACGGACCCTCGGGCCGACTCGAGCGACGACGAGGGTCACGGCACCCACGTCTCCGGAACGGTCGCGGGGACCGGGCACGCGAGCGGCGGAACGGTGGACACCCACAGCACAATCGGGATGTCGCCGCACGCCAAGCTCCGCGTGTACTCGGCCAATGTCGGCCCAGCGCTGCTCGACCACGAGATCATGGCCGCGTACGACGACATGACCCTCAAGAAGGAGGAGGGCTACAGCAACGTCGTCGCGGTGAACAACAGCTGGGGCGGAGGGGACGGGTCGAACTACGACTCCTCCGATCCGCTCTCGGTCGCGGTGAAGCGTGCGCACAGGGCCGGGATCCTGAGCGTGTTTGCAGCCGGCAACTCCGGCCCCGAGCACAACACGCTCTCGAGCCAGTGCGTGATCCCGTACACCGTGTGCGTCGCGGCGTCGACCAAGCCGGACTCGACCGTGATGTTCTCGTCGCGAGGCCGGCCGAGCCAGCCCACGGACACGAACCGCGACGGCGTCATCGACGGCGGCGACGTCCAGCCCGACAACCACGACTGGCGGCTCGGGCAGTCCCTGGAGAAGGGGCGCTACCGGCCGACGATCGCGGCGCCGGGCGTCAACATCAACTCGCTCTCGGCGAACTCGCCCGGGTGCCGGGAGGACGACTTCATCATCCCCGAGTCAGAGCTCCCCAAGGCCGGCTGCTACGAGCAGTTGAACGGCACGTCGATGGCGACCCCGCACGTGACGGGTGCGATCGGCCTGATCGTGCAGGCCTACCGGCAGGAGCACAGGGGCAAGACGCCGAGGCCGAACGACATCATCGACATCCTCGAGCGCTCGGCGAACGTCTCGAAGCTCCCGGCCTGGGAGGCCGACGAGCAGGGCGCCGGCCGGCTCGACGTGCACGAGGCGGTCAGGTACGCGAAGGGCATCACCAAGCTGAATCGGCCGAACTTCGGGCACCCGACGTCGCCGTACGTGCCGAACGACTATCCGAAGGGCGCCGTCGGGCCCTCCGACTTCAAGGGGTGCACCACCCCCCTCAGCTGGACCTTCGGCGACATCGAGACGCCCGCGCCCGGAGTGCCGCCGGTCACCACGTACGGCCAGCACTTCATCGACGTCGAGCCGAAGACCGAGCGGCTTCGGATCACGATCCAGTGGGACGACCTGGGGACGAACAACTACGCACGGCTGTGGCGGCCCGGAGTCGATCCCAGCGCCGACGCGAATCCCGCCGGTCCGACCCGGACGTTCCCCGACCAGGAAGCGCTGGGACTCCTGGATGCCCCGATCTTCGAGCGCTTCGTCGAGGTGCGCACCCCCGAGGCCGGCACGTGGACGCTTCGCGTGTACAACCGCGTGCCCGGCGTGACCGACGGGTGCGGGGCGACCCAGGAGACTCCGCCGATCCCGGCGCCCCTGCGGCCTACGTCGTACGAATACGACGTCTGGGTGGAGACGCCGCAGGTGACCCACCAGCCGTCCGTGATCATCGACTCGCCGGCCGCGGACGCCGACACGACGGGCCGCTTCGTCGAGATCAAGGGCCGCGCCGGGTACCCGCCGCACGCACAGGATCCGCCTCCCGTCGGCAACACCGGTCACTCGTGGGAGGGCATCACCCAGTGGGAGGTGCCCGGGACCGCAGGATCGCAGTCCGCCGAGCACGAGGATCCCAACCCGGACGTCCCCCGGCCCGTGCTGTACATGCACGGCAACGCCGAGGAAGGCTGCACGGGACAGGGCGAGGAGGACGTCATCGCCTGCTCCGGGCCGTTCCTGCTCGATGAGCCGACGCTCTCGCCCAGCGCGGCCGCCTTCTGGAGGACGGGACTGGACGACGAGGTCTTCGACGGCACCGCGGACCGCAACATCCACGACCCGAATTGGGTCTGGTGCCTGGTCCCGGACTCCCCAGACTTCGACTGCACCTTCCCCGAGCCCGACTCACCCACGAACCCCACGACCATCGGCGGTCCGATGACCGTCGAGTGGTGGGCGACGTGCGAGGCCCTGTGCAACCTGGGCGCCGACTGGATCATCCGGGTCTGGGCCGACGGGCAGCTCAAGTTCGAGCAGCGCGTCAGGGAGACGCCCACGACCGTCCCGCCGATCCCCGACCGGCTGAGGACGACGGTGATCCTACCGACGTTCACCGCGAACCGACGGGTCGTCGTGCACATCGATCCGGTCTTCATCGACACCCAGGCAGTTACCTTCATCTACTACGACTCCGAGCAGCCCTGCCCACTCGGCCCGGCCGGGACGAGGTGCGACTCGCTCGTCCGCATGCCGGCCGGTGAGAGCGGGGCGAGCCCCGGCGGTCCGGCGCCCGACAACGTTCGGGTGACGGACCTGCCGGCGGACGCCCCGTATCCGGCGGCGCCGCGGTCGCCTGCGCTCCGGGTCGCCTGGGACCCGGTGGAGGGGGTCGGCAGGTACGAGGTCTACAGGAGCACCAATGCCCTGAGCCTGGGGCAGCGGGTGTTCCGCGGAGAGGGCACGGCGTGCACGTCGCCCGAGGCGCCGGGGGTCGAGCCCGACGATGCCCCGCCCGGGCACGACCGGGCAGGCCTGTGCTTCACCGACACGCGCGGGCTGTCGTTCCTGACGACCTACTACTACCGCGTCATCGCCGTGCGTCCGGACGGCAAGAAGAGCATGCCGTCGGAGATCGCGTACGGCGCGCCCACCCGGTACGACCGGCAGGTGAAGCTGAAGGTCGACCGGCTGTACGGGCCGCAGCATTGGGAGTACGCGGTGCTCTCGCCGAGCCCCACGCCCCCGGACACGACCAACGCCGGGCTCCAGTGGCGCTTCCTGTGGGACACCCTGGAGCTCCTCGCGGGCGACCACGACATCTTCGCCCGCTCGTTCACCCAGGGCATCGGGTCGCAGAACGCGGAGCGGACCCTGGGGGACGATGGCAACGGCGGCGAGCCGGATCCGGACCCAGGCTGTCCCGACGACGATGACGGCGACGGGGACGACGACGAGGACGACGGCGACGAAGACGACGACGGAGATGACGATGACGATGACTGCGAGGACGACGACGATGACGAGGAAGAGGACGACGACTAGGGGCTAGGAGTCCGCCTGAGGGCCTCCCAGGGTTTTACGGCTGCCGCTCCTCTGTAGTAAAAAGCGGAATCAGTCCGCGCGAGGAGGGGAACCCATGGCCAAGCCCACGATCGACCAGCTCCGGGAGCGAGTCCGCGGCGAGGTGACCACCCCGGGGGACGAGGGCTACGAGGAGGCTCGCAAGGTCTACAACGCCATGATCGACCGGCGGCCCCGCGTCGTCGTTCGGTGCACGAGCACGGCCGACGTCATGGCCACGGTGGACTTCGCCCGCGAGAACCAGCTCGACCTGGCGATCCGAGGAGGCGGCCACAGCGTTCCTGGCTTCGGCACGGTCGACGACGGAGCGGTGATCGACCTGTCGGGCATGCGGGGGGTGACGGTCGATGCCGGAGCCCGAACGGCGCGGGCGGAAGGGGGAGCCACCTGGGGCGACTTCAACGACGCGACGCATGCCCACGGCCTGGCCACGACCGGCGGCATCATCTCGACGACCGGAGTCGGTGGGCTCACCCTGGGCGGGGGCATCGGATACCTCGCCCGGGGGTTCGGTCTCTCCTGCGACAACCTGATCTCCGCCGAGGTGGTGACGGCCGACGGCCGGTCCGTCACCGCGAGCAAGAAGGAGAACGAGGACCTGTTCTGGGCGATTCGCGGCGGCGGGGGCAACTTCGGCGTGGTGACCTCGTTCGAGTTTCGAGTCCATCCGGTCAAGGAGATCTACGGCGGCCCCATGTTCTTCGAGGTGGACGACGCGGGCACCGTCCTGCGCTTCTACCGCGAGTTCATCGCGGACGCGCCGGAGGAGTTCGGCGGGTTCCCGGCCTGGCAGATCGCGCCGCCTCTGCCGTTCGTCCCGGAGAGCCGGCACGGCGACACGTTCCTCGCCTTCGTGGCCTGCTGGGCGGGGCCCCTCGACCAGGGGGAGCGCGTCCTCAAGCCGTTGCACGACGTGGCCCCGGTGGTCGCCGAGCACGTCGGCCCTATGCCGTATCCCGCGCTCAACAGCGCCTTCGACGCGCTGGTCCCGCCGGGCCTCCAACACTACTGGAAGGCGAACTTCGTCACCGAGCTCAACGACCAGGCGATCGAGGCTCACCTCGAGCACGGGCCGAAGGTTCCCGCCGTTAACTCGACCGTTCACATCTACCCCATCAACGGCGCCTGCCACCGGGTGGCTCCCGATGCCACGGCCTTCGCCTATCGCGACGCGACGTTCGCGAACGTGATCGCCGGCATGTGGCCGGACCCCACTCAGAACGAGGCCAACATCCGGTGGGTGCGCGACTACTACGACGCGACCGCGCCTTTGTCCGAGGAGGGCGGCTACGTCAACTTCATGGCCGGGGACGACCAGGACCGGATCAAGGCCAACTACAAGGGCAACTACGAGCGCCTGGTCGAGATCAAGCGGAAGTACGACCCCGGCAACCTGTTCCACCTGAACCAGAACATCAAGCCGTAGCTACCCGCTCAGCCGGTGAGTGGCCGGGCCACCGTCCGGTTGTAGTAGGCCGCGAAGAGGGCCCACGCCCCGATCACGAGGTGGAGCAGTGTATCAGCAGGGTTCTCGAGGTTCGTGCCCAGGAACTCCTCGGTGAACAGGTTGAAGACCCCGAAGAAGATCCCGACGACCCCGAGCAGGATCACGAGGCCCCGCTGGGCAGCGGCCGGAAAGACGAACGCCGCCACGACGCCCACCGCGCCCAGGATGGTGTGGGCCCAGTTCTCGCCGTTGTCGAACCACCACGAGTCACCGAAGATGCTGTCCTCCGCCGTCGGCCCGATGACCCCGACGAACCCGAGGATCCCGACCAGGATCAGCACGATGCCGCCGATCAGCAGGAACTGCCTGGGGTTCATGGCTCCCCTCTCTCTCCAGTTAGCTGGACTGCCCCACATCGTAGTGGGGGGCGGCGGGCAGGCCAAGCACCTATACAGGCCCGGGCCGGTGAGACGCTTCGGCCCCGATGTGGTGAGCACGAACACCTACCAGAGGTAGTAGGCGTAATAGGTCCGAGGGTCGAGGCGCATCTGTCGTGCGTAGAGCAGGATCGCGTCCACGTACAGCCAGGAGCGGTTGTATGCGTACAGGGCTCCCCGGTAGTCGCCGGGCGCGCCGGAGGACCGCAGGTAGTTCGCCGCCCCCAGGACCGCGTCGTGGGGATCCTGGACGTCCCCGCCCATCCCGTAGGCCGCCCACGTGGCCGGGAGGAACTGCATCGGCCCCTGGGCGCCGGCCGTGCTGGCCGAGCGCACCCTGCCGAACTTCGACTCCACGTACATCACCGAGGCGAGGACCTCCCAGTCGATCCCGAACCGCCGCTGGGCCTCCCTGAACCACCGAAGGAGCCTCCCGGCGGCCTCCGGGCGGGCCGTCCGCAAGGTGCTGGGCCGGCTGATCGGCGTGACCAGCGACACGAGCTTGGAACCGGCCACCGCGTTGGCCCTGGCCGCCCCGCGGAGCCACCGGGGCAGCCGGGCTAGGGCGCGCTTCTCAGCTGCACGTCCCTGGCCAGCGCCTGGATGATCCGCTGCTGGTAGAGGGCTTGGAGCACGACCTCCGCGGGGCCCGTCCCTTGGAAGGGTCGCCTTCGTGCATCCATTCGCCGATCGATTCGTGAAGAGCCTCGGTCACGGCAACCAGCTCGGCGGCCAGCCTCTCGGGCCGGCGGGGGATCCTGGCATCCGGCGCAGGAAGGAAGGCTTCCGAGTCCGAGCCGGCGCCACCGAGCGGTGTGGACCCGGCGGTCACGGCCAGAGGCGAGGGAGTCGCGGCCGCGGCCGGAGTTGGCCGAGCTCCATCGGAGGGTCGGGCGCCGGGGGAACGCACGTCCGGCAGACATGCGCTAGCCAGGCACGCTGCCACCGCGACCGCCAGCAACTAGCCCGTCGGCTTCACCAGCCCGAAGTTCATCCCCTGCGGATCGATGAGGAGAGCGATCCACGTCCCCTCGCCCATCTGCGTCGCTGGCATGAACGTCTTCCCACCCAGCGATTCGGCCCGCTCGAGGTACTTCTGGGGGTCGTCGACCTCGGCGTACAGGTTCACGTGTCCCAGGCCGTCGGGCGACGAGCCGATGCCGCCGGGGATCCCCTTGCCGCCTCCCGTGTCCACTTGGCCGTAGATGAATCCCTCGCCGGACATGTCCTCGACCGTCCAGCCGAAGAGTTGCCCGTAGAAGTCCCACGCCCGCTTGGGGTCCGGGCCGAGGATCTCGAACCAGGTAACGGGCGCGCCATCTCCGGAGGACACCCCCGGTGCGTCGGTCCTGGGCTCGCTCTTCACCAGCCCGATCACGTTTCCGTCAGGGTCGGCGAACAAGGCGAACGTGACCACGTTCGGGATCTCGGTCACCGGGACAATCGACTTGCCGCCGGCGGATTGGGCCTTGTCGAGCAGCGCTCCAATGTCGTCCGCCTCCACATAGAACGTCACGAACGGCGCCTGGCCCTCCCGGGCCTGGGCGAGGCCCCCGTTGATCCCGCGGCCGCCGTGGGTGTCCACGGTCCAGTAGTCCATCTCGGGCATGTGCTGCAGATGCCAGCCGAACAGCTCTCCGTAGAACTTCGTGGCGAGCTCCGGCTCCGAGCCGTTCACCTCGAAGTGCACAACCGGGTTCCCCATCCTCATCCTCCTTTGCCGCCCGGCCGGGCCGGCCGGGCTGCCCCTTTGCCCCTACGACGTTCGGCCAGGGCCATTCTCGACACCTTCTCACACGGGAAATAGGCGTGACCGATGTTCTGCGCTCTCTCGGATGGTGGGTCAGACTTGGCCCATGGCCGGTAGGAAAGGGGGCGTCGGATGGCGAGCAGGGAGCGGTCGGATGGGGTGATGGGCCTCGCCGTCTGGGCGGCGCTCATCGGGGCGGTCCTGGCCTATCAGGGCCTCTGCCTGGTCAGGAACGACGACCGGTGGCCCGCGTTCAGCGACATCCTCAGGGTCGTCATGCGGTACCCGGTCGGCCGCTGGGTCCTGTTCGGGTTGTGGCTGTGGTTCGGCTGGCACCTGTTCGTGAGGGGCTGGCAATTCTTCCTCCGAGCGTGATGGAACTCCTACGCCAGGCCGTCATACCGGTCGTCAGCGCGTACCTGGTGTTCCTGGCGATTCTGGTTGCGTACCGACGGCAGCGGCGTGAGGGGAGGGATGGACCCCGGATCTCCGAGGCACACGGGCCTCCGGCCTGGCGGCATCTGATCCGCCACGTGACCGCGATGGCCGTCGGCGGCTACCTGTTCTTCGTCCTGATCGTGGTCCTCTTCTACTTCGTCCTGGGAAACGAGCCCCGAGGCCTTATCCGCCAGGCCCTCGTGGAGGGCTCGCTGCTCACGTTCGGAATGGTCCTCCCGGCGTTCCTACTCATCGCGTGGATCGCGGACCGCCGGTCCCGGGCGCCGCGCGCGTCGCCTACAGGTGGACCACCGGGCAGGTGAGCGTTCGGGTCACCCCGTCCACTTCCTGCATCCGCAGTACCACGAGCCTGCTCAGGTCGTCGAGAGAACGGGCCTCGGCTCGCGCGATGACGTCGTAGGGTCCGGTCACTCCGTCGGCCGAGATCACCCCGCTGAGGCGAGCGATCTCGTCGGCCACCTCGTGTGCTCTACCCACCCGGGTCTGGATGAGAACGTATCCGCTGACCATCGTGCCCCCCCTGTTGCGACCGGCATCTTCTATCGTACGCGGGTTTCGCCTCGCCCCGCCCGCCCCTGTCCTCGGCGGTGGAGCTTGAGATACGCTGAGCCCTCAAGGGGGTGGTCCGGATGCCCACCGTGGCAGACCATCTGAAGAAGCGGGGACTCTCCTTCGAGCAGGTCCCCCACGAGCAGGCGTACACCACGATCGACGAGGCGAAGGCCCTCGGCATCGCCGCCGACGAGGTGGTGAAGACCGTCGTGCTCAAGACCGCTTCCGGACACGCGCTCGCCGTCGTCCTCGGCGCTCGCCGCCTGAACATGAAGCTCGTCCGCCGGGCGCTCGGAGACAACCATGCTCGCCTGGCCACCGAAGAGGACCTCGAGCGGGAGTTCCCCGGCTATGAGCTAGGCGCCTTGCCTCCACTCGGGTCGCTGCTCGGCATCCCCGTCTACGTGGACCCCGAGGTCCTCGGGCACGAGACGGTCGTGTTCGCCGCAGGCAGCCAGACCGAGTCGGTGAAGATGCGGACGGAGGACCTGTTTCGCGAGGAGCAGGTCAACATCGTGCCGCTGACCGGGCAGGCCGAAGAGGACGAAGAGCCACCCGCCGGATAGCCCCCCGCCGGATAGCCCCCCGCCGGACATGAAGGTTCTGCTGATCGGGGCTACGACCTGTCGCGACTGCGCTCGGAGATGGGGTTCGAGCCGTCACCCCTCGCGGAGGCGCTGGAGGAGTGCGTTCAGTGGTGGCGCACGGAGAAGCCTGATGCCCCTGGATACGAGAAGCGCGGTCGCGAGCGGGAGTTGACGACCAGAGAGCGGGGCTAGCGAGCCGTCCCACTCAGCGGGCGGTGAGGCGCGCCGCGAGCTGCACCGGCAGAGTCTCTCGATCGCGGATGGTGAGCCTGACCACCTCTACATCCCGGCGCGCCCTTATCGCGTCGGTGATCGGGTGTCTGAAGGTGTGGACGGTGGCCACCAGAGTGACGTCCTGGTCCAGAAGGTCCATCACGGCGTCCCGAAAGGCCCTGGACAGAAGCTCCATCTTCCCCAGCTCGTCGACGATCACGGTGCCTCCGTCGCCGGGGCTACGAAGGGCAGGGAGCGCTATCCGCTCGAAGCCGGCGAGGTCCACCCCGTATCTCCCCACCCGAGGTGGACCGGGGCGGTCCACGGAGGCAAGGACCCCCCGCTCCCCGGAGATGGCCTCGACAGCGAAACCGATCCGGCGCCTGCCCTCGCGGATCTCCTCCGTGGTGAATCCCTTCAGCGGGACGCCGGCAGCCCTCAGGAGGTCGACCAAGCGCCTGGCAGCGGTGGTCTTTCCGATACCCGGCCGTCCTTCGATGAGCAGCCTGGCTGGTGACACGGAGGTGACCACGACAGTGTCAGCGACCAGGCGCCGCTACGGGCCCGTGAGGTCGATCTTCGACAGGCCTCGCTTGGCCGGACCTCTGATCACGTCCCCCTGGTAGGTGTAGCGCGAACCGTGACAGGGACAGTCCCAGGTCCTGTCCGTCTCGTTCCACCCGACAGTGCAACCCATATGGGTGCATCGCGGTGAGAAGGCGAGGATCCGGCCGCTCTCATCCCTGTAGGCGGCCACCCGCTCGCTCCCGGCCAGCACGATCCCCGCCCGGCCGGGCTCGAGCTCCTCGATGGACCTGCCGACGGTCTTGATGATCAGCACGTCGGTCGGGGAGTAGTGGGCCACCTTGTTGGGGATCGAGCCCAGGAGGAAGCGCCTGGCGCCCGACATCCCCTTGTTGCCCACCACGATGAGATCCAGGCCCTCCGTCTCCGCCAGCTCGCAGATCTTTTCGGCGGGATCGCCTTCGACCGTCCGCGAACCCACCTTGGCGCGACCCGGCCGTCGCTCGGCGGTCTGCTCCAGGACGATGGCTCCCACCACGGGGTCCCCCACGTGGACCAGCGCGACCTCCCCCCCCAGGATCTCCGCCAGCTCGAAGCCCCTGTACGCGGCCTCGCTGGCCGTGGGCGAGCCGTCTGTTCCGATGAGGATCCTTCGGTACAGCTCTCCAGGTCCAACCGGCCGGGTCGACCCCGCCGCCACAGCCCTGGTGGTGTTCACGATGAGCACATCGGACGGGGCGAAGTAGGCGACCCGGTCGGCCACGCTCCCAAGTCGGAACCGGGTAGCCCGGCCCATCCCCTTGTTGCCAACCACGACGAGGTCGGCCGGCCACCGATCCGCCACGTCCACGATCACGTCGGCAGGCTCACCCTCCAGCGCTTCGGTGGAGGCCCGGACCCCCTCTTCCCGAGCGACCTCTTCGGCACGGGCCAGGATCTCCTGGGCCTCCCCGGAGGAAGACCCTCCCGGAGCCCCCGCCGCCCGAAATGCCGAGACGATGCGCAGCTCGGCGTCGCACGCCTTGGCCAGCCGGAGGGCCGTGCGCTCGGCGACGGCCGCCGTCTCCGAGCCGTCCGTGCCGACGATGAGCTTTCGGTAGCTCATCGGCTAGAACGGCTTGAACAGCATGAAGTACAGGATGCCCAGCAGGGCGCCGAATCCGATTGCCGCCACCACCAGGGGACGAGACGAGGAGAGCAGGGCGGCGAACTCCGCCTGGCCCACCGCGGTGGACCCCTCCGACAGGGCCTTGGCCACGAACGCCACCCGCTTGTAATACGGGGTGGCCAGGATGGCCATCACCACTATGGTCGCAACGAGGATCCCGAGCGAGACCCAGATCCACCCCATGTCCCACCAGTCGCCCATGAACCCCATCACGATGCCCGCGAGCAGCAGGAGAGCGATCCCCACGTACATCCCGTTGGTGGAGGACGCAGAGAGCTCGCGCAGTGCCAGCACGCGACGGGGGTCTCGTTCCTTGCGCAGCCTGAAGGCCACCCCAACGGACACTCCGTGCGCTGTCAGGAACAGGAATATCCCCGCCAGATGAAGGAAGAGCCACCATCGGTACGCCACGCTGCCTCCAAGAGTCGAGTATCCGCGGATTATCGGTGATGAGGCCATACGGCGCATCGGGACCCGACGGGCCCCTAGACTCCAGCTGAGATGCCGGCGTGCCCGAACTGCGGCAGAGAGAGCCCGGAAGGGTTCCAGTTCTGTCCGTACTGCGCCGCGCCGCTCGTTCCACCCCGGGCGGGACGCGAGGAGCGGAAGCTCGTCACCATTCTCTTCGCAGACGTCACGGGGTCGACTGCGCTCGGCGAGCAGCTCGACCCTGAGCGTCTCCGTTCGCTGCTCAACACGTACTTCTCCACCATGTCGGCCGTCATCGAGTCCTGGGGCGGCACCGTCGAGAAGTTCATCGGTGACGCCATCATGGCGGCCTTCGGCGTCCCCATGGTCCGGGAGGACGACCCCGAACGCGCCCTCCGAGCATCACTCGACATGCTGGCCCGCCTGGAAGACTTGAACGTCGAATTCGAGCGACGACACGGCGTGACCTTGCGCATTCGCATCGGCGTGAACACGGGCGAGGTCATCGCCCCGGTGGGCGGTCCACCGGAACAGCTCATCGTGGCCGGCGACGCGGTGAACGTGGCGGCGCGTCTGGAGCAGGCCGCCGAGCCTGGGACGGTCCTGGTGGGCGAGCGCACCTATCTGGCCACCCGTGATTCGTTCCTCTTCGAGGAGCCGGTCGCGCTGGAGCTCAAGGGCAAGGCCGAGGCGGTTCCCACCCGCCGTCTCATCGAATCCCGCAGCGAGGCCGTCAGAGGCGTCCCCGGCCTCCGCGCGCCGATGGTGGGCCGGGACCGGGAGTTGAATACGCTGGCCGGGCTGTTCGAGGAGGCCGTGGAGACAGGACGTCCCCGCCTGGTGATCGTGTACGGGCCCGCGGGGATCGGGAAGAGTCGCCTGGTCCAGGAGTTCGTCAGGATCGTGCCCTCTCGCCACGACCGGGCGGCCGTGCTGAGGGGGAGGTGTCCCGCCGCGGGCAGAGGCATCACGTATTGGGCCTTGGGGGAGATCCTGAGATCTGCCTGCGGCATCGGCCTCGACGACCCGGCCGACGTGGCCCAGACGAAGCTTCGAACCACCGCGGGGGAGGTCCTGGGGGCCCTGGAGCTCCGGGGACCCGAGGTGGACCAGACCATCTTCGCCCTGGCCACCGCGGCGGGCATCCCGCTCCCGGACAACCCACTGGACCGGCTGGAGCCGCGCGCGGTGGCCGACGAGCTGGCCCGGGCCTGGCCTCGCTTCGTCGGGGCCTTCACCGCGCGTGGCCCCGCCGTGTTCGTCGTGGAGGACCTGCACTGGGCGGAGGACCAGCTGGTCGACATGCTGGAGCGGCTCCTGGCCAGGTCGGAGGGCCCGCTCATCCTCCTCACCACCGCCCGCCCCGAGTTCGCCCAGGCCCACCCCGACTTCGCCGCAGGGCGCGAGGACTCCTCCTCCGTGTCGCTTCGCCCGCTCACTGAGGAGCAGAGCGGGGAGCTGGTGGAGGAGCTGCTGCTGGTCGCCGATCTCCCCGCCGAGCTGCGCCAGGAGATGCTGGCCAAGGCCGAAGGCAACCCCTTCTTCCTGGAAGAACTGATCCGGCGGCTGATCGACGAGGGAGCGCTGGTCCGCGAAGGCGATCGCTGGCGAGCCACCGAGTCAGCCCGCTCCACGATCCTGCCGGACACGATCCACGGTTTGCTCGCCGCCCGGATCGACGCGCTGCCCGGAGAGGAGAAGCGGGTCCTCCAGGAGGCCGCCGTGGTGGGTCGAGTCTTCTGGGAGGAGCCGGTGGCCCTCTCCTTGGGCAACGGCGAGGTCTCCGGCTGCCCTCCTGCGACTGGAGCGCAAGGGCCTGGTGTTCGCCCGTCCCACGTCGACCATCGCGGGGCAGGTCGAGTTCATGTTCAAGCACGCCCTCGTCAGGGATGTGGCGTATGCCAGCCTGCCCAAGACGCGCCGGGCCCGTGCCCACGCCGATCACGCGGCCTGGATGGAGAAACTGGCGGGTGACCGGCTGGAAGAGTTCGCCGAATTGGTCGCCCACCATTACGCCACGGCCGCGATCGGTGAGGACGCCGACCTCGCATGGGCCGACGAGCCCGCTGCGCGAGAGGCCGTCCGCACGAAGGCCTTCGAGGCTCTCGTCCTCGCCGGGCACGTCGCTCGAAGGCGATTCGCCGTCGCTAAGGCCGTCGAGCTGCATGAGCAGGCTCTGGCGCTGGCCCAGACGGCCGGTGACCGCGCCCGGGCTCTGGAAGAGCTGGGCGACGACCACGTGGCCGTCTACCACGGGGACGAAGCCCTCGATTCCTATCGGCAGGCCCTGACGATCATCCGATCAGGCGGCGGCGGAGACAGCGATAGGGCTCGGATCTGCCTGAAGGCCGGCAGGATGGCCGCCGAGAAGTCCGGGGCTTTCCGCGTTCAGTTGGATCCTGCCGAGGTGGAGAGCCTGGCCCGGGAGGGGCTGGAGGCGGCAACGGATGAGGAAGCGCGGGCGTGGCTGCTGTCACTGGTCGGCGCGTGCGCGATGTACTGGCGAATGATGGCTCGGCACGACCCCGTGCCGCTCGAGGAACGCATCGATGCAACACGGGAGGCCTTGGACATCGCGCAGAGAATCCACATCGCGGACCTGGAGACATTCGCCGCCCGGGAGCTCAGCGAGCTCTATTTCGTCGCGGGCTCCTTCCGGCAGGCCGTCGAAATCTCCCAGCGGCAGCTCTCAGTCGTCGACAGGGTTGAATCTCCCCAGGAACGGGCCCTGGTCTTCTTCGAGGTCGGCAATACTCTGATGGATCTGGCCGGCGAGTACGAGGAAGGCCTGGAGCTGGCCCGACGGTCCTACCAGCTGGCGACGGACAGGAGCCCCCACGAGCTGATGCACGCGACGTATGTCCTCTTGTACGCGAACTACCATCTGGGACGCTGGGAGGAGGTTCCTTCGATCCTCGACGAACACCTGGCCGCCTTCCGTCATGAGGCCGACGTGTCCTGCTACGCCGTCCGCAGCGGCCCCCTCATCGGATCCCTGGTCCTGGCCCATCAGGGTGATCCGGACCGGGCTCGAGAGGTGGCAGCGGCAGTTCCGACCGCCGGCGGAACACCTCGATTCGAGGGACTGCGCGCGCGCCTGATGGTCGCCACTGGCGACCCGGCAGCCGGCCGCGAGATCGCCGAGAGGATCCGCGCCGCAGGCGATCTCTGGCGCGCGCCCGACGCCATCGTCGCCGGGGTCGAGGCGCTCGTGGAACTCTCGGACTGGCCAGGGCTGGTCGAGTTCTTGTCCCAGACCCGTCCACTCGGTGCCGTGTCGGCCACACTCGAACCGACCCGCGATCGAGCGGAAGGCCTGATGAGGGCGGCGCGGGGGGAAACGGACGAGGCAGAGGTGCTGTTGCGTCGCGCCCTCGAAGGATTCGAGCGTCTCAAGGTGCCGTTCGAGATCGCCCGGACTCAAGAGGCTCTCGCCAGCGTGTCGCCAGCCGGGGAGTCCGGCACTCTCTTGCAGCGAGCCCTCGAGACATACGAGAGGCTGGAGGCGAGGCCACACGCCGAGCGTGTCAGGAAGAGATTGACGGGAAGCGCCACGTGACGGCGACGAGGAAGGGTCAGGGCCCAGAGGGAAGGGGAGCTCTGGGGACGGTCGTCCTCGGCGGCGCGCTGGTCCTGGTCGGCCTGGTCCTTCTCGTCGTACGGGCGCTCGACGCTGAGGTCGGCGACTTCGCCTGGCCGTTCTCCGTGATCATCCCGGGTATCGTGCTCTTCGCCTTCGGTCTTTCCGCTCGCGGCGGGGGGCGCGGACTGGTCGGCGCCGGCAGCGTCGTGACGGCAACCGGCTGCTCCTGCTCTACCAGAACGCGGCCGACCACTTCGAGAGCTGGGCCTACGGTTGGGCGCTCGTCTCCATGGCGGCCCCGGGCCTCGGCCGGATCGTCTACGGGAAGCTGCACGGCGACCCGGACCTGGCGGCGACCGGAAAGCGCCTGTTCCTGGCCGGATCGGTTCTCTTCGTCCTCGGGCTGGTCTTCTTCGAGCTGGTCATCGGGATCAGCGGGCGCCGGGCACCGCTCCGGGGCGTATGGTTGCCGATCCTACTGATCGGTGTCGGCATCTGGGTCGTCGTGAGCGGCTACCTCGCTCGAAGGCAGCGGGGCTATGCCCCGATCTGGATCTGCGCCTGCTCGAACATCAGCTTGATGTCGTGGGGATTTGACGCCACCTCCAGGGC
This sequence comes from Actinomycetota bacterium, assembly GCA_050692195.1. Taxonomy (GTDB): domain Bacteria; phylum Actinomycetota; class UBA4738; order UBA4738; family UBA4738; genus JBOGVA01. The sequence continues at coordinate 22,291 of JBOGVA010000045.1, read as the reverse complement.
GTGCTCCACGGAGACCACCTGTCGCCTGACCAGGTCGAGCAGGTGCATGTCGAAGGTCTGCATCCCGTAGAACTCGCCCTCCTCGATGATCTCGTGGATCTCCGAGGTGGCGCTGGCGTCGAGGATGCGATCGGCGATCCGGCCGTTGTTCACCAGGACCTCGAAGACCGGGACCTGCCCGCCCCCCATCTTCGGCACCAGCCGCTGGCAGATCACGCCGCGGAGCACGCTCGAGAGCGAGGCCCGCACCTGGTAGTGGTTGGTCGACGGGAAGAAGTCCACCACGCGATTGACCGTCTCCACCGCATCGGTGGTGTGCAGGGTGGAAAGGACCAGGTGCCCGGTCTCTCCCGCGGCCAGCGCCGCGGCCACCGTTTCCGGGTCGCGCATCTCGCCGATTAGGATGACATCGGGGTCCTGCCGCATGGCCGCCCGCATGGCCCCCGCATACGTGCCCGTGTCCACCCCGATCTCGCGCTGGTTCACGTTGGCCCGCCGGGAGGGGTGGAGCACCTCGATGGGGTCCTCGATGGTGAGGATGTGAACGGGCTTGGTTGCGTTGATGTGATCGATCATCGCGGCCAGCGTCGTCGTCTTACCCGAACCGGTCGGCCCCGCCACCAGGACCAGGCCCCGAGGGGACTCCGCCAGGTCCTTGACCACCGGCACGATCCCGAGCTGCTCGAAGGAGGCGCTTCCGATGCGGATCCGCCGAAGGGCCAGGCTCACCACGCCCCGCTGTCGAAAGGCATTGACGCGAAACCGCCCCACTCCAGGGACGGAGTAAGCGAAGTCCAGCTCACCTCGCTCCTCCAACAGAGCGCGGCGATCCGATGGAGCGATGGAGTAGGCCGTGTCCCTGGTTTCCTCAGAGGTGATGGGGTTGCCTTCCAGTCGCCTGAGCTCGCCATTCACCCTTATGAACGGGGGGGAGCCCACAGCGAGGTGCAGGTCCGAGCCTCCGTACTTGGCTAGCGATTGAAGAAGCGCGTTCAAGTCAAGCATCAGAAGGATCTCCCTCTTCCGTTCGATGTTCTGGCGGTCGCTTGAAGGATCGGCCGGAAAGCGACGCCGCTGGATCGGACCTTCGCCTTAGAACATCCGCACTGCGTCGTTCAGCGGGAACATTGCGAGGTCAGGCGCCTTGGCCCTCGCCCTTGTTCAGCTTCTCCAGGAAAGCGGGATCCACCCAGGCTCGCTTGACTTGCATGTCCGGCGGCATCTCCTCATCGGCAGTCGCCCGAACCGCCGACGCGAATGCGCTGAAGCTGTCTGACAGGCGGGTCAGGTTCTCTTCCGAGGGCGGCTCCCCCTCTTCGGCCTCGAGCTCGTGATCCCAGAAGTAGACGGCACCCTCGTCCTCCGGCCGGATGGAGATGCAGATCAGGTTGCCTTCATCGGTGTCCGCCACCGGCAACAGCCACGAGGGGACCCGATCCCTGTAGATCTCGTACACCTTGATCATGTCGTCGTCATCGTCGGGATGGCCCACGCCGAAGAAGGACGCGACGCCCGCGCTGACCCCGTCCTGTTCGAAGATGTTGTCCTCGGGGCGCCCGCCGTTGCAGACCTTCCGCAGGAACTCGCGGTAGTCCCCCGGGATCCTGACCTCGAGCTGGCGCTCGGTGTCGGCGAGCGCCTCCTTCGCGGCCGGGGTGCAAGGATGCATGAAACGGATGTTCAGCATCTAGCGCCTTGCTCGGCGTACTCGACTCCGGAGGCCTGCCTCCGCTCGCCGCGGAGCCATCCGCGGGCGCTCCTGCCCGTTCCCCGGCGGGCGGGTCCCGTCAGCCGGCCTTCCGCGCCCGGAGGACCTCAAGGTACTCGTCCAGCCGGTCGTAGCTCTCGGCGGCACCGGACTCCATTCCCGACTCGAGCATCCCGTCGCGATCCTCGGCGGTGTCGAACACGGATGTCCCTGTCACCGTGGTCTTGCCGTCGTGCTCCTCGAGCGTCAAGGTCTCGACTGATACGTGGCCGGGCATTCCCTCCCATTCGAACGTCCACACGATCCGCTCCGGCCGGACGATCTCGCGAAACTCGCCGTTGAACCCCTGGTCATCCTCGCCCTCCGGGCCCCTGTGAACGATCCGCCACTTGCCGCCCGGCCGGAAGTCCAGCTCGCAGCTCGCGAACTCGTATTTCCTCGGGCCCCACCATTGCGACATGTGCTCGCAGGAGCTGTGCGCCTCGAACACCAGGTCCCGCGGGGCGTCGAAGACGCGGGTCAGGCGGATCTCCCGATCCGACGGCGTCGTCACCGTGAGTTTGTTACCGCTTGCGGCCATCGCCTCTCTCCTTTCCTCGGCCCTGGAGCGTGTCCAGGTACTCGTCCAGCCGATCGTAGCTCTCCTCCCAGAAGCGCCGGTACGCTTGAGTCCACTCGGCGACCTCCTTGAGCGGCCCCACCTCCAGCCGGGCGGGCCGCCACTGGCGCTCCCGGCCCCGCGCGATGAGCCCTGCTCGCTCGAGCACCTTCAGGTGCTTCGAGATCGCCGGCAGGCTGATGTCGAACGGCTCCGCCAGCTCGGTGACGGAGGCCTCCCCCGCCGCCAGCCGAGCGAGAATCGCCCGCCTAGTGGGATCCGCGAGGGCCCCGAACGTGCGGTCCAGCCGATCGGTCGCTATCGCCACTCAACCCTCCTGTTAAATAACCGCCCGGTAAAATACGCCCTTCCAGGGCTCACGTCAAGGGGAGGCGCGCTGCCCGAGCCGCGAGTGGTTCAGTGCTCTTGGAGTACTGAGAGGACGTTGCCGGCCGGGTCCTTGAACCAGGCGATGAACGGCCCCTCGCCGCGGAAGATGCCCTTCTCGTCCTGCTGGGCGCCCTCGTAGCGCTCGAAGCGCACGCCACGCGCCGCGAGCTCGTCAACGGCCTTGTCGATGTCGTCGACCGGGAAGTTGAGGATGGTGTACGTCGCTGGCGTGTGGTCTTCCTTGGGATAGATCAGCGTGTCCCGGTCGCCGGCGATGTGCAGGTGCAGCATCCCGTGCTCCTCGGACACCCGAAGACCCAGCGTCTCACTGTAGAACTGCTTGGCCCTGGGGATGTCATCCACGGAGAATCCGCTGAATGCCTTGGTGTGCTCGAACATGGTGCTCCTTTCTCTGTGTGAACTGTTGATGCGGGTAGCTTCTTCGAGCATGTCCTTGAGCGGGACTCCGAGTTCAGCCACTGGCCAAGCAGCTCGCGGCGCGGGCCATGACTTTCACGGCGCCTTCGTCGTCCAGGTTCTGCTCCACGCAAAGGGAGCGCCACGTCCTGAAATCCATCGCGTGCCCGATGGCTGCCCTCAGCAACGCCTTACGCCGCCCCCGAGTACCCCACCCCTCGGCCAGCCGGTCCCTAACCCGAGTCATCTGCTCGAAGAACTGCCGATTGACCTCGAACAGGGCGGGCTTCAGAGGCAGGTCTCGAAGCACGTTGGTCCAAACCTCCTCCGTTCTGCGGTAGTACGCGTACAGGTCCGCGAGGGCCCGCCGCAGCCTGTCCCCCGGGTCGTCGATCTCCCACCAGGTCGAAGGGTCTGGGGGCGGGTAGGTGTGATAGCCGTAAGAGGTACAGGCCCGGAACAGAGAGCCCTCGTCCGGAAAGTGCCGGTAGACCGTGAGTCGCTGGACCCCAGCGCGTTCGGCGATGGCGCTGATCGTCGTGTACGCGGGGCCGATCGAGCCGTGGAGCTCGAAGGTGGCCTGGGCGATGCGGTGCCGGGTCTCTTCCATCTGCTCTGCTCGCCGCTTCAGCTGGTATCTACGCACAGGCAATTCAGTCTACAGCGGCGTTCGCTGAATGCTTGACAAGCCGAAGGAACGAGGGATAGAGTCCGGCGAATCAGTAAACAGAGCCGTTCAGCGATCGCTGCGGGTCGCGACCAATGAGGGAGGTGGCGATGAGCACGATCCAGACTCCGGCCTTCGTCCGCGAGCCCGGTCAGGGGGAGGCCCTGTGGGTCCTCGGTGGCCTCTACACGTTCAAGGCGCTGGCCGGTGAGACGGATGGGGGATGCACCGTGATCGAGGTGCGGGCGCCAGAAGGCTTCGCTATCCCGGTGCATTTTCACCAGCATGAGGAGGAGGGATTCTACGTGGCGCAGGGCGAGGTCACGTTCGTCCTCGGCAGCGATGTGGTCCGCGCCACCGGAGGCTCCTTCGCGTACGCGCCCCGCAACCTCGATCACGCGTTCCGCTTCGAGACGGCCGACGCCAAGCTGATCCTGTTCTTCGCCCCTGCAACGCCGGCCACGAGGGGCTGTTCCGGGAGCTGGGAGAGCCCGCCGCTCGTCCCGAGATCCCACCGCCGCCAGAAGCGCCTCCAGACGTTGAGCGGTTGGCGGAGATTGCGGCCCGGTACGGGACCAGGTGGGTCGGACCACCTCCGGAGGCCTGACCCCATTTCTGGCAAAGACCCCGGGTAGATGGGCGGGGGGAAAGGGATTCGAACCCTTGAGGGACTCGCGCCCCTAGCGGTTTTCAAGACCGCCGCCTTCGTCCGCTCGGCCATCCCCCCGGGGTCGAGTGTACCGGCCGCCTTCCACGCCGAGAGGCTGTTAGGTTCGGCCCGGATGTCCAACAAGCAAGCCTTCCGAGAGCGCGTCTGGAAGCTGCTGGAGGATCGCCGCGTCGCCAGGTTCCCCGGAACTCGGGGGCGCATCCCCAACTTCGTGGGCGCCGAGGCGGCGGCGGAGCGACTGGCCGAGCTCGAGGAGTGGAGAGCCGCCCGCACTTTGAAGGCCAATCCCGACTCCCCTCAGCTTCCCGTTCGTGCCCGCGCGCTCACCCACGGGAAGCTTCTCTACATGGCCGTGCCCCGGCTCTCCGATCCCAAGCCATTCCGCCTGCTCGATCCAGAGAGCCTCGGACCCACCCCCCGCCGCGCCGCCTCGATCAAAGGGGGCATGGAGCACGGCCTGGCGGTGGGCATCTCCGAGATGCAGCGGATCGACCTCGTGGTGTGCGGGAGCGTGGCGGTGAACCGGGTCGGGGCCAGGATCGGCAAGGGCGGCGGCTTCTCAGACCTCGAGTTCGCCCTTCTCACGGAGGCAGGCCTGGTCGACGATCGGACGATCGTGGCCACCACCGTGCACGCCGTTCAGATTCTCGACGAAGACCTCCCCGAGACCGAGCACGACTTCAGGGTCGACGTGATCGTGACGCCGCAAGAGGTGCTCAGGCCACCGCGGTCGGCTCGCCGGAGACCACCCGGAGTCATCTGGTCGCACCTGGAAGAGGACAAGGTCGCGGAGGTACCGGTCCTCTCGGCGCTTCCCCGCCGCCGGCAAGGCTGACGACTCTATGCTGAGCGCTTCTTCCTGGCCGGCTTGCCCGGCACGATCTTGGCGCTCCCGAAGCTGGGCGTGAAGACGCTCTCGTGGCCGTCCGACCACCTCACCCGGTAGTGCACGCTGACCTGACCCTCGATCACCTCGAGGATCTCACCCTCCCGGGTCGGCTGGCCGACGCGCTCCGACTCCAGGACCACCCTGTCCCCGACCTTCCCGGTCATCTCACCACCTCCCGCCTACCTGTTTGTAGCGCGTTCCTTCGTTCGCCGCCAATCAGCGTTCCGGGTGCACTCCCCGGCCTTTCTCAACTGGAGTACGCTGGGCGCCAGGAGCGCCCGAGGGAGGAGGAACAATGCCGAAGGATCTCACGGTCATCCTCGAGGACCGCCCCGGCACCCTTGCGGACATGAGCGAGACCCTGGGAACCGCTGGGGTCAACATCGAGGGCGTGTGCGGATTCCCCTCCGAAGGAAACGCGGTCATCCACGTCCTGGTCGAGGACCCTGGGGGCGCTCGATCGGCCCTCGAGGGAGCGGGCATCCAGGTGCGAGACGAGCGGGACGTTCTTGTCCTGGACGTGGAGGACCGGCCGGGAGCCCTGGCAGCCATCGCCCGGCGCATCGCCGGGGCCGGTGCCAACATCGAGCTGGTCTACCTGGCGACGCGTACCCGGCTGGTCATCGGAGCCGACGACATCGACAAGGCTCGCGCCGCCCTGTAGCCGAGCTCACCGGCTGCTCCCCCTCCTCTTCAGGCGCGGGCTCCCGCCGATGGCCACAACCAGCATGCAGCTCTTCCCGGCGGCGTCAGGGGAGAAGAACTCGGTCACGTCGTCGTCGTAGAAGGTCAGGCCGGTCGCCCCGAACCGATGGGCGTAGGCCCCCAGGTACAGCTTTCCCCCGACGATCCCCGCCTCGAGCTGCACGGCCCGGTACCCGCGATCGCCCAGGGCATCCAGCACGCGCTCGAGGTCCGCCATGAAGAACACCGTAGCGGCCGCGTCGGCCGCCAGCCGTTGCTCCAGGCAGAGATAGCCCGCCTCCCGCCGGTAGTCCCCCTCGGCCAGGCCCAGGAAGCCTCCATCCCGGAACGCGTAGGCGCCCTGGGCCAAGCCGTCCACGTTGTTGGCGATGAGGTAGAGCTCGATGAGCCGGGAGCCCCGGGGAGCGTAGTCGGTCGGCACCCCCCTGGTCGCATGGTCCAGGACGTCGACGAGGACCCCGGCCGGGATGGGAGTTCGGTCGAAGCGGCGGGCCGAGCCGCGGCGCCGGATGACGGTCTCGAGCGGATCCTGGGGACCGCCGGTCGACTCTGGCTCCGACCTCGGCGGCTCGCGGTCGACTTCGGACGGCGCCAATGAGGCCGTTCCTGACTCTCTCCATCCCCCGACCTCGTCTGGGCCGGACAGTCGCCCGGCGTCGTTCGCCTCCGTGATGGCCTCGAAGACCATCTCCCTGTCCGAGAGCGGGCCCGCCCCGAAGGTCAATCGACGGGGCGTGGAGTCGGGCTCCGGCGCAGACTGGCCCGATCCCAGGGGCACCAGGCACAGAGGGAACTCCTTCACCCCATCGAGCCCCAGCAGCACCTCCACGTCTTCGTCGACGAACCCCAGAACCACTCGCGTCTGCAAACCGGCGGAAGCGGCCAGCCCCAGGACGTTCGCCAGGACCATGCCCGCGTCCCAGAACAGATGTCGGTAGCCTCGCTCGCCGTACTTCCACGCCGTCCTCCAGGGGATCCCCGTCAGGGCCACGACGACCGGAGCGGCAGCCACCGCCGGCTCCCACCCAGAGGACCTGGCCAGCCATCCCCGGTGGTCCCCTGCCCGCAGGCGGACCAGGGCGGGGGTCGCCGGCTCGAAGTGGTACACGCCAGCGGGCAGATCCGGAAGATCCTCGCAGGCGACGTAGGCCTCCACCGGGTACAGGGCTCCGGCGGACGCATAGGTCCGGAAATGGAATACCTCATGGTCGAGGCGCCTCGTCGAGCGGACTCCAGCGCCCAGGACCAGGATGCGCGCCAGCGCGGAGAGATCCGGCCGGGCCGCGCGCGGGGCAACGTTCACGGCAGCGATCGCATCGAGGGCACTCACCCCCAGCTCCGGCAGATCCGTGGGGAGGGGCACCCGCTCCAGCCCTTCGTAGACCTTGAAGGGATGGGGCTTGTTGTCCCAGTCGAGGAAGTGCCCGCGCCGCCTCACGCTCCGGTAGGAGTGCTTGGTCGCCTCGTGGAAAGCTCGCGCGGTCGCCCCCGACTGTCGTCGACCCTGTTCGTCCAACGCCTTCACCCCCGTCGGCGCGGCTACCTTATCGGCTCGATTCCCCGACCGGGAAGCAGGGTATGAGCCGCTGGACCACCGTTGTTCATCTGGACGGTTCGGCGCCCGCGAAGGAAGGAGGGACATCGATGAGCCCATCGATCGCTCTGGCCATCGTCATCGTGATCACGCTAGGCATCGCCGCCTATCTGATCGGTTCGATGATATGGAGCATCCAGAAGGAGCGGCGGAGCTCGGGCGTGCGAAACGACCGAGGGAGCGCCGAGTCCAAAGACGGCGACGAGCGGATGGAGGCGACGCTGAAGCGGATCGAGAAGAGGCTGGAAGAGGCCGTCCCGGGCGGGCTCGCACTTGACGCCTCCGGCCGGGCGGAGTAGGAAGGGCAGGCTCAACCGCGTCGCAGGCGTCATAGCGCGTTCGCCGTGGGGGCGTCCTGCCCGAGACGAAGGAGAGGTCGAATGCGGCGTTTTGGCGTCCTGGTGATTCTGGCTCTGCTGACTCCCCTCGTGCCCTTGCGTCCTGTCCTTGCCGCAGGACCATCCCCAGGATCCGTGCAAACACCTCTGAGCGACTTCAACGGTGACGGCTACCACGATCTTGCCGTGGGGGTCCTCCTGGAGGACATCGGGCGTGACCGTGACGCCGGTGGGGTGAACGTCCTGTACGGGTCGGCCACCGGGCTTCAGGCCACCGCTCCCGCCGACCAGTTCTGGTCGCAGGACAGCCCCGGAGTCGAAGGTGGAGCCGAGGAAGGAGACCTCTTTGGGGCGTCTCTCGCCGCGGGCGACTTCAACAACGACACGTTCTCGGATCTGGCCATCGGGGCTCCCTTCGAGGACATCGGACGGATCGAAGACGCCGGTGGGGTGAACGTCCTGTACGGGTCGGCCACCGGGCTTCAGACCACCGCTCCCGCGGACCAGTTCTGGTCGCAGGACAGCCCCGGAGTGGACGGAGGAGCCGAGGACTTCGACGCGTTCGGGTTCTCCCTCGCCGCGGGCGACTTCAACGACGACGGCTTCGCCGATCTGGCGATAGGGGCGGCCTTCGAGGGCCTCAAAGGCGCCGTGGGGGCGGGTGCCGTCAACGTCCTGTACGGATCGGCCACGGGCCTCCAGGTCACCAGCCCGAGCGACCAGGTGTGGCATCAGGACAGCCCATCGGTGCAGGGCGGTGCGGAGGTCTTCGACAACTTCGGGTGGTTCGTTGCCGCCGGTGACTTCAACGGGAGCGGCCACGATGACCTGGCAATCGGCGTTCCCTTCGAGGACCTGTCGGGCAGGGACGACGCCGGCGCGGTGAACGTTCTTTACGGCTCGGCCGGCGGCCTCCAGGCAACGAGCCCGGACGACCAGGTCTGGCACCAGAACAGCCCGGATGTCGACGGAGGCGCGGAGAACGGCGACCTCTTCGGCGAGTTCGTCGCCACCGGCGACTTCAACGACGACGGCTTCGCCGACCTGGCCACATCGGTCGCCGGCGAGGATCTGGCGGGCGGCCTCTTCGACGCAGGGCTGGTGAGCGTCCTGTACGGATCGGCCGGGGGGCTTCAGGCCACCAGCCCGGCGGACCAGATCTGGACCCAGGACAGTCCCGACGTCGAGGACGAGGCCGAGGCCGGTGACCTCTTCGGGTTCGCCCCAGCCTCCGGCGACTTCAACGGCGACGGCTTCGACGATCTCTCCGTGAGCGCTTTCCTCGAGGACATCGGAGATATCGCCGAGGCGGGAGCGGCACACGTGCTGTACGGTTCGGCGGGGGGCCTTCAGGCCACCTCTCCGGCCGACCAGTTCTGGCACCAGGACAGCCCAGGTGTCGAGGACGAGGCGGAGGAGGTCGACCTGTTCGGGAGCGCCCTGGCCGGTGCGGACTTCAACAACGATGGCTTCGCCGACCTGGCCATAGGCGTCCAGGATGAAGACGTGGTTGACGTCATGGACGCCGGTGCGGCGAACGTGCTGTATGGCTCGATGGCCGGCCTTCAGACCACCGCTCCGGCCGACCAGTTCTGGCACCAGAACAGCCCAGACGTCGAGGGGGGAGCCGAGGCCGGCGACCTGTTCGGATGGGGCTTCGCCACCGGAGAGGCCGGCGCTCTGGGCGACCGTGTCCGAAGACCTCGGTAGGCGCGGCCCGGCTAGAGCAACGTCTGGCCGCTCCGGTTGGCCCGTGGCGTGGGCCTCCGGGCCGCCCGAGGGCTCGGGCGACACTCCGGGCACAGCCCGAGGTCGTCCTCGGGATCGACCGACCTGATCATGCAGAGCCAGCACCGTTCGAGGGCGTGCGATTCCCAGTACAGGCGCTGGGACACCAGGATGCCGCCGAGCGGTGACTCCGGCGGACCGAACAGCTCCTGGCGGCATGGTCCGCACAGCAGACGTCCGTCGTCACTCTCGCTGACCTCCGCCGAGCCGCACCGCCAGCAGTAGGCATCGAGCCAGTCTGCGACCGCGCCACCGGCCTTGTGGGGCTCTCTTCGGTTCGCGGTGGGCCGCGACCGCACGTTGCGGCTCATAGTTCAGGAGTCGGCAGGAAACGCGTGAGCCTGAGCGCTAGTGGCCGCGGCCCTCCGGCTGTGAGTGGTCGAGCGTCGGCGCCAGCCACCACCGGGACGTGATCACCTTGTGCCGGGTGTAGAAGCGCACGCCGTCCCTCCCCGTGGCGTGCAGGTCACCGAAGAACGAGTTCTTCCATCCGGTGAATGGGAAGAACGCCATCGGCGCTGCCACCCCGATGTTCACACCGAGCATCCCCGCCTCCGCCCTCCGTTTGAATTCCCTGGCGTTGGCCCCGGAGGAAGTGAAGATGCTGGCGGCGTTGCCGTAGCTGCTGGCGTTCATGACCTTGATGGCCTCGTCGATGTCCGACGCCCTCACCACCGACAGGACGGGACCGAACAGCTCGTCGCGCCAGAGCGCCATGTCGGGCGTGACGCGGTCGAAGATCGTCGGGCCGAGGAAGAAGCCGTCGGAGGGCCCGACCCCTCGGCCGTCGGCGACCAGGGCCGCCCCCACCTCCTCGCCCTGCTCGATGTAGCCGATCAGCTCCTTCCTGCGCTCCTCGCGGATCACCGGACCCATGTCGGTGTCCGGCTCCGTCCCGGGCCCAACCCTCAGCCGGCTGGACTGGTCGGCCAACTCCTGGACCAAAGCGTCCCCGAGCGTGCCCACTCCCACCGCGACGCTTCCGGCCAGGCACCGCTGGCCCGCGTTGCCGAACGCCGAGGAGATGATGGCCGTCACGGTCCTCTCCAGGTCGGCGTCGTCCATGACCAGCAGATGGTTCTTCGCTCCCCCCAGGGCCTGCACCCGCTTCCCATGAGCCGCCCCCGTTGCGTAGATGTAGGAGGCCACGGTGGCCGAGCCCACGAACGAGACCGCGTCCACGCCGGAGTGGGTGAGCAGGGCGTCGACGGCGTCCTTCGCCCCGTGCACCACGTTGAACACCCCGGCCGGCAACCCCGCTTCGGACAGAAGCTCGGCGATGCGCAGGGCCGAAAGCGGCGTCCTCTGGGAAGGCTTGTGGACGAAGGTGTTTCCGCACACGATGGCCAGCGGGATCATCCAGAGCGGAACCATGTTCGGGAAGTTGAACGGGGTGATGCCGGCCACCACCCCGACCGGGAACCGCACCAGCTCCTCGTCGATCCCGTCGGCGATCTGATCGAGGTTCGTGCCCATCAGGAGCGTCGGCGCCCCGCAGGCCAGGTCCACCACCTCGATGGCCCGACGCACCTCGCCCCGAGACTCGGGCAAGGTCTTTCCGTTCTCCCGCGTGACCAGCAGGGCCAGCTCCTCGAAATGGTCCTCCATGAGCTGCTTGAACCGGAACATGATCTGGGCCCTGTCCGGCACCGGCACCTCGGACCAGTCCCCGAAGGCCGCCCGCGCCACGCGAACCGCTTCGTCGATCTCCTCGCCGGTCGAGTACGGCAGGAGCGCGATCGTCTCGCCGGTGGCGGGGTCGAAGATCGGATCGACCTGGACCTCGTCGGACCGCGACTCGCGGAACTCACCTCCGACGAAGCTCTGGACCTGTGTTGCGCTCATGGCTGGACTCCTCAAGGAACTTGGAACCGGCTCCTGGGGATGAACTTCCCCTGGCCTTCCCTTCCGTGGAACTCGCCGTTCTCGACCAACACCGTACCGCGTTGCATGACCACTTCGGGCAGGCCGCGAACCTCCATCCCCTCGAAGGCCGAATAATCGACGTTCATGTGGTGAGTGTCCGCGGAGATCACCCGGGTATGGCGCGGGTCGAACACCACGACGTCCGCGTCTGAGCCTGGGGCGATCGTCCCCTTTCGTGGGAAGAGCCCGAACATCTTGGCCGGCGCCGTGGCCACCAGCTCCACGAACCGGTTGAGTCCGATGAGCCCTCCGTGTACGCCCTGGAAGATCAGCGTGAAGCGGTCCTCCACGCTGGGCAGGCCGTTGGGGATCTTGGAGAAGTTGCCCCGCCCCATGTCCTTCTGCCCTTCGTAATTGAACGGGGCGTGGTCGGTGGCCACGAGCTGAAGGTCTCCCTGCTTGAGCCCCGACCACAGGTCTTCCTGGTGGTCCTTCGGGCGGAGCGGGGGAGAGCACACGAACTTCGCCCCCTCGAAGCCCGGGCGGGCCAGGTCGTCCTGGCTCAGGTACAGGTACTGCGGGCAGGTCTCGGCGAAGGCGGGCAGCCCCCGGTCCCTGGCTTCCCGCAGGGCGTTCAGCGCGTCCCGGGACGACAGGTGGACGATGTAGGCCGGCGTCCGTGCCAGCTCGGCGAGCTTGAACACCCGGTGGACCGCCTCCCCCTCCATCGACGCGGGCCGCGTGAGGGCGTGGTTGATGGGGTCGGTCTTGCCCTCCTCCAGGTACTGCTGCACCAGCACGTCGATCGGGCCGCCGTTCTCCGCGTGCATCATGATCAGCGCCCCGCTTTCGGACGCCCGCTGCATCGCCTTGAAGATCGACGCGTCGTCCACCATGAACACGCCCGGATAGGCCATGAACAGCTTGAAGGAGGTCACCCCCTCGCCTACCAGCTCGTCCATCTCCTTCAGGACCTGGTCGTTGACCTCTTTGACGATCATGTGGAACCCGTGGTCGGTGTAGGCCTTCTCCGCCTTCTGGTGCCACAGGTCGAGGCCTTCGCGGAGCCCTTCACCGGTGCCCTGCAAGGCAAAGTCAACGATCGTCGTCGTGCCGCCGAAGGCCGCGGCCCGGGTCCCCGTTCCGAAGTCGTCCGAGCAGAAGCTTCCACCGAACGGCAGGTCCATGTGGGTGTGCGGATCGACGCCGCCCGGCATCACGTAGCGGTCGGTGGCGTCGATCACCCTGTCGGCGGGAGCGTCGATGGACAGGCCGATCGATGCGACCTTCTCGTCTTCGACGAGCACGTCGGCCTGAAGCGTCTCCGTGGCGGTGACCACCGTGCCGTTCTTGATCAGCGTCCGCACCGGACCTCCGATCCGCGGGTTCCTCTTGAGATGCTAGGAACGAGCCCGGCTCCGCGCAAACCCCGGCCGGTCAGGGAAGAAGCAGCGCGGCGTCGGCCGGCTCCTCCGTGCCGTGGGCTGCCGCGGCGGGGAACCTCTCACCCTTCAGGATCGGGAGTGCGATGGCGAGCGCCGCGATGGCGGCCAGGCCGCCAGCGACGTACACCCCCCGCGCCCCGAGCGCGGCTACGGCCGGGCCGGCCAGCGCGTAGGAAGGCACCAGCCCCGTGTGGATGACGGCGTCGAAGGCACCGGACACGCGGCTTCGAACGACATCCGGCGTCCGCCGCTGCATGATCCCCTGCTGGGCCACCAGCGTGACGCCGTCGCCGATCCCCATGACCAGTACGAAGGCGAGCACGAGCGAGAACCATGGAGAAACGCCCACCCCAAGGCAGGTCACCGCGACCAGGGCCGTCGCCCCTACGAACGCCGGTGCCTCGTGCCGAGCTTTGAGGTACCGGCCTGCCAACGAACCGATGATCGAGCCGCCGCCCCAACAGGCGATGAGCACCCCATAGCCGAACGAGCCAACCTCGAACAGCTCGGCCAGCGGCACATCCGCGACCATCGTCATCCCCAGCGCCAGGACCAGCCCCAGCCAGGTCAGGGCCATCGTCCGCAGGATCCGGTCAGAGAACAGGAAGCGGAAGCCGGCCCGGAGCCCCTGATGCTCCTCGCTTCCCTCGCGGTCGCCGCTGAACCTCTCGCGAACGGACACGACCAGCAGGGCCGAACCGACGAAAGACACCGCGTTGGCTGCGAAGACCGCGCCCGCGCCGACCGACGCCACGAGCACCCCTCCCAGCACCGGACCGAGGACGATGCCGGAGTTTCGGCCCAGCGCTATCAGCCCGTTGGCATACCCGATTTCGTCCTCATCGACCAAGTTCGGGATGGCCGCGGTCGAGGCCGACAGGAACGGCGCCTCCGCCAGCGCCGCCAGGAACGCGAGCGCCACGAGGGCCCCCGGGCCATCGACGAACGTCATCGCGAAGAACACCGCCGCCCCCACCAGGTCGGACGCGATCATCACCCGCCGCCGGTCGAACCGATCGCCTAGGGCCCCGGCGAACGGGCTGGCCAGCCCAAGCGCGCCGAAGGTCAGGATGAGGGTCACCGCCACCCACGTGGCCGACCCGGTCCGCTCGTAGATCGTGTAGTTCAGCGCCAGGTAGGCCGCCGCCCCGCCCGTCAGCGAGATGAGACGAGCGAGCGCCAAGCGGCGGACCGGGCTACGAGTTCGAGTTGCCATGAGACGCGTTCCTTCAGGTAAGAGGAAAACGACACGCGGGGGCGCACCCTACTGGGACCGCGAGCGGCCCGGGTGCTGGGGCCGCTGCCTACCGTCGCGTCATCATGGCCGGCCGAGTGTAGCAGCGAGTGGGGCCCACGGTGCCGAAGGAGGCCTGCTTTCTCAGGCTCCTCGCACCTCGCCGAAGGCCACTTCGAGCGTCTCGACGGCGCGGGCCGCGTCCTCCTCGCTGATCACCAGCGGGGGGGAGAGGCGGAGGACGTTCCCATAGAGCCCACCCCTTCCAATGAGCAGGCCGCGGTCCTTGCAGAACTCCATGACCTGATTCGCGGCCTCGGGGTCCGGGGCCTTCGTCTCCCCGTCCTTCACAAGCTCCACGCCGATCATCAGGCCCTTGCCCCTGACCTCGCCCACCACCTCGTAGCGATCCTCCAGGTCCTTCAGGTCGCGGTAGAGCGAGTTTCCGATCTTGTACGCGCGCTCCTGAAGCTTCTGCTCCTCGATGTTGTCCAGGTTGGCCAGAGCGTAGGTCGCGGCGAGCGGGTTGCCGCCGAACGTGGAGATGGAGTTCGCCTTCAGCGAATCCACCATGTCGTTGCGGGCCACCACGGCGCCGATGGCCATGCCGTTGCCCAGTCCCTTCGCGCACACGATGGCGTCGGGACGAACATCGTAGGCATCGATGCCCCAGAACGCCTCGCCCGTCCTGCCGAATCCGGTCTGTACCTCGTCCACGATGAACGGGATGCCGAACTCGTCCAGGATCGACTTGACGATCCCGAAGTACTCGGGAGGAGGTGTCACGAAGCCCCCCACTCCCTGGATGGGCTCGGCGATCATGGCCGCCGGCTCGCCGGTGGTCGTCGTCTCGATGACGTTTCGCAGGTCCTCCGCGCAGGCCACGCCGCAGTCCGGATACTTCAAGCCGAGGGGGCACCGGTAGCAGTACGGCGCCAGGGCGTAGGACACGTTGAGCGGGGTGAACGACGAGGCCGACCACCCCTTGTTCCCGGTGACGCCGATCGCTCCGAACGACCGTCCGTGGTACGAGTTGCGAAGAGCGATGATCTCGTTGGACCGGCGCAAGCTCGTGGCGAACAGCAAGGCCGCCTCGACCGCCTCCGTCCCCGAGCCGACGAAGAAGGCCTTCGCCGGAGGATCAACCGGGGCAAGCCCGATGAGTCGCTCGGCCAGCTCGACCATCGGCCGGATCAGGTAGACCGTCGAGGTGTGCGCGATCCTGTTCGCCTGCTCGGTGAGGGCCTCCACCAGCTTCGGCACGACGTGGCCCGAGATGGTAGTGACGATCCCACCGAAGAAGTCCAGGTACTCCTTGCCGGCGCCATCCCACACCCGGGCTCCTTCGCCGCGTACCAGCTCGATCGGCTCCTTGTAGTACAGAGCCAGCCAGGATGGCAGGACCTCCTTGTGCCTTGCCAGGAGGTCACCGGCGCCGCCGTCCCCGACAGCAGTCACGGAAGCAGCTCCGTCAACTCGCCGTAGGTCTCCGGCCGGCGATCCCGGAGGAACTGCCAGGTGTTGCGGACCTCCCGGTTCATGTCGAGGTCGATGTCGGCGACCAGGACCTCGTCGTCTGAGTCTCCGGCCTGGGCCACGATCTTCCCCCGGGGATCGCAGAAGTACGAGGACCCGTAGAACTTGTGTGAGGAAAGCGGCTCCTCGACTCCCACCCGGTTGATAGCGGCGATCCAGTACCCGTTGGCCACCGCGTGGGCCGGCTGTTCCAGCTCCCAGAGGTATTTGGACAGGGACTCGACCGTGGCCGATGGATTGAACACCAGCTCGGCGCCCTTCAGGCCGACTTGCCGGCCCACCTCCGGAAAGTGGCGGTCGTAGCAGATGATCAGGCCGATCTTGCCGACAGACGTGTCGAACACCGGGTAACCGAGGTTGCCCGGCTTGAAGTAGAACTTCTCCCAGAAGCACGGCCCCACATGCGGGATGTGTGTCTTTCGGTACTTGCCGAGCAGCCCCCCGTCCTTCTCGATGACCGCAGCGGAGTTGTAGTACACGCCGGTCTGGGCCTCCTCGAACCAGGGCACCACCAGCACCATCCCGTGCTCTCGGGCCACCTCTCGCATACGGGTGAGGGTCGGCCCGTCCTCGGGCTCAGCCGTCGCGTACCACTTGGGATCCTGCTCGGCCGGGAAGTACGGCCCGTGGAAGATCTCCTGGAGGCAGGTCACCTGGGCGCCTTCGGCCGCTGCCTTTCCGAGCAGCTCGATGTGCTTCTCGATGGCCTCCTCTTTGGGCATGTTCGCGTTGCACTGGATCACCGCCGCTCTGACCGTGGCCATGCCACCTCCTCGTCAACTCAGGGCCGGGATCAGCTCCTTTCCGAAGCTTCGGATCACCCCCTCGGGGTCATCCACCATCGAGTAGATGTTGAACTGGTGCACCCCCACCGCTTCCAGCTCCCGCAGCTTTCGCCGGCAGGCCTCGGCGGTCCCGATCACGCAGAACCGATCCACCACGTCGTCGGTCACGAACGAGGCGTGCTCCGCCCCGGTCCGGGCATGGTCCCGATAGTCGTAGTGATCCCGGGAGGCGATGTAGTCGGTGAGCTCCTGGGGGAGGTCGGCGGGCTGGTACCGCTTGACCAGATCCAACACGTGGTTGGAGACCAGCGCGGGGAACCAGCGGACCTGGTCGCGAGCGTGGTCGATGTCCGATGTGACATAGGCCGGGGCTGCCGCCATCACCCTGATGTCCTCGAATGGCCGGCCTGCCTGCTCCGCCCCCTCTCGCACGTATCGCATGAACCACGCGATCAGGTATGGGTCAGCGAGCTGCAGGATCACCCCGTCGCCCACCCTCCCGGCCAGGCGGAGCGCCTTGGGCCCGTACGCGGCAACCCAGATGGGGAGCTCCCACTTCCCTCTGGCCCACTTGAGCTGAATCCTCGTTCCGTCGTAGTCGACCTCCCGACCGGCAACCAGGTCTCGGATGATCCGGCAAGCCCACTCCAGCCGGTCGATCGTCACCGGGGCCTGCCCGATGACCCGCCGGGCGCTGTCTCCCCGGCCGATCCCGCAGTCCATCCTGCCCCCCGAGATGTCGTTCAGCGTCGCCAGGACGCTCGCGGTGACCGTCACATCCCGCGTTGCCGGGTTCGTCACACACGGTCCCAGCCTGATCCGGGAGGTGTTCACCGCCTGGAGGGTGAAGATCGGGTAGACCTCCTGCCACAGGACGTGGGAGTCCCAGAGCCAGGCGTAGTCGAACCCGTTCTCCTCGGCGAGCTTCGTCATCTCGATCACGCGGGACACGGGGGGGTCGGCCATGAAGCAGGCTCCGAAGCTCAGCATCCGCTCATTCCATCCTTCCGGTGGCGACTGTGCAAGCCGCTCGGGGTCTTCAGTCCGGGCCGCTCACGTGTCGAAAACCCAGATAGAGGCGCCCTAGCCCTGAGGACCGATCACGACCACCGAGGTTCGAAGCATGCCCTTCCAGCTCGAGATACCGGCCGGGAACCGCCCCCTGACCCCTGGTTGGGGCTGGTTGGCATTCCTGCGGATCGCGCTGGCCGTGACCATGGTGGGCTACACCGTCTTCTATCGGGCGGTTCCCGGCCATCCCGAGCCTCGCTACCTCCTCCCGGCCGCCCTGGCCCTGGCAGCGCTGCCTCTCGTCCCCGCCTTTCTCCAGCTCTTCTCTCCACTTCGGACTTCCAGGGGCCTGGCAATGGCCGGCTTCGTCATGGACGCAGTGGCGGTGGTCGGGAGCCTCGCCCTGTACTCATTCGATCCCCGCCACTACCTGCTTGCGCTTCTCGTCGTGGTACAGGCCGAAGGCGGCGTCGTCCTGGGCATGGGCGGAGGCTTCATTGCCTGGAGCGTCACCACCGCGGGATACATCGCGGTCGAGGCGATCGCCGCTTCGACATACGGACTGCCGCCGGCCGTGACGGAGGTCGCGCTCCGAACAGGGGTCGGCCTGATCCTCACCCTGGGAGGTGGCTTCCTCACCCAGGAGCTGTCGGGAGAGCGGGCCCGCCGCCTGGCCGAACGCGAGCAGGAGCTGCGCCGTCTCCAGGAGGCCGAAGCCAAGTACCGGCTTCTCGTGGAGCAGATCCCCGTGATCACCTACATCGATTCGGTCGATCGGAACAGCTCCACGATCTACATGAGCCCACAGGTCCACGAGGTCATCGGTTACTCCCCCGACGAGTGGATGGCCGATCCCGAGCTGTGGGCCCGGCTCCTCCACCCGGACGACCGAGACCGGGTGCTGGCCGAGAACCATCGAACGAACGCGTCCGGGACCCCGTTCAGGGACGAATATCGCATGTTCCACCGTGACGGCCGTGTGGTATGGGTACGGGACGAGGCCGCGCTGGTGATCGACGAGGCCGGGCGGCCCCGGTTCTGGCAGGGCGTCATGGTCGACGTCACCGAGCGCAAGCGAGCGGAGGAGCAGGTCGCCTTCCTCGCCTACCACGACAAGCTCACTGGCCTGCCGAACAGGGTCCTGTTCGAGCAGGTCCTCGACGTCTCGCTGGCCCGGGCTCGGCGCCAAGACCAGGCCGTGGCAGTCCTCTACATGGACCTCGACAACTTCAAGCTGGTGAACGACAGCCTCGGCCACGCCGCCGGCGACGAGCTGCTGCGCGAGATGGCCGTCCGACTGAGAGGGACCATCCGGGACAGCGACGTGGTCGCGCGGCAGGGAGGCGATGAGTTCCTGGTGCTTCTGGCGGATCTCCCCCGGATCACCGCCCGGGACGGAACACCCGGCGCGATGACCATGGCCGAGTCGGTGGCCACCCGCGTCCACCAGGCGATGCGCAAACCGTTCATCCTTGGAGGGACCGAGTTCTACGTCACCGCGAGCATCGGTGTCAGCCTGTTCCCCGAAGGCGCCTCCGACGCAAGGACCGTGCTCAAGCAGGCCGACGCCGCGATGTACCGGAGCAAGAGAGCCGCGCCGGGAGGGTACGTGGTCTACGTGACCGAATCGGCCGACCCACTCAGCAGGCTCTCACTGGCCACCAGGCTCCGAAAGGCGGTGGAGACCGGAGACTGGGTCCTGCACTACCAACCCATCGTGGAGCTGGTCCACGGCGACATGGTGGGGGTGGAGGCTCTCCTTCGGTGGCGACAGTCGGACGACACCCTGGTAGGGCCCACGGATTTCATCCCATTGGCCGAGGAGATGGGCCTCATCGGAGCCATCGGCGACTGGGTGGTCCAACACCTGTGCCTCCAGTCCCTGGCCTGGCAACGCGAGGAGCTGAATCACTTCGTCAGCTTCAACCTGTCTCCGCGCCAGCTCTGGCAGCCCGAGGCGGTACAGAAGATCCTGGCCTTGGTCGACTCGATGGGCGTGAATCCGACGCGTTTGGTGGTCGAGATCACCGAGTCCGCCGCCATGCGTGATCCGGAACGAACCCAGCGGGTCCTCGAGGAGATGCACTCCCGAGGGCTACGCCTCGCCATCGACGACTTTGGGACCGGCTACTCGTCGCTGGCCCGGCTCAGGAACCTCCCGGTCGACATCCTGAAGATCGACCGGCGTTTCGTCCATGACGTCCCGCACGATCCGGATGCCGCGAGCATGGTGAAGGCCATCGTGGGTCTGGCCCAGAGCCTCAGCATGCAGCCCCTTGCGGAGGGCATAGAGACGGAGGAGCAGCGACGGTTCCTGATCGAGCACCACTGCCTGTTGGGACAGGGCTTCCTCTTCAGCCCCGCGGTGCCGGCATCGGAGATCGCCGGGACGATGTCCTACCGGACCGCCACGTCCTCGGGATGACCCCCCGGGGTCAGGGCTTCGACTTTCCCTTTGCGGCCGCAGATCCAGCGGCAGTTCCGTTTCCGGCACTACGCTTGGCTGCCTCCTTCTCGTCACCTCCCGGCTTCGTGGTGGTGGGAGGAGGAGGCTTTGTGAGCGTGGCCAGCGTGAGCGTGCCGGTCACAGGCGAAGGCCCGGGGGCCACACGGTCGTCCGAGTCTTCCTCCTCCTCATCGGGAACGTCACCAGGTGGTCGTGATGGGGCCTCCTCCGAGCCCGGCCGGGTCGTTGCCGGCCTGCGGATCTCACCGCGCTCCTGGGGCAAGGGCCTCAGAAACGGCCGAACCAGTGGCTCCGGAGGGTCCAGCGCTCGGGGGATGGGCGATTGCGAGGGGGAGCGGAAGGGAGAGAATTGCGAGATGGGGAAGGAAAGGATGGCGCTGATCCCAACGGTCCCCGCCGTGAACAGGGCAGCGGCGAGCTTTCGAGAGCGCTGCGCTTGTCCCGGGTCGTTCGGTCGATCCATGCGAATCCCCTCTCCCCCCATGTGTTATCGGCAGTGCCCTGGATCTTCTTGAGTGGAAGAGCTAATCCCGACGCAGGGGAACGAGCGGGACCCCGGGCCTTCCGACCTAGCCCACCCTCACCGCGAGGCCCACTCCAATAGGTCCTGGCGTGACATGAAGTTCAGGATCCTTTCCTGTGGAATCCCCGCCCGGACGGCGGCGGCAAGGCCGAACTCCATGAACATGAGCTCTGCGGTGCTGTGGGCGTCGGTGCCGATCGAGATCCGAACCCCCGTTTCGCGCGCCAGGCTGAGCAGCCCCACGTCCAGGTCCTGGCGGTCGGGATAGGCGTCGATCTCCAGCGCCTTGTCCATCCTTGCCGCCTCCTCGAAGACGCGAGGCCAGTCTGCGTGGAGGCCGAGCCTGACGTTGAACCTGCGCCCCCTCGGATGGGCAAGGACGTGGACCTCTGGGTTGCGCAAGGCCGCCACGTAGCGCTCGGTCTGGTCATCCAGAGCGCGGAGCTTGGAGTGGAAGGCCCCCAACACCAGGTCGAGCCGGCGAAGGGCCTCGGGCTCCATGTCGCCCTGCCCTTCCGGAGAGAGGTTCATCTCGATGGAGGAGAGGACCCGGATGGACGCGCCGTCCCTCTCGAGCTCCCGGTTCACCGCTGCGATGTCGTCGCCCTCTGCGGCCAGCCTGGCTTCGTCCATCCCCTTGGCGATGGCGAGCCCCTTGGAATGGTCGGTGATCGCCACGTACTCGTAGCCGAGGTCGGCCGCCGCGGCGACCATACCGCGCAGCGGGTCTCGACCGTCCGAGTACGTCGTGTGCATCTGGAGGTCGCCTCGGATCCCGGTTCGCCACGTGTCGTGCGCCTCCAGCGTCGACCTGACCTCGGCGAGGGTGAGGAAGCCGCGGCGGATCTCGGGCGGCTCGGGTGGCTCGGGCGGGTCGACCGAAGACAGCCAGGTGCCGAGGACGCCCCCCAGCCACGGTCCTACCGAGCGGAGCTCGGTGGGTGACCCGCCCCGGTCGACGAGCGCCGAAGCCTCCTCAGGCCAGAAGAATGCTGCGCGTGATGCTCGTCGGAGCGCTTTGTGACGATTGCTTCCCGAGTCTTGCTCTTCGGCAGCTCCCGCGAGCAACTCTGCGAGCTGAGCGTTGGTGAGGCTCAACGTGACATCGCTCTCCGCTCGATCACCCGTGGATGTACCCACGCCGAGGACAGGGGATGATTGACTCGACTCTGCCCGGTTGGATGATGGCCTGGATGGATACCAGACCGGAGCGCCCATCGGACACCGACACCAGCACAACAGTTGGCGATGGGGACCTGGAGCGGGCCATCCGCTCGCAGTGGGCACGTCGATCCGTTCTCGGCCTGCTCCTGCTCTTCGTCATCCTGGGCGCTGCCGGGGTGTTCGGCGTACGAACCCGCACCGTTTCGGCCAGCGGAGAGGGATATGAGCTGTCCGTGACCTACCCTGCGGTGACCCGGCCGGGGCTCGCCATCCGGTGGTCGGTGGAGGTGCGGCGTGAAGGGGGGCTGGGCGAGGAGGTCGTGATCGCCACCTCGGCCGCCTACTTCGACCTCTTCGACTTCAATCAGTTCTACCCGCAGCCTTCCGAAGAGACCAGCGATGGTCGCTCCGCCATCTGGACCTTCCAACCCCCGGAGGGAGACGTCATGCAGATCACCATGGACGGGCGCATGGAGCCCGCTCGGCAGAGTGGCGC
>JBOGVA010000044.1:0-35892 GCA_050692195.1 Actinomycetota bacterium | reverse complement strand
GGAGGGACGGTCAGGTCAAAGGTCAGCGGCTTCAGGGGCCGCGACTTGCGGTTTCGGAGTCACCTCCGGCCGGTCCCGGGAACTCTCTCCCATCGCGGGGACCTACCGGGGATTCATACGCCTGCGGTTTTGAATCCGAGTAAAGGGATAGACTTCGGAGTGTAGACTGTTCGGGTGACAGGATGATCCATCGAGACCCCAGAGGGTTGATGAGATGGCAGTCACCCAGGAAGAGCACCTCAAAGAGCTGACCAAGGGGTACCGCTTCGGCTGGAAGGACCCCCAGAGTTCCGTCTTCAAGCCGAAGAGGGGACTGAACGAGCAGGTCGTGGAGGAGATCTCCCACCTGAAGTCGGAGCCGGAGTGGATGCGGAAGTTCCGGCTGAAGGCCCTCAAGCACTTCAGGGCCCGGCCCATGCCGTGGTGGGGCGCCGACCTCTCGGAGATCGACTTCGAGAACATCTACTACTTCATCCGCTCGACAGAGAAGCAGGCCCAGTCCTGGGACGAGCTGCCGGAGGACATCAAGGGCACGTGGGACAAGCTGGGCATCCCCGAGGCGGAGAAGAAGTACCTGGGAGGCGTCAGCGCCCAGTACGAGTCCGAGGTCGTCTACCACAAGATCAAGGAAGAGCTGGACGCCATGGGGGTCATCTTCACCGACATGGACTCCGGGCTTCGAGATCACCCGGACATCGTCAAGCAGTACTTCGGGACGATCGTCCCGCCGAACGACAACAAGTTCGCCGCTCTGAACTCCGCAGTGTGGTCGGGCGGTTCGTTCGTGTACGTCCCGGAGGGCGTTAACGTGGACATCCCGCTCCAGGCCTACTTCCGGATCAACGCCGAGAACATGGGCCAGTTCGAGCGGACGCTGATCATCGCCGAGCCGGGCAGCTACGTGCACTACGTTGAAGGGTGCTCCGCGCCGATCTACACGACCGACTCGCTCCATTCCGCCGTGGTGGAGATCATCGCGAAGCCCGGAGCCAGGGTCCGGTACACCACGATCCAGAACTGGTCCACCAACGTCTACAACCTGGTCACCAAGCGGGCCGCAGCCTACGAGGACGCCGTCATGGAGTGGATCGACGGCAACATCGGGTCGAAGGTGACCATGAAGTACCCCTCGATCTACCTCCTGGGGAAGGGGGCGCGGGGAGAGGTCCTGTCGGTGGCCTACGCCGGTCCCGGCATGCACACGGACGCCGGCGGAAAGGCCATCCACGTTGCACCGCACACGTCTTCGGTGATCACCTCGAAGTCCGTGAGCAAGGGTGGCGGGCGAACCGGATACCGGGGACTGATCAGGGTCGAGCCGGAGGCCCACCACGCCAAGTCCATCGTCCGCTGCGACGCGCTGATCCTGGACGAGCAGTCGCGCTCGGACACCTATCCCTACGTGGAGGTGGAGGAGCAGACCGCGCAGCTCGGCCACGAGGCCACCGTGTCTCGGGTGGGGGAGGACCAGCTGTTCTACCTGATGAGCCGCGGCCTGTCCGAGGCCGAAGCGACCGCCATGGTTGTGAACGGGTTCATCGAGCCGATCACCCGAGAGCTTCCCATGGAGTACGCGGTCGAGCTGAACCGCCTGGTCGAGCTCCAGATGGAAGGCGCGATCGGCTAGCTGCTACGGCGGCGCCCGTTCCTCCAGCAACGAGCCGTCGGGTCGCCTGAAGACCGGCCGTCCATCCACCAGCTCCATACTGAAACCCCCGCGCTGATGGACCAGCCGGTGGTGGCGACGGCACAGCAGCACTAGGTTCGGCAGGGCCGTCGGTCCGCCGTCGGCCCAGTGGACAACGTGGTGGGCATCGCACCAGGTGTGCGGCCGGTCGCAGCCGGCGAACCGGCAATGACGATCGCGCACGATGACGGCACGCCGCATCGCTGGCGGGATGACCGGCGTCCGCCGCCCGACGTCCAACGGCTCTGACGGCCCGGCCATCACCACCCGCCTGACCGACGCGTCGCACGATAGCCGCTTCGCGACCGCGGGTTGAACGGGACCGACGTGGTCCAGCTCGCTCCTCACGGTGCCGGCATCCCGCAGCGTATCCGCGTCCACGGTGACCGTCACGTGCGGCTTCTCTCCACCCACGTTCGGCCGCTCCGCGAGGTCCAGCCACTGCCGGCAGATCTCGCCGAGCGCGTCGGCCCGCCGCTGCGTCTGCGTCCGGTCGTCACCCTGGCTGCTCGACCGGGACTCGGCGTCCAGCACGGCGCGCAAGGCCGTCAGCAGCGTTTCGCCGGTCTCCGGGTCGAGATTGCCGTCGACCCGGACCATGCCGAGGAACGTGACGGAGGCGTGGAGGCGGCGTTGCGCCCTGACCTTCTCGTCGCTGTCGAGAGCGTAATCCCGCTCGACGGCCTGACGCCAGTAGGCGGCGACACGCTGAAGGTCTTGCATGGAGTGGATCCGGGCCGCCTCCACGAGCGTCGTTTCGCTCTCCCGGAAGGCCTCACGATCGGCATCTCGAGCCGCGACGAGCACGCGGACGGCCGACATCGAGAGTTCCCCCTCCTCCAATGCCCGCCGGCTCTCGGGCATCTCCTCCAGCGCCCTGGCGATCCGAAGCTGCTCACGGGCAGTCCCCCAGGCCACCTTGAACGTGCTGGCCAGCCACGACGCGGCCGAGAGATGGCCGTCTCGCTGGAAGATCGTTCGGCGCTCGATCTCGGCCAGGCGGCGGAGCCGTTCTACATCCAGAAGCTCGGCCGCCCGTTGCAGCTCGGCGAAGTCCTCCTCGATGCGCGCATCCGGGAGGTCCCCCAAAGTCTCCGTGCGGAGGCCCTCAATCGCGGATCGGAGCTCGCTCATCGGCTCCCCTCTGTCTCGAACACATGTTCGATCCTACAACAGGGGTACGACACAAGGTTTCGACGACCTCCGAGAGGCTGAGTGGCCCGACACCGCTCGCATATACCGCTCCATCGAGCCCGAGGCGACCTGTGGCCAGGATCCACCGAAGCCCCTTGCCGATCGCTCCGACGGAGGCCAGCAGAGCGAGCGCGATTGCCAGATCCAGATCATTCGGGGTGCCACCCTGAACGGCCGGTTCGAGGCGGATCGTCACGGGCGGCGCCTCCCGCACGAGCCGGGAGTTGACGAGGGCAGCACGCACACGATCGGCAGTCGAACGCGTCCGGCGTTCCGGTAACCCGACGATGCCGATCCCTGGATCCTCCGTCACGGGCTCGACCCGCAGCTCGATCAGCCGGTCTTCGACCGTCCCCCACACGCGAACGTCCATGTCCGACCTCGATATCGCCTCGTGGGGAGGATGGGAGCAGGGTAGCGGTGCCCACCGACATCGAGGTCCCTGCTCTGGACGCCTAGGCACCCGCCCGAATGGAGGGGAAAGCCGCGGATCTCGGGCTCTACGAGGATCTGACCCTTTGCCTGGTGGCCGTTCCCTGCCACGAGAACGAGCCGCCAGGGTGGCACTTGTTCTCGCACGTGTATAGCCAGAGCCCAGGGCCGATCGGCTCGACCCGGATCGGGTCGTCGCGCGCGCAGAGGGGGCAGACCAACCTGGCGGGGCGTTGGGGACGGATCGACATCGCGTTCGCTTCCTTCAGGAACTCCCTGAGATCAAATCACGTTGGTCGAAGCGCGTCTGCGCCATTCTCGTGATATGTACACAGAATGTGTAGACTATGTACATGAAGAGGAGAACGACGGTCGAACTCGATGATGACCTGCTCGCGCGGGCGAAGCGGGCCCTGGGCGGCAAAACGACCCGAGCAACCGTGGAAGAGGGACTGCGTCGCGTCGCTGAGCAGGCCGAAGGCGATCAGGAGCGGCGCGCGGCAGATCAGCTGAAGTACCTGGAGCAGTTGCCCGGCATGGTCGAGCTCAACGTGCTCGCCGGGGATGAGATGTGGCGGTAGCCGGCTGGATCCTCGACAAGAGCGCAGCCGCACGGTCTGGCGATCCTCGAGTGAGCCAGCAGCTCAAGGAGCTGGCGGGCACTCTCTATATCTGTCCGGTCGGCGAGCTCGAGCAGCTGTACTCTGCGCGATCGGCGCGGGATTACGACCGGCTCAAGTCCGAGCTGCATGATAGCTTCGAAGTGGTTGCCGCCCCGCCGGACATCCTCGATCGCGCCCTCGCCCTCCAGCGGGACCTCGCCCACCACCACGGGATGTGGCATCGCACCCCGATCCCGGATCTCCTCATCGCCGAGACCGCTCTTCATCACGGGCTGGGGGTGGTCCACGTGGACCGGGACTACGAGCGGATCTCGGACGTGCGCACGCTCGCCGTCCGGCGCCTCGGGTGACCGGCGGGCCGCCGTAGGAAGGTGGAGCACTGCCGGGATTAGGTCCTGGCCGTTCTCGACGGGACTGACCGCATCCGAATGACTCCCTGTGTCGACCCGTCTGCGCCTACCGGTACGATCGGCCCCGCCATGACCGAGCGGTTCGAAGCCATCCTGGCCGGGCTGAACGACGCCCAGCAGGAGGCGGTTACCACCATCCGGGGGCCGATCGCCATCCTGGCCGGTGCGGGTACAGGCAAGACCACCACGATCACCCACCGCATCGCCTACCAGGTGGCGAGCGGGGCGTTCGGGCCCGCACGGATCCTCGCCGTGACCTTCACCGAGAAGGCGGCCGCCGAGCTGAAGGCACGGCTCGCCCGGCTGGGAGTGCACGGTGTCGATGCCAGGACCTTCCACGCGGCGGCTCTGGGCCAGCTCTCCCGGCTGTGGCCGCAGTTTGCGGGCGCTCCGCTCGGGGACATCCTGGAAGCGAAGGCGCCGCTGATCGCGTCGCTGGCGAACGCGCTCCCGCCGCCCCACAAGTTCGTCCCCCGGCGCGACCTCGCCTCCGAGATCGAGTGGGCCAAGAACCGGATGGTCCCGCCTGAGCGGTACCTGGACGAGGTGGCCGCCACGGACCACGTGCCGCCCATCCCTGCGGCGCTGATGGAACGGGTGTACGCGGGATACGAGCGACGGAAGCGGGCCATGGCCAAGCTGGACTTCGAGGACATGCTCGGTCTGGCCGTGAGCCTGTTCGACCAACACGACGCGGCGGTGCGCGAGGTCCGCGCTCGCTACGAGGCGTTCACGGTCGACGAATACCAGGACGTCAACCCGCTCCAGCACGCCCTCCTCGACCGCTGGCTGGGTGGGCGCGACGAGCTGTGCGTGGTCGGAGACGACTATCAGACGATATACGGGTTCACCGGGGCCACGCCCGCCTATCTGCTCGGGTTCCAGGATCGCATCCCGGGGGCTCGAGTCGTTCGACTGGAGGAGAACTACCGCTCCACGCCGGAGGTGCTCGCCGTGGCGAACCGGCTGAGCGGGCGGCTGGGGGGATACCGAAAGACCCTCCGGACCACGCGCGCGCCGGGCCCGGGGCCGGTGATACGGTCGGTTCCCGGCGAAGGGGCGGAGGCGGACGTCGTCGTCGACGAGGTTCGCCGGCTGCATGGTTCGGGGCGCGTCCCGTTCGAGGAGATGGCCGTCTTGTACCGGATCAACGCCCGCTCGGAGCAGTTCGAAGAGGCGCTGGCGGACGCGGGGATCCCCTTCCAGGTCCGCGACGGCGCGTTCCTTCGCCGGCCGGGCCCGCGCGCAGCCCTGGCACGCCTCCGGCGGGAAGGAGCAACCATCCGCCCGGTCGCCGAAGCGGTGGAGCGAGTGACACAGGCTCTCGGGTTCGACCCTGAGGCTGAGCCCGACTCGGAGGAGGAAGCCACCCGGCAGGCCGACCTGGCCCGCCTGGGGGATCTGGCCCGGGAATTCGCAGTGGCCCGCCCGGACGAGGACATCGCGGAGTTCCTCGAGGAGCTGGCCCGGCGATTCTCGTTGGAGGAGTCGGGACGCGGCGTCAAGCTGATGACCTATCACCGGGCGAAGGGCCTGGAGTTCGAGGCGGTGTTCCTCCCCAGGCTGCTGGACGGCGAGCTGCCGTATCGCTCGGGCCGGAACCGGGCGCCGGTGGACGAGGAACGGCGGCTCCTCTACGTCGGTATCACACGAGCGAAGCGGTTCCTGTTCCTGACCTGGCCAGCCGACGCCCGGACCGGCCGCAGCGTGTTCGTCGACGAGCTGACGTGGCAACCCCCATCCGAGCCGCGCGTGGCCTCGCGATCAGCGTCGGGACCGAAGGCTCCTCCTCGGGTGAAGGCCGCGGGGTCGCCCGTCGACCCACTCTTCGACGCACTCAGGCGGTGGCGCCGGGACCGTGCCGAGCGAGACGGCGTCCCGGCCTACGTGGTGTTCCACGACTCGACGCTGGCCGAGATCGCTTCACGGCGCCCTCGGACGCTGTCCGATCTCCGAATGGTCTCTGGGATTGGGCCCGCAAAGCTCGAGCGGTACGGGCAGGAGGTCCTGGCGGTCCTGGCCGGAAGGTGACCCGCCGTCAGGCGTTGGTGGCTCTTCGCCGGACTCCGACGGCCAACGCCACCTGGGTCAGATCGGATCGCATCGCGTCCAGGGATGCCTGGAAGGCGTCCATCCTTTGCTCCAGCCTATGCTCCAGCCGGTCGATCCGCTGTTCCTGCGCATCGAACCGGCGGTCGACGGCTTCGAACCGCCGGTCGATGGCCTCGAAACGGCCCTTCCCCAGCCAGGCCAGGATGAGGCCAACCGTGGCTACGACGGCCGCGTTGACCGCGGTGCTGACCACTTCCATGGATCTGTCCCTCTCCAGGGGGAGGACAGGCCGCGTTCCTGTCCAGTCGAAGGGTAGCACCTGGCTCTGACACGGCCGCAGCGTTATCACCAGGGGGTGGAGCGGTGGCGTCGCGGCTACGATTCACTGGAAGGAATCGGTGGCTGCGAACAGGTAGGCCGGGATGAAGTTCATCAGGGAGATCGCTTTCGAGGAGGCGATCGCCGACTGGCTCGTCGCCAGCGGCGGGTACACGCGTGGCGTCCCCACCAACTACGACCCGGCCGTCGCGCTCGACACCGCGGAGCTCTTCACCTTCATCGGCGCCACGCAGGCCGAGGACTGGGAGGACCTGGTCCAGCGGAACGGGGGCCATCCAGATCTCGCGCAGCGGCGGTTCGTGGAGCGACTGGCCAAGCAGATCGACGAACGGGGGACGATCGATGTCCTTCGCCACGGCGTCGAGGATCTGGGCGTCCACATCCGGCTGGCCTACTTCCGGCCGGCGTCGGGCCTGAACCCCGACCTCGAGGCGAAATACGACGCGAACCGCCTCACGGTGATCCGCCAGCTCCACTACGCGCCCGAGCGCGCCATCGCGCTGGACTTGGTCCTGTTCGTCAACGGGCTCCCGGTCGCCACGGCCGAGCTGAAGAACCCCCTGACCCACCAGAACGTCGAGCATGCGATGGCGCAGTACCGGACCGACCGCGACCCGCGGGACGCACTCCTCGGCCGGCGGGCCATCGTCCACTTCGCCGTCGACCCGGACCTGGTGATGATGACGACGAAGCTGGAGGGCAGGGCCACCCGGTTCCTGCCGTTCAACCGGGGGAGCAACCCGGGCGCCACCGCGTGCGGCAAGGGGAACCCGCCGAACCCGGAGGGCTACGCCACCTCATACCTCTGGGAGCTGGTCTGGGAGCGGCATGCCTGGCTCGACATCCTGAACCGCTTCATCCACCTGGAGCAGGCCAAGCCCGGGGCGAAGGGCAAGGCGGCTCGAGGCGATGCCACCTTGATCTTCCCGCGATTCCACCAGTGGGACTCGGTTCGGCGGCTGGAGACCCACGCCCGCGACCACGGGCCGGGACGGAACTACCTGGTCCAGCACTCGGCGGGCTCGGGCAAGTCGCTCACCATCGCGTGGGTCGCCCACCGGCTGGCCTCGCTCCACGACCCCGAGGACCGGAAGGTCTTCGGCAAGGTGGTCGTCGTAACGGACCGCCGCATCCTGGACCGGCAGCTCCAGGACACCGTCTACCAGTTCGAGCACGCCCACGGCGTGGTGAAGAAGGTCGAGGAGTCCTCGAAGGAGCTGGCCGAGGCGGTTCGGCGCGTCCTGGCTCCTTTCACCGAGATCGGCCTGGACCGAGAGGTGGCCCAAGAAGCGGCGCGGATCCGTCGGGAGTTCGGGATCCGGCTACGGGACGCGCTGATCGCCGCCACGGCCCTGAGCAGGGGAGCCTCCGTCCTGACTCTCCAGCTGCGCCACTTCGACCGCGTTCGCGGGCTCCGAGTTCAGACTCCCTCCTGACGGGCTCGAGACCCGTCCTGAACCCTTCCCAGTCCCTCGGAGGAATCCGACTAGATTGGTAGACTTTCAATCGGGTTGCTTCCAGCCCGGTTGAGGGTCTGGTGTGTCCCCCTCCGAGAGGAAAGTTTGGATGACCGAAGCGGCAACCACCGGATTCCGCAGAGAGACGGTCCAAGAGCTGTTGGCGCGGGATGGCAACGGCTGGCTCGGTGAGCTTCGGGCTCGAGCGTTCGCCGCGGTGGAGGCGATGCCGATGCCGTCCCCGGAGACCGAGGAGTGGAGGTACACGGACCTCCGGCAGTTGGACCTCTCGGCCTACACGCCCCACGCGCAGGAGCCGCCCGCAGCCAATCTGGATGAGGTCTCCCCGGACATCCTGGAGGCGGCCGGCCGGTTGGAAGACAGGAGCGGCCTGGCCATCCAGCACAACTCGTCCGTCGTCACCAGCAATCTGGATCCCGCGCTCGCCGGGCGCGGAGTCGTCTTCGCCTCGCTGGACGAGGCACTTCGGGCGCACCAGGGGCTTGTCAAGGACCGGCTGCACCACGCCGTGCCCACCGATCGCACCCGGTTCGCCGCCCTTCACGGCGCCTTCAGGACCGGGGGGACCTTCGCTTACGTCCCCAGGGGCGTCACCGTGGAGCTCCCGCTCAAGACCATCACGTACGTGGACCGCGACGGGCTCGCGGTCTTCCCACACACGGTGATCGTGTTGGAAGAGGATGCCGAGCTGACCTTCATCGATCGGTACGTGTCGCCGGACCTCGACCACGTCCTGTCGGATGCGGTCGTCGAGATCTACTCGGGTCCGGGGTCTCGTCTTCGGTACGTGAGCCTCCAGGAGTGGGGCTCGGGAGTCACGCACCTGTCCGTCCAGCGCGCCCACCTGTCGCGGGAGGCCGACCTCCGCTCGCTGGGTGTGGCCTTCGGCGCGAGCCTCTCCCGGTCCGAGGTGGAGAGCGTGCTGGAGGGGGATGGAGCGTCGAGCGAGATGCTGGGGGTCTACTTCGCCACCGGAAGCCAGCACTTCGACCACCGCTCGATCCAGGACCATGTGGGATCTCAGACGGCCAGCGACCTGCTCTACAAGGGCGTGCTGAAGGGCCGATCGCGCACGATCTACTCCGGAACCGTCATCATCCGCGCCGGAGCCCACAAGTGCGACGCCTATCAGACGAACCGCAACATCCTGCTCTCGGAGCAGGCCAAGGCCGATTCGATCCCGAACCTGGAGATCCTGTCGAACGACCCGGTCCGGTGCGGGCACGCGGCGAGCGTGGGGCCCGTCGACGAGGACACCCTGTTCTACATCCAGAGCCGGGGAATCCCGTACGAGGAGGCTCAGAAGCTCGTGGTGTTCGGCTTCCTCCAGGAGGTCCTGGACCGGGTGACCATCCCCGAGGTCCGCGAAAGCCTGGAGACCGCCATCGGGCAAGAGATCATGAGGGGCGACCAAGATGCTGTTTGAGATCGGGAAGACCTCGGACATCCCCGAGGGCGAGGCCCGCCGGTTCGTCGTGGAGAGGATCGAGGTGGCCGTGGCCAACCTGGGCGACGGCACGTTCCTGGCCGTCGACGACGTGTGCTCGCACGCCGAGGCGTCGCTGTCGGAAGGGGAAGTGGACGTCGAGGACGAGACGATCGAGTGCCCCCGGCACGGATCGGTGTTCGATCTGCGAACCGGCCAGCCGAGATCGCTGCCGGCGACCCTCCCGGTGGTGAGCTTTCCGGTGAAAGTGGAGGGCGAAACGATCATGATCGAGTTGGAGGACCGATAGATGAAGACGATGGAGAGGACCGACACCGCGACACTGGAGATCCGTGGCCTGCGGGTGGCGGTCGAAGGCAAAGAGATCCTGAAGGGGATCGACCTGGTGGTGAGGCAGGGCGAGGTCCACGCGCTCATGGGCCCGAACGGGTCGGGCAAATCGACGCTGGCACAGGTGCTCATGGGCCGGACCACCTACCAGCTGACCGGCGGCCAGATCCTGTTCAAGGGACAGGACATCGCGGCGTGGAAGCCGGACGTGCGGGCGCAGGCTGGTCTGTTCCTGGCATTCCAATACCCGACGGAGATCGCCGGCGTCTCGGTGGTCAACTTCCTGAGATCGGCCTACAACGCGGTGAAGACCGAGCAGATCTCCGCGCTGGCCTTTCGGAAGCGGCTCAAGGAGAAGATGACCATGCTGGGCATCGACGACCAGATGGTCGCCCGGTACGTCAACCAGGGCTTTTCAGGCGGGGAGAAGAAGAAGAACGAGATCCTGCAGCTGGCAGTCCTCGAGCCACAGATCGCCATCTTGGACGAGACGGACTCGGGCCTGGACATCGATTCGCTCAAGGCCGTGGCCGGTGGGGTTCAGCAGCTCATCGGCCCCAACCTGGGCGTCCTGCTGATCACCCACTACCAGCGCATACTTAACTACATCACCCCCGACCTAATCCACGTCATGATGGATGGGCGTATCGTGAAATCGGGTGGGCCCGAGCTGGCGCACGAGCTTGAGCTGAAGGGGTACGAGGGCCTGAGGAAGGAGCTCGGGCTGGAGGCGGGCCCGGCGGATGACGGCGGCAAGCCGGAAGCCGGCCGCCCGGACGCCGAGCAGTAGGGGGATGTGAGGCCCATGGCGATTGCCGAGTCCAGAGAAGAGGCGCTCAGGGCCGAATCGAGCAAGGCACTCGACGTGGAGCGGATCCGAAGGGACTTTCCCATCCTGGAGCGGACGGCCCACGGCAAACGCCTGGTCTACCTGGATAGCGCCAACACAAGCCAGAAGCCCCGACAGGTCATCGACACCGTCACCGAGTACTACGAGCGCCACAACGCCAACCTCTACCGGGCGGTGTACGAGCTGGCCGAGGAGGCCACGGCCATGTTCGAGGAGGCCCGGGCTAGGCTCGCTGGATTCATCGGAGCCCCCGATCCCTCGTGCATCGTCTTCAACCGAGGGACCACCGAGTCGGTGAACCTGGTGGCCCACGGCTACGGCCGCAAGTTCGTCCGGGAGGGGGACGAGATCCTCCTCTCGGAGCTGGAGCACCACTCCAACATCGTGCCCTGGCAATTCGTGGCCCAGGCCACCGGCGCCAGGGTGCGGTACCTACCGATCGCCGAGGACGGGACGCTGGACCTGTCCGGCCTCGACGGCCTCCTCACCGAGCGGACCAAGGTCGTCGCCGTGACCGGACAATCGAATGTGCTCGGGACGCTGCCCCCGATCAAGTTCCTGGCCGAGGCGGTCCACGCCGTGGGGGCGGTGATCGTGGTGGACGGTGCCCAACTCGTTCCTCACAACCCGGTCGACGTCTTGGATCTCGGCATCGACTTCCTCACGATCTCCGGGCACAAGATGCTCGGCCCCACCGCTTCCGGCGGCCTGTACGGGAAGCGGGAGCTGCTCGAGCGGATGGACCCGTTCCTGGGCGGGGGAGAGATGATCATGGAGGTGTTCCCGGACCGCTCCACGTTCAAGGACCCCCCCCACAAGTTCGAGGCCGGGACCATGAACATCGGACAGGAGATCGGGCTGGCGGCGGCGATCGCCTATCTCGAAGGGATCGGGATGGAGACCGTCAGGGAGCACGAGAAGGAGCTCACGACTTACGCCCTGAAGCGGCTGGGGGAGGCAGGAGCCAGGGTGTTCGGTCCCACGGACGTCGAGATGCGGGGAGGAGCCGTCTCGTTCTGGTACCGGGACATCCACCCTCACGACCTCGCGCAGGTCCTGGACCAGGAGGGAGTGTGCGTGCGGCCGGGCCACCACTGTGCCCAGATCTTGATGCGCCGGCTCGGCGTGCCGGCTACCACCCGGGCGTCGTTCTACGTGTACAACACGCTCGAGGACGTGGACGTGCTCGTGGA
This sequence comes from Actinomycetota bacterium, assembly GCA_050692195.1. Lineage (GTDB taxonomy): Bacteria > Actinomycetota > UBA4738 > UBA4738 > UBA4738 > JBOGVA01. The sequence goes on along the minus strand of JBOGVA010000044.1, from coordinate 23,857 downwards.
GGCGCTGGAGAAGGCGGGGGAGTTCTTTGGCGCTTGAAGAGCTGTACAAGGAGGTCATCCTGGAGCACTACAAGAACCCCCGAAACAAGCAGGCCCTCCCGGACGCCGACGTGACTTCCTCCCAGAACAATCCTCTGTGCGGAGATGAGATCACGATCCACGCCCGGCTGGCGGATGGGCGCGTCGCCGCGGTCACCTTCGAAGGCCGGGGCTGCTCGATCAGCCAGGCCAGCGCGTCGATGCTGACCGAATCCGTCGGGGGAAAGCCGGTGAAGGAGGCCGAAGCCCTCGCTGCCGACTTTCGGGGAATGATGCAGGGCGCGGTGGACGCCGACGAGGATCTGTTCGGCGACCTCGTGGCACTCAAAGGGGTCGTCAAGTACCCGGTGCGGATCAAGTGCGCGGTCCTGGCGTGGGACGTCCTGCAGGAGGCCCTCGCCTCGACGGAGTAGACGCCGGCCGATCCTCAGTCGTGGGGGCGGACGGTACCGGAGGCCAGGAGCTCACCATCTGGAGAGGTGAGCCGAATGGTCTGGAACGTCGAGATGTCCCGCGGGGTCACCAACCAGGTGTCGCCGGCTCCATTCAGCAGCTCGACCTCTCGCAGCTCGATGGAGCCGGCGGAATGCGAAGAGATCGTGGCGTGGATGTCGTCGCGATATCCGGGGGCGTGGACCTGGATGTAGACCCAGCTCATCTCCCGCGTGGAGTCGTAGACGACGGCGCTTGCCTCCACTGGACTACCCGGCGCGGCGACGAGCCTCGCCACGCGGACATCCGTCCCTCCCAGGACCTCGAGGAACTCCTGATAGGCCAGCGCGTCCTCTCGGAATCGGTTCGTGTTCGCCTGCCCCACCACGCCCCAAGTGAGGGCGCCCACCAACAGGGCAACAACGGCCGCCACGGCCGGCAGGCGCGCGAGGAGGCGACGCGGTCGGTATCTACTCGGCGCCTCCTCCCTCCACTCCTCCTCCAGAACGGACATCACGCGCCCACTCAGATCGGCTGGCGGATCGGCGGAGTGCGACGCATCGGCGAACATGGCCACGCCCTCGTCGAGATGCCTGGCCTCCTTCCGGCAGGCAGCGCAGCCGCGGATGTGGCGGCGGACCTCGGCCATCTCCGTGTCGGGCAGCGTGGCCAGGACGTAGTCCGGAACCTGGTGCCGGACGGCCTCACATCTCATGTTCCACCACCAGCGCTTCCCGAAGCTTGACGAGGGCCGTCCTGATGCGGGTCTTGGCCGTGCCCACCGGGATCCCCTCCAGCTCGGCCACCTCGGTGCTGGTCTTTCCGCCGAAGTACGCGAGCTCCAGCGCGGCGCGCTGTCCCGGGGAGAGAGTGGCCATGGCCCGGCGGGCCCGCTCGGCCAGGTCATGGGTTTCGGCGTGGTCTTCCGGCCCCGGCTCCATGGAGCCCTCCCGATTCTCCTGGGAGAGCAGCATCCGCGTCTCCAGGACCCGCCGCCGGAGCAGGTCGATGGCCAGGCTCCTGGCAATGAGCAGGATCCAGGTGTCGAGGGAGCCCCGTGAGGCGTCGTACGAGGACGCACTCCTCCAGAGCTTCACGAACGTGTCCTGCACCAGATCCTCCGCCTGCGCCGCGTTGCCCAGCATGACCATGCCCAATCCGAAGACGCGTGGGGCGAAGCGCTCGTAGAGCTCGTGGGCGGCGTTGGGGTCCCTGTGCGCGAACGATCGCATCAGCTCGGTCCCGGAGGCCCTCTGCCGCATGTTGCCAAGCCTACGACGAATGCGGCCCACGGGAACTAGTACGAGCAAGCAGGGGCCAGAGTTCGAGCCCGCCCGCCGGATGTCAGGCGAAGGCCCGCAGGTGCAGGAGGATCGTCTCTGCCAGGGCGTCGTTTCCGCCGGTCTGCAGTATGCCTTCCGCCAGGTAGTGCTCGGCGGGCACCCGGCGGCCCGCCACCAGGGCGAAGGCGTGGGCGCGGCCGGTGATCAAGGCATCGGGGACCTTTCCCTCTAAGGGGATCTCGCGTGGAGCCAGCCCCCAGTGCCAGGATCCGCCTCCCACGGCGTCGAGGTCGACCTTCAAGCTCTTGCCTCGGAACGAGAGTCCGGCCAGGGCCAGTGCGTAGGGGATCGTACGGATCGCCAGGTCGTTGACGCAGAAGATGGGGGGATGCTCCAGCCGCGGAGGGTTCCCTCCTCCCGCCAGGATGTCCTCGCCGTGCAGCCACCACTCCATGACCCGGGACTGGACGAGGTAGCTCACCCCGATCTCACCGATCGTCCACATGACCTTGCGCGACGTCCACTCCTGGGCCGTGATCTTGGAGGCCCGGGCCAGGAACAGGTCGGCGGCCTGGCCCCATTCCCCGACCACGGTTCGAAACGGCTCGTTCGCCCGGCGCGCGACCATGTGCTCGTTCAGGTCCTCGAGCGTGTACGGCTCGCCCTCCCGGCTCCTGAGGAAACCCTCCATCTCCGACGTCGTCTCGTCCGCCAGGGCCGCGGCCGCGGCGACCTCCGAGCCTGCCAGGTGAGCCACGATGTCCCGGTTGCGCCAGCCGGGGCTGACGCTCGGAAGCTCCCAGCGGTCGGGAGGGGTGTATTGGATGGTGCGCCCGAGGGCCTCGCGCTCGTTCCGAGCGGTGGCCAGCAGCCACGCCCGGTCGAGGGTCACGCCGGCATCTCCCCGGGCCCGTCGCCTGCCTCACCGAGGACGCGGACGGGGTCGCCCAGTCGAACCCTTCCGGGCCTGACGACCCGTGCGTACATCCCGCGCCGACCCACCAGCTGCTCCTTCAGCCCCCAGCGGATCTCGTCCATGCGGGAACAGGGCTCGCACTCCTTCGTGATCTGGATCTCGGCCTCTCCGAGGGCCAGACGTGTACCCGCGGGCAGGTCCATGACGCCGACGCCCTGGAGCGTGAGGTTCTCCTTGATGTCGCCGGGGGAAACGCCCAGCGCGAGCAGCGACTCTTGGTCCGCCAGCAGGAGCTGCCGAGCCGACTCCGGCGCGAAGTGGGCGTCTCCGGCGATGCCGCCCTGGACCAGGTGTGTCTCGTCCAGCGGCTGCATCGGGGCCCGCTGGCCCAAACAGGTCTGGATCGAAGCGATGGAACCCCTCACCGGCGGGTGATTGTACCCTGGCCCACATGCGGGTCCTGGTGGCGCCGGACAAGTTCAAGGGAACGCTCACCGCCGGGGAGGCGGCCGAGGCCATCGCCCGAGGGTGGCGCAGGGCCCAGCCGTCGGCGGAGATCGAGACCGTACCGATGGCCGACGGGGGAGAGGGGACCCTGGACGCTCTGCTCGCAGCACTGGGGGGCGAGCGGCATCGGGTCACGGTGTCCGATCCGCTCGGTGATCCGGTCGAGGCCGAGTTCGGGATCGCCCCGACGGAGGACGGGCCGCTTGCCATCATCGAGATGGCCCGGGCCTCCGGGTTGGCGCTGATCTCTCCGGCCCGCCGCGACCCCAAGAGGACCAGCACCAGAGGAACCGGGGACCTCATCCTGCACGCCTGCCGCCGAGGGGTGAAGGACGTCCTGGTGTGCATCGGTGGAAGCGCGACGAACGACGCGGGAGCGGGAATGGCGCAGGCCCTCGGAGTGAGGCTCTTGGACGAGGAGGGAAGGGACCTCCGCCCGGGCGGCGCGTCCTTGCTGCGGCTAGGCCGGATCGACATGAGGACCCTGGATCCTGCGGCCCGGGCGGCGAGGTTCGTGGTGGCCACGGACGTGGACAATCCGCTCGTCGGGCCCCAGGGGGCCTCGGCCGTGTACGGCCCCCAGAAGGGCGCCTCGCCGGAAGACGTCGCGCTCTTGGACAAGGCGCTGGGGCACTTTGCCGCGGTCGTGCACCGGGACCTGGCGATCGACGTGCGGAACCTGCCCGGGGCCGGCGCGGCCGGCGGCCTGGGTGCGGGACTGATCGCGTTCCTGGGCGCCAGGATCCGGCCTGGGGTCGCTGTGGTGATGGAGGCAGTGCGGCTTCCCGAGCGGCTGGCTCGGGCCGATCTGGTGATCACCGGAGAAGGGACCTTCGACGATCAGTCGTTTCACGGCAAGGCTCCGGCCGGCGTGCTCCTTGCGGCGAGGGAGGCGGGAGTTCCCGCCGTCGTCCTCTGCGGGCAGAGCAGGGTCTCGGGGTCGGGCGCGCGAGCCTTCGCCCTGGCCGATCGGTTCGGCCTCGATGCTTCCCTGGAGCGCGCGCCGGCGCTGCTGGAGGACCTCGCGGCGGAGGTGGCCCGGGGAGCTCGATCGCGGGGTGCCAGTGCCGAAGTCGGTTGAGCGCTTCGAGCGGGCGACGAGGACCGCCGGCTTCGCCCTGGAGGTCCACCGTTTCCCTCAGGGCACGAGGACGGCGGCCGATGCCGCGAGAGCCGTGGGTTGTGAGATCGGCCAGATCGTGAAGTCGCTCGTGTTCATGGCCGACGGGGAGCCCTTCCTGGCACTGACCTCCGGGCCGAACCGGGCCGACCCCGTGCGACTGGCCGGCCTGCTCGGTGCCGGTACGGTCCGGGCGGCCACCCCGGAGCAAGCCCGAGCGGCCACGGGGTTCGCCATCGGAGGAACCCCACCGTTCGGTCATCCCGGCAAGCTTCGGGTGCTGGTGGACCGCGACCTGATGGGCCACGACGAGCTGTGGGCCGCGGCGGGGGCTCCTGACGCGGTCTTTCCCATTCGACCGGATGACCTGGTTCGGCTCGCGGCCGGTCGGGTGGAGGACTTCAGGCAGGAGTAGATGTGGAAACGGGCAGCTATAATCGAGGCCTATGATCACCTTGACGCAGTCCGCGGCCGACAAGGTCAAGGAGCTCCTGGAGCAGGAGGGACGGCTGGACATCGCCCTGCGGGTGGCCGTCCAGCCAGGCGGCTGCTCCGGGCTCAGGTACGCCATGTTTCTTGACGACGAGGTGGGCGATGCCGACGTTGCGGCGGAGCACTTCGGCGTCCGCGTGGTGGTCGACCGGATGAGCGTGCCGTACCTGAAGGAAGCCAAGATCGACTTCGTCGACACCCTGGAGCAGTCCGGGTTCACCATCGACAACCCGCTCGCCCAGGGCGGCTGTGCCTGCGGCCACTCCTTCCACTAGGCCCTGGGCTTCTCCGGAAGCCGTGGCTGCGGGTAAAACCACCTCACCGTCGATTAGAGGAGTGTGATGGCGGGCCGGTCGGTCATCGAGAAGGAACACGTGGTCGTGAGGTTCGCCGGTGACTCGGGGGACGGGATGCAGCTCACCGGCGACCGGTTCACCACCGCTACGGCCATCGTGGGCAACGATCTCGCCACCCTGCCGGACTTTCCGGCCGAGATCCGGGCCCCGGCGGGGACGCTGGCGGGGGTCTCGGCCTTCCAGATCCACTTCGCCTCCCGAGACATCGTCACCCCGGGGGATGCGCCGAACGTCCTGGTGGCCATGAACCCGGCCGCGCTCAGGGCCAACATCCGCGACCTGGAGAAGGGTGGGACCCTCATCGTCAACGAGGACGCCTTCCTCGAGCGCAACCTGGAGAAGGCGGGGTACTCCTCGGATCCCCTCGCCGACGGCTCGCTCGAGGGCTACCAGGTCTACAAGGTGCCGATGACCTCGATCACGCTTCGCGCCACAGAAGGGGTGGACATCACCAAGAAGGAGGCGGAGCGGGCGAAGAACATGTTCGCCCTCGGTCTGGTGTCGTGGATGTACGGCCGGCCGACCGAGGTCACCACGAAGTGGCTGGAGAAGAAGTTCAAGAGCAAGCCCACCATCCTCGAGGCCAACCTCGCCGCGTTCAAGGCCGGGTACAACTTCGGTGAGACCACCGAGCTGTTTGCGCACACCTACGAGGTGAAGAAGGCGCCGGCTGCTCCCGGCACGTATCGGAACGTGTCGGGCGCCACGGCGCTCGCCTGGGGCCTGATCGCGGCCAGCGTCAAGAGCGGCCTTCCGATCTTCTACGCGAGCTACCCGATCACGCCGGCGTCCGAACTGCTGCACGAGCTCTCCCGGCACAAGAACTTCGGCGTCCGGACCCTCCAGGCCGAGGACGAGATCGCCGCCGCGGGAGCCGCGCTCGGTTCGTCCTTCGGCGGGCACCTTGGCGTAACCGGGACGAGCGGGCCCGGGCTGGACCTCAAGCAGGAGATGATCGGCCTGGCCGTGACCCTGGAGCTCCCCATGATCATCGTGGACATCCAGCGCGCAGGCCCGTCGACCGGAATGCCCACGAAGACAGAGGCAGCGGACCTCCTGGCGGCGATGTGGGGCCGGCATGGAGAGTCACCGATCCCCATCGTGGCCTCGCGGACACCCGCCGAGTGCTTCGACGCGGCCATGGAAGCGGTCCGTATCGCCGTCAAGTACCGGACGCCCGTGATCCTGCTGTCCGACACCTTTCTCGGCAACTCCTCGGAGCCGTGGAAGCTGCCCGATGTCCAGAGCCTGCCCGACATCGATCCGAAGTTCGCCACGCAGGTCAATCACGACGACGGCTTCATGCCGTACCTCCGCGACTACAACCTGGCCCGCCCCTGGGCCATCCCCGGCACGCCCGGGCTGGTGCACCGGATCGGCGGCCTGGAGAAGGAAGACGTGACCGGGGGCATCTCATACGACCCGCAGAACCACGAGAGGATGACCCTGCTTCGTGCGGCGAAGGTGGCCAAGATCGCCGAGGACGTTCCCCCTCTGGAGGTGGACGACGAGACCGGCGACGCTGAGCTCCTGGTGCTCGGGTGGGGGTCGACCTACGGGGCGATCACCGCGGCGGTCCGCCGGGTCCGGGGGAAGGGCAAGAAGGTGGCGTCGGCCCATCTCACCCACCTGAACCCGCTGCCCAGCAACACGGGGGACGTGGTGCGACGATACGGAAAGGTCCTGGTCCCCGAGATGAACACCGGCCAGCTGGTGAAGGTGATCCGGGCGGAGTTCCTGATCGACGCCGAGAGCTATACGAAGGTCCAGGGCCAGCCCATCTTCGCGGCGGAGATGGAAGAGCAGATCCTGAGGAGGCTTTGACCCGTGGCCGATGAAGGGAACGGCCAGGCCGTGGCGGGCACGCTGACCAAGAAGGACTTCGTCAGCGACCAGGAAGTCCGGTGGTGCCCGGGATGCGGGGACTACGCGATCCTTTCCGCGGTCCAGGGACTGATGCCAGATCTGGGCATCCCCCCGCACAAGATCGTGTTCGTGACGGGGATCGGCTGCTCGGGCCGGTTCGTCTACTACATGGACACCTATGGGGTGCACGGGATCCACGGGCGGGCCCCGGCCATCGCCACGGGACTGGCCACGGCCCGGCCCGACCTCGACGTATGGATCGTGACCGGCGACGGAGACGCTCTCTCCATCGGGGGCAACCATCTGATCCACTCGCTCCGTCGCAACATCAACGTCAAGGTGCTGATGTTCAACAACCAGATCTACGGCCTGACGAAGGGCCAGTACTCGCCGACCAGCGAGGAGGGCAAGGTCACCAAGTCCACACCCTTCGGATCGTTGGACCATCCCTTCAATCCCGTCGCCCTGGCTCTGGGCGCGGAGGCGACCTTCGTGGCCCGGAGCATCGACGTCGACCGCGCGCATCTGACGGGCGTCCTCCGACAGGCCGCGGCCCATCAGGGGACGTCGTTCATCGAGATCTACCAGAACTGCAACGTGTTCAACGACGACGCGTTCATCGCCCTCACCGGCAAGGAGACCAAGGGCTTGAACCAGATCCGGCTGGAGCAAGGCAAGCCCGTGGTGTTCGGTACGAACGGCGAGAGGTGCGTGGCGGTCGAATACGACGGGACCCTGCGGATCGCCGACACGGAGGAGGTCCCGGAGGAGCTGGTCTACGTACACGACGCGCATCGCGAGGATCCCAGCTCCGCCTTCGCCCTGGCGCACCTGTCCGGGGGGCCGACCCAGCCCACGGCGATCGGGGTGTTCCGCGACGTGGCCCGGCCCGTGTACGGCGAGCTGATGGATCGCCAGATCGAAGCGGCCACGGAGAAGCTCGGTCCTGGCGACCTGGCCAGGCTGCTGCAATCGGGCGATACGTGGGTGGTCCGCTAGGGCCCCAGCCGCCACGCCGAGTCAGCAGGAGGCGCGGTCGCCGCCGAGCCTGGGCGGTGACGGTACTCGACTCCGAAACGCCCGAGGCCTGCCCGCAGTGCGGGGCCAGCGACTGGGTGTTGACCGGGCCGGGGCTGTGGGAGTCGTTCATCGATTGGCTGGGAGGGGGACGCCGCCACGGCGGCCCCTGGAGACCGTCTCGTTGGACCTGCCGGTCATGCGGCTACGACGCTGGAGGCTGGGGTTCGCTCGTGGCCTACGCCCCCATGTCCCGGGCCTGGTGGACGCTACCTGCGCGCCTGTTGCGCGTGGTGGCAGATCGCCGGACGGCGATGCCTAACCCGCTCGTCTACCTGATGGCCGCCGGCGTGGGCTTGGTCCTCGGGATCGGTCTGGACCTGCTGCTGGGGTGGCCATGGTGGGCCACGGCGGCCGGTGTCGTGGCGGGGGTTTGGCTGGCCTCCATGGCTACGGCATTGCGCGGCGCCCGCTGGGCCGGGCCCGGGGAGGATCTTTGGACCAAGTTCCTGCTGGAGGTCAGCCCGGCCCGAAGCTGGGCCAGGCGAGAGCGGCTCGAGGAGCAGATGTGGCGATCGCCGCCCCTTCGCCTCTACGGCCTGCCGCCGACGTGGGAAGGGCCCCGGTTCCTCGGTGGCTGGGGCGGCCACGGGAAGGGGGTCACCAGCCTCGAGCTCCTTCACGGCGATCTCCTGGACCAGGGGAGCCGCCTCCGGGTCGAGGTCTCGGTCGACCCATACGACGTCCACCCGAGGTCCCTGGCCATGTCGCTGTGGCACGAGGCGGAACGTCCTCCTCCGGCCTCGTCGGGAACAGAGTCCTTCGCGTGGCGTGAGGCCCGGGAGCGAGAGATCGCCTCGCGTCCCGATCCCGAATGGCGGTCCGTGTCGATCGAGGTCGACGGTCGGGGCGTGGAGTTCCAACTGCTGTCCGAGGGCTTCAGCTGGATCGCCCACGCGCAGGTCGGCGAGGTTCGGCTGATCCTTCGAGCCCGCGGCTTTCCTGTCGAAGCGGTCGAGCTTGCCTCGGTGACGGATCCCGGGCCCTACATCGAGGGGAGCAGGCGCCTGAGGCAGGAGCGGGAGCGGCAGCACGGAGCCTGACGTGGGCCGACCGGGTACCTAGGAGAAGATCGCGTCGATCTCCTCCAGGGTCTGCCGGTCCAGGCGCAGGTCGCCCGCGGTGCTGTTGCTCCGCACGTGATCGGCCTTGCGGCTGCCGGCGATGGCGGCGGTCACCCCGGTCTGCTCCACCACCCACCTGAGGGCCAGGGGAGCCACCGTCGTGCCCAGCCGATCGGCGATCGGCCGCAGCTTGTCGACGCGCTTCAGGATCCTGGCCAGGTCGGGCGGTCGGAAGTCCCTGGGGACCTCTCCCCGGCCCCCGCCCCTGAAGTCCTGGTCCCCGAATGTCGTTTCCTTCGTGATCGCGCCGGCGAGCAGGCCCAGTCCCAACGGGCTATACGCGAGGTATCCGATGCCGTTTTCGTGGAGCCAGGGCAGGAGGTCGTGCCGGTCCTCCTGGTGCAGGAGGGAGAACTTGTTCTGGACGGAGTCCACATGGCGGATCTCGAGGCACCGCTCCACCAGAGCCCTGCTGAAGCTCGAGACGCCGATGTGACGGGCCGATCCGTCCTCCACCAGCTCGGCCATGGCGCCCCACGTGTCCTCGAGGGGGACGGACCTGTCGGGCCAGTGGAGCTGGTACAGGTCCACGTACTCCACGCCCAGGCGGTCGAGCGACGCCCGGATGGCCTTCTTGACCTGGATGGATTCGAAGCCGGAGCCGCCCGGGCGGGGGGCCACCTTCGTGAAGATCAGAACCTCCTGGCGACGCCCCTCCACCGCCCGGCCCACCAACCGTTCCGACCTGCCGCTGCCGTAGACCTCAGCCGTGTCGATCCAGTTCATGCCCGAGTCCATGGCGGCGCGCATGGACGCCAGGACCGCTTCATCCGATTCGTTCGGCCCCCAGAAGTCGCCGCCCGCCTCCCACGCCCCGTAGCCGACGACGGACACCTCGGGGCCTTGATTCCCGAGCTTGCGCATCTCCATATCAAGCCTCCTCACCGTGGAAGAGCACGCGCCGCCCGCCGTGCCTGGAGAGATCGGACGAGGGCCGGGAGCCGCGCTGGACGGCAACGCTATCATTAGGCCGACTCCTAGCAATTCGAGGTCCGGAGCGCGGCGATGAGGGATATCGGGAAGGACATCGAGCCTGGCTCTCCCTCCGCATCCAAGGACGGGGGCGGGGCGATGAAGCGGGGCCCGGAGCGGCGGTGTGTGGAATGCGGGGTGAAGCTCTCCCTGTACAACCCGGGCCCCAACTGCTGGCAGCACACGATCGGCTGGCCCTGGAGGGGGCCATCGGCCAAGCCCAGGTTCTGAACGGGCCCCGGGGAGCGCTTCGCCCCCGCAGACGGCTGGCCGTCCGGATCTCCCTAGGGAAGGTCCTCCTCCGGCCCGGCCCCGATGGGGGTTTCCGTCCGGGGGGCGGCCACCCACCGGCCCCGTAGGAAGACGAAGAGATAGAGGCTGGCGGCCGCGACCGCTCCGGTCACGGGCCCTATGACGTAGACCCAGAAGTTCGTCCAGTCCCAGACGACCAGGGCAGGCCCGAACGACCGCGCCGGGTTCATGCTCGCACCGGTCAACAGGCCGCCCACCAGGACGTCGAAGCCCAGCACGAGTCCGATGGTCAGGCCGGCGACGGACTTGAACACCCCGCGGTCATCGATGGCCGCAGCGAACACCGTGAACACCAGGAAGAACGTCAGGATGGCCTCGAGCAAGGCCGCCTTCCCGGTGGTGAACCCCAAGGCTGCGCTCACTTGGGTAAGTCCGAGAGAGGTCACCTCCCAGAGCTCTCTCGGAATCACCAGGCGCAGCAGCCCCGCCCCGCCGGCCGCCCCGGCGAGCTGCGCCACGATGTACATGCCGGCTCGGGGTGTTTCGATCTTCCCGGCCACCCAGACCCCGATCGTGACGGCCGGGTTGAAGTGCGCTCCGGAGATATGGCCCAGGTTGGAAACCATCACCGCCAACACGAGCGCATGAGCCAGGGCGATGCCCAGGACGGCGGTCTGTCCCGCCAGTTGAGGGGCGAGCACGACTACGCTCCCGGCCCCGATGAACACCAGAGCCAGCGCTCCCAGGAACTCGGCGATGAGCTGCTCCCACGTCGATCTCACCGATCCCTCCCTTTCTCGATCGCGGCGGCCGGGGGGTGCTCCCCGGGCCGCGCAGGAGCCTATCCCGTCCGGGCGAAGGAACGCACCCCGAGCCCGGCTCGACCCCCGCTACAATCCCGTTCGATGAGGGTTCTGTTGATCTCCCCGAACGCCGATGTGCGCAAGTCGATGGCGCTCGCGGTTCGAAGCGTCCAACGGTCGCTGGGGGAGCCGCTCGAATTCCTCGAGGCCGTGGATGGGCTCGAGGGGATCGCCCTGGCGTGGCGGTACCTGCCAGAGGTCGTGGTGGCCGACGAGATCGCCTCGCGTGCCGGGGCCTTTGCCGTGGCCAGAGAGCTGAAGGGGGCCGCCCCGCCCTTCCCCGGCCGGGTGGTGATCCTGCTCGATCGAACACAAGACGAGTGGCTGGCGTCGTGGTCCGGGGCAGATGCGTGGTTCGTGAAGCCGTTCAACCCGTTCGAGGTGGCGGACACCATGGGCGGGTTCGTCGGGGGGTCGAAGGAGGCAGTGTGAAGATCAAGCTGTTCCACGACGAGTGCGGGCGCGAGGTCCTCGTGCAGCAGATCCTGCAGTCCCAGGGCCACTGTCCGTGGGACGGCAAGCCGTTCAGTAGCGACTACACGGCCGTGCTGGCTCGGGCCTTGCAAGCTGCGGAGGACGCGGGTGGGCTCTTCGAGAACGCGCTGGACAAGATCGCCGACATGCACCCCGCCATGTCGGTCGACCGGGACTCGATCCTCGGGTCCATCAACGCGAGCCTCGACCGGCTGACCCGAGACCGGGAGGCTGCCAGGCGGTGAGCGACAGCCAGGATCCAAACAAGTACTCGGTCCATACGGTGGAGACCGTACGAGGGTGGGAGGTGCGGATCATGGACCCCGAAGGCGCGGTGGCCTGGACGAGGGCCTGTCACAACGAGACCGAGGCCAGGACGTTCGCCTCGACCGTGCAGCAACACATCTACTGGCTCTCCCCGGCCAAGTTCAGGGACTACTACAAGCTCGGTTCTCTAGGATGAGCTAGATGGGCTTCAACCCGATGCAGCCGGGCAAGATCAAGCGGGGCGACCTGCTGGTGTTCCTGTTCGGCCTGGCCATGATCGCGGCGGCCGTGATCTGGGTGCTGATGGGCTGAGACCGGGGTTCCGAGCCGCGCGATACCTCTAGAACCGCTCCAGGACCATGGCCATACCCATCCCGCCGGAGATGCACAGTGTGGCCAGGCCGAGTGAGTGGCCCCGTTCCCGCATCTCATAGACCGTGGTGAGCACGATGCGGGCCCCGGTCATCCCGATGGGGTGGCCGAGCGCGATGGCTCCCCCCTTGGGGTTCAGCCGATCGTGGTCGAGCTTCAGCTCCCGGTCGCAGGCCAGGACCTGGGCCGCGAATGCCTCGTTCAGCTCGATGACCTCGAAGTCCTGAAGGGATAGCCCGGTCCGGTCCAGCACCTTCCGGGTGGCCGGGACCACCCCGATGCCCATGTACGCCGGGTCCACCCCGGCGCTGGCGTACGCCACGATCCGGGCCATCGGATCCCGCCCCTCGGCCTTGGCCCGGGATTCCGACATCAGGACCAGCGCGGCCCCGCCGTCGGTGATCCCCGATGAGTTCCCGGCGGTGATCGTCCCGGTGTCCTGGTCGAACACCGGCTTCAGCTCGGCCAGGCCCTGGGGCGTGGTGTCCGGCCGGGGGTGCTCGTCCCGGTGCACGCGGGCGACCCGTCCCTTGGGTCCGCTCACCTCGAGTGGGGCGATCTCGGCGGACCTGCGACCCCACGTGGCGGCCGCCTTCTGCTGGCTGCGAAGGGCGAACTCGTCCTGCTCCCTTCGTGGGATGTCGTATCTGCGGGCGAGGTTCTCTGCCGTCTCGCCCATGATCAGGCCGCACAGAGGGTCCAGGAAGCCGTCCCGATTCATGCCGTCGTACACGGTGGCGTCGCCCATCCTGTAGCCAAGGCGCATCCGGTCGAGCAGGAACGGGGTCCGGGTCATGTTCTCCTGACCCCCGGCCACGACCACCTCGGCGTTGCCCAGCATGATCTGTTCGGCGGCGAGCTGGATGGCCTTCATGCCGGACCCGCACGCCATGTTGACCGTGAAGGCCGGCTTCTCCTCGCCCAGTCCCGAGCGGTACGCGACCTGGCGGGCTGGGTTCGGGCCGTTCCCAGCCTGGCGAGCGTGGCCGAAGATCAGCTCGTCGACCTCGGAGGGTTCGACGGCAGCGCGGTCCAGGGCGGCCCTGGTGGCGTGGATGCCCAGTTCCACGGCGGGGACTTCGGAGAATGCACCCAGGAACTTCCCTACCGGGGTCCGGGCGCCCTCCAGGATGACGGCGCGCTCCACGGATCGATTATAGGAAGGGCGCCGCCTCGGTCAGGGCGGGGGCGTTCAGGCCACGTGTCGGATGAGGCGGCGGCGCTGTTGCTCGGTCGTACCGCCCCAGACCCCGTAGCGCTCTCCGTTGCGAACGGCCCAGGCCAGGCACGTCTCGCGGACGCTGCAGACCGCGCAGTAGGAGAGGGCCAGGCCTGCCTCCTCCTCGGTGGTGGGGAAGAAGATCTCCGGGTCCAGGCCATAGCAAGCTGCACGTTCCTGCCAGAAGTCAGGCGGGCTCACCTGCTCGGGGAGGCTCTGGACATCGATCTCGAGCTCCAGCATCTCGCCAATGGTAAGTGGTCGGCCGCCCAAGGTCCAGGGCGAGTTTTCGCACAACATCGTTCGAGCCTCCCACTCCTTTGGCCGACCAGGACTTACCCATTCCGGACGGCTCCACACTCGTTCGAGGGCCAAAAAGAGGCCCATAACCAGCCATTTCGGCCCCCCCGGGAGCATGACCGAACCCCAGGAAGGGAACGACAGAGAGTAGAACCGCATGCCCAAGGCGGTGCAAGGGATGATCGAGTGCGAGGTCGTCGAGCGTGATCGGGACTACGTCGTCCTACGGCTGCGCGGCGAGCTGGCCGGGCAGGTCTGGACGGACGTGCTGGGAAAAGCGCTCGAGGACCATTACGTCGACGATGGGGTGAAGGTGATCCGCGTGGACCTGTCTCCGGTGACGTTCCTGGACAACAACGGCGTGGCCACCCTCGTTTCCCTCCACCGGGAATCCGGCGAGCGAGGCAAGCGCTTCTTCGTCGTGAACCCGGGTGGGCAGGTCCGAGAGAAGCTCGAGGTCACGGGAGTCTCGAGGTTCCTTCAGGAGGGCTGAGGGGCCGCGGCCGCCCTCTCCAGCTTCCCATCCTCTGAGAGGATGCCGATATGGCGGGGGGCGCTTTAGCCAGCGAGGCCTTGAATTCACCGGTCGAGGCCGCGACGCCTCGAGTCCTCGTGGTGACCAATGACTTCCCTCCCCGGGTAGGCGGAGTTCAGCAATACGTCTGGAACCTGGTGCGCCATCTGCCAGATGATCGAGTGGCTGTGCTTGCGCCGAACTGGCCCGACTGGAGCGGATTCGACTCGCTGCAGCCCTACCCCATCTACCGCTGGCCCTCGAGCTTCCTCTGGCCCGGCGCCGACCTGTTCAGAAGGGTGCGGTCCCTCGCCGGCGAGCACCGGGCCCAGGTGGTGCTGTTCGGGCACGGACTGCCGCTTCCCCTGCTCGGTCCGAGGCTCAAGGAATCAGGCACTCCGTATGTCGTCCTGACCCACGGTGCGGAAGTGTGGGTCGCCCGGACGCCCTTGGCATCCTCTGCGATGCGATGGGCGCTGGCCCAGGCAGCGGAGGTCACCGCGGTCAGCCGCTACACCGCCCGGTCCATCCGGCCACTCCTGCCCAAGGGGGTGCCGTTGACGGTCCTGCATCCATCCGTCGATCCGGAACGGTTCTCGCCAAGTGTCGACGGTGGGACCGTCCGGCACCGGCACCGGCTGGGCGACCGGCCGGTCGTTCTCTGTGTCTCCCGGCTGGTGCCCAGGAAAGGCCAGGACGTGCTGATCGGGTCCATGAGCATGGTGCGTCGCCTGGTACCCGGGGCGGTACTCGTGATCGTAGGAGACGGGCCGCATCGTGGGGCACTCGAGGCCGCGGCGACCGACGCTCCGGGCGGCGCGATCGTCTTCGCGGGGGAGGTCCCAGACGAGGACCTCCCCGCCTATTACGCGGCGTGCGACGTCTTCGCCATGCCCTGTCGCTCCCGATGGGGAGGGCTGGAGGTCGAGGGGTTCGGAATCGTGTTCCTGGAGGCCGCCTCCGCCGGGAAGGCGGTGGTGGCCGGAAGATCGGGCGGGGCCGGCGACGCCATCGTGGACGAGAAAACCGGGCTGCTCGTGGAGGGACGAGAGCCCAAGGCCGTCGCGCTGGCGCTGATCCGGTTGCTGCTCGACGCTGCGTTCGCCCAGAGGCTTGGGTCGGCCGGGCGGGCCCACGTCGAACGAGGATTCACCTGGCCCACGCAGGCAGCTCAGCTTGCCCGGATCCTGGCCCGAGCGGTGGAGGGCCGAGCCCGCCCGGATCCATCCCCCGCCGGCGGGATGGGCTAGGGCAGGTTCTCCGCCGACTGGAGGAGGGCCTCGGCCGTCCTCTCCCAGGTCCAGTTGGCGGAGACGAACCTGCTCACGGTTGCCTTCAGCTCCTTGCGCCGGCCGGCGGGGAGCGAGAGCAGTCGGTCCAGGGCCCTGGCGATCCGCCGAGGCGCGCCGGGCCCGGGCTCGTAGGAGAGCAGACCTGGTACGCCGGCAGCATCCTCCAGCGAGGCCGCCACCTCGGTCAGGCCGGCGTGCCGGGCCACCAGGGGAAGCGCGCCCGCGGCCGCGCCCTCGGCCGCCACCATGCCGAATGCCTCTCCCAGGATCGAGGGCACCACCAGGACGTCCAGCGCGGCCAGGGCGAGGGGGGCGTACCGGTGGTCGAGACGGCCGGTGAAGGTGATCCGGGACCCGATCCCCCGGGAGGCCGCGACGGCTCCATCGGAGAGATCGGCCGCGGCCTCGGACCACCCGGCCACCCACCGGGCCGCCGCAGCGTCGCCTCGGTCAAGAGCCAGCGCCAGGGCCGCCAGTCGCTCCCGGCCCAGGCCAAAGCCGATGATGAGAGCGCGAACGCTCCGCTCGACCAGGGGGAGGGCAGCCAGGAGAAGCTCCACACCCTTCTGCGGTATCAGCTTGCCGAGGTAGCCGACCAGTGGTCCTTCGTAGCCTGCGATCGCCCTGAGCCTGGCGGAAGCATCGCGGTCGGGGATGGCCTGGTCATACCTTCTGGCCAGTCGGTCGAGGGCCCCGGCATCCCTGCGCTCCACCGCCTCTTCGACCTCGAGGTCCAGGAAAGAGGGGCGGCCCAGCCCCGCGTCCCGCTCGGCCTCTATGCGGGCAGCCGCAGCCTCGAGGGCCTCGCGCCGGGGCAAGGGGCGGAAGACGTCGACCTCGACGCCCGGAGGGACGGCCCGGACGCGTCCGGCGATGGACGGAACCAGCTCAACCGTCCGGCGCAGGACGTCGTGCGACGCCCCGGTAACGGTGCGGGCCCCCTCCAGCCCTTCGCGGGCGAGCTCCAGGTAGCGGGGTTGGAGCCGGACGGCGTACTCCAGGTCGCTTCCGTGGACCTTGGCGACGTAGGTGCCGGGACCAAGCGCACGTCTTGCCACCACCGGGCCAGGGACCGCGTGCCCGGCGATCACGACGTCTGGGCGATGCCAGGCGATCGTCGTCCTGAGGGCGGCGACATTGCGTTCCAGGTATCGCGTGAGCTCTTCGTCCGAGAGCTCGACGAATCGCTTGACCTCGAATCCCTCGTACTCATCGGTCACGAAGACCGGCAGGAGCGAACCGATGTCGGGTCGAAGCAGAACGACCCGGCCCTCGGCGGCCGGCACCGTGGACGCGACCAGAGGCGACACGCCATCCCGGCCAACCGCCCCCCACGCGTCGACGAACCCGAAGCGCCCGGGATGCGGCTCCTGGCACAGCAGCACGACCTCATGCCCGGCGCGGCGGTAGACCTCGGCGACCTTGGCCGAGTAGACGTTGGACCCCGAGCCCTCGAGCAGCCAGCCGTGCCACAGCAGGATGTGCAAGATTGGGCTACCGTCCCGGAGGCTCGCCCCAGCGCTCTAGGACGCCGGGCAGCTCGTCCAGGTGATGGATCACCGCGTCCGGCTCCACGGACGGGTCGTCCTCCTGCCGGAACTGCCGCGTCTGGACGGCGCGCATGCCCACCGCCTGGGCCCCGCTCACGTCGTCGTGCAGACGATCTCCCACGAAGACCATATGGACGGCCTCTTCGCCGATCCGATCCAGGGCTTCTCGGAAGATGCGGGCATCGGGCTTGCGAACGCCAACCTCGCTCGAGAACACGGTGGCGTCGAGATGGGAGGCGATGCTCAGCCTTTCCAGGTCGGCGCGCATGAGGTCGGGGAGGAGCGATACGTTCGACACCAGACCCATCCGGTAACCCTTCCCACCGAGGCTCTCCAGCGTGGCCAGCACGTCCGATCCCACGGCGATCGAGTTCGAGTACGCCGCGTGGTCGAGGTGAACGATGTGGGCGATCACGTCGTCGGGAAGATCGAAGCCGATCGCTCCGAACGACTCGCGAAACAAGGAAGCCTGGTCCAGCTCCTCCAACCTGCGCTCCTCGTAGGACTGTGCCACCAGAGCGTCGACTCCCCCGGAAACCCGCTCGATCAGGTCGAGGAGCTCGGGTACCTCCATGTACGCAACAGCCTCAACCCTTTCCCGGATCCGCTCGTACGCTGCATGCAGCGCTTCCTGGGTCCGCCGGAAATCGACCAGGGTGTGCCCGAAGTCGAACAGCACGCCCCGGATCGCCTCCATGTGTCGCGATGCTACCCTTCCCCGATGCGGGTCACGGCCATCTCTGACCTCCACGGCGCCGTAGAGCATCTGGACGCCATCGCCCGAGACTGCGATGCGCTTCTGGTCCTGGGCGACCTCATCAACGTCCTCGACTACCGGACCATGGACGGAATCCTCGTCGACGTCTTCGGCAGGGAGTCGGTGGCGGAGGCGGCACAGCTGCGGTCCGAGGGGAGGTTCGCCGAAGCCCGGGTCGCCATCAGGCGTCGCGCGGGAGACGGCGAGGAGCCCCGTGCCCGATTCCTCGCGCTGGCCAGGGAGGGCTACGAACGGGTCTTCGAGGCCTTGCCCGACCACGCCTACGTCACGTTCGGGAACGTGGACATGCCGGAACTGCTCCAGGCTCTAAAACCGAGCCGGATGAGGTTCGTGGACGGAGAAGCGGTAAGGATCGGCTCCATGGAGTTCGGGTTCGTGGGAGGAGGAGTTCGAACCCCTCTGGCCGTCCCGGGCGAGGTATCGGATAACGACTACGACGCGAAGTTCGACCGGATCGGGCCGGTCGAGGTGATCTGCACCCACATGCCACCGCGACTGCCCTGGTACACGTACGATGTCGTGGCGCGGAAGTTCGAGCCGGGGTCGGTGGGCCTGATCGAGTACGTACAGACGCACCGTCCAAGGTTCGCCCTGTTCGGACACGTTCACCAGCCGCTGGTGAGCCAGGGAAGCATCAGGCAGACTCGTTTGGTGAACGTCGGCCACTTCCAGGCGAGCGGCCGGGGATTCACCATCGAGGTCCCCGACTAGCGCAGGGTGGGAAGCACGGCGTGGAGCGCACGGAGGGCCATACGGAGATCGCTGCCTCCCCGGGGCAGGTGCTGGCAGCCATCATGGACTTCGCGGCCTATCCCCAATGGGCAGGGGTCAAGTCGGCCGACGTCAGAAAGGCGGACGCGAAGGGCCGGCCCACCGAGGTGGCCTTCGAGGTGTCCCAGATGGGGTTCGACGCCGCCTACACGCTTACCTACCGATACGCCGCGAGAGATGGCGGCGTCTCCTGGACCACGAAGGAAGCTTCAGGCGTGGTCAAGGACATCGAGGGGGAGTACGTGCTCGATCGGAACGAGCGCGGGACCTCGGTGACCTACCGACTGGCCCTGGAGCTCGGAATCAGCCTGCCAGGGTTCCTGCGCAAGACCGCCGAGAAGACGGTCATCAGCATGGCGCTTGACGGCCTCAAGAGCCGCGTCGAGCGCCGATAGCCGTCAGAGTCGCGAGGCGTCTCCTCCTCGTGTTGAGTACCCTAGGGTCGAGTGCGGATCCTCCTGTTCACGGGCAAGGGTGGGGTGGGGAAGACCACCGTGGCCGCGGCCACGGCGGTGCGAGCATCCGCAGCGGGCCAGCGAACCCTCGTGATGAGCACGGACCCGGCCCATTCCCTGGCGGACTCCTTCGATATTCCACTGACATCTCGAGCCCAGGAGATCGCTCCAGGCCTGTGGGCAGAGCAGATCGACGCCCAGGAGCGGCTGGAGGCCAACTGGCGGGACATCCAGGAGTTCGTTGTCTCGTTCCTCAACTGGGCCGGGGTCGACGCGATCGAGGCGGAGGAGCTCTCGGTCATCCCCGGGCTGGACGAGATCTTCAGCCTCACCGATGTCAAGCATCGCGTCGACTCTGGACGGTACGACCTGCTCGTCGTGGATTGCGCACCCACGGCCGAGACTCTCCGCCTGCTGTCGCTGCCCGAGGCGATGAACTGGTACATCGAGCGCATCTTCCCGGTCGAGCGCAGGGTGGTGAAGACCATTCGACCGCTGCTCTCCAGGCTCACCAGCATGCCCATCGCGGACGACCGGATCTTCGCAGCCGTGGAGCGGCTTCACCGGAACCTGGACGGCGTCCGCCGGCTCCTGACGAATGACCGCACGTCGTCGGTGCGGCTGGTGGTCAACCCCGAGAAGATGGTGATCGCCGAGGCCAGGCGAACCTACACGTACCTTTCGCTGTTCGGCTATCGAGTGGACGCGGTCGTGGTGAACCGGATCATCCCCGACGAGGTGGAGGATCCCTACTTCGGGAAGTGGAAGGACATCCAGGCGGAGCATCTGATGACGGTCCGCGAGTCCTTCGAGCCCGTGCCGATCCTCACGGCCCGCCTGTTCGACCGGGAGATGGTGGGATTGGACCTCCTGGCCGAGATGGGACGGGAGGTGTACGGAGACCGCCAGCCGACGGACATCCTTCACCACGACCAGCCGATGCGGGTGAGGAAGCGGGGCGCGTCCTACATCCTGACGATACGGCTGCCCTTCGTGGATCGGTCGGACCTGGAGGTGTATCGAAAGGGCGAGGAGCTGCACGTCAGAGTCGGGCCCCACAAGCGAAACCTGATCCTTCCCCAAACGCTTCAAAGGCTGGACGTCAAGGAGGCTGCCTTCGTCGAGGACCGGCTGGAGGTTCGATTCGCCCGCGAGCCGACGTCGAGGGTCTCCGCGAGCTAGAAGGGGGAGTAGATGGAACAGGCCAAAGGAGGATCGACGGCGACGAAGGGAACGGCGCCGGCCCACACCGACGCCGGAGAGAGGGCATCTTTGGGAACCTGTCCGGTGGCCCTCTGCCCGATCTGCCTGACGGTCACGGCTCTCGGGGAGGCCCGCCCCGAGCTGGTGACGCACCTCCTGGCCGCCGGCCGCGAGGTGCTCGACGCCATGCGGGCGCTGATCGACGCGCGCCTGGAGGAGACCGAGCCACCGCCGAAGTTGAAGCGCCTCGTGATCGAGTGACCGGGCCGGAGACGACGACGGATCGATCGGGATCAGCGGGAGGGAGCGTTCAGCGATGCCCGAGATCGACAAGGAGTTCCTGAGGAGGCTGGCCGAATGGAGCGCGGATGGATTCCCCGTGTCCAGCCTGTACCTGGACGTGGACGGACGCCGCTATCCGCGTAAGCAGGACTACATGCTGAGAGCCGAGGAGCTCTGCCATCGCCTCCAGAGACAGGCAGAGGGCATGAGCCGCGAGGCCAAGTACTCGGTGCGCCGTGACGCGTCGAGGTTCATGAGCTTTTTGAGATCGCTCGAGCGGGGGCGGACCCGTGGGCTCGCCCTGTTCTCCTCATCGGGTGCAGGACTGTGGGAGGAAGTGCTCGTGCCTCGCCCCCTCCCGGATCGCGTGACCGTGGCCGATCATCCCCACGTCTTGCCAATCGAGGGGCTCGTGGAGACCTACGAGTCGTTCTGCACGGCCCTGGTGGACAGAGAGAAGGCCCGCATCTTCCTCGCGAGGATGGGGCGAATCCGAGAGCAGACCGACATCTTCGACGACGTGCCGGGCCAGCACGATCAGGGCGGGCGGGCTCAGGCTCGATACCAGCGTCACATCGAGGAGGCGGTCGCCCAGCACCTGAAGCACGTGGCCGACGTGCTCCTGGCCTTCCTCAAGCGGCGGAGATTCGACCACCTCATCCTGGCCGGGCCGGAGGAACTCCTCCCGGAACTCGAGCGGGGCATCCACGACTACCTGAGGCGCCGGGTCGTCGCCCGCACCACCCTCCCCATCACCGCCTCGGCCGACGAGGTGCTGGAACGGTCGCTGGCCGTGGAGGAGGAAGTGGAAGCCCAGAGGGAGCGGCAGGTCCTCGAGCGGCTCACGGCAGAGGCCCGGGCCGGCCGCCACGGAGTGACCGGGTTGGAGCCCGTCCTCGACGCACTGAACGATGGCCGCGTCGACACGCTCGTCGTGCCCTTCGGGCTGTCGCGCGAGGGAGCGCGATGCGCGAGCTGCGGCAGGCTTGCCGTGGATGGGGCGGCGTGCCCGACGTGCGGGGGAACGCTGGAGCGAGTTCACGACGTCGTGGAGAGCGCGGTCGCCGCGGCCCTCCGCCAACGCTCGCGAGTGGAGACCCTGACGATGGCTACCGACACGGACGGGGCGTCGGACATCGGCGCACTCCTCCGCTACTAGTTCTGGAATCCGGCTTCGTCGGCCGGTCGGGAGTCGAGTAGTGTGCCCCGCGATGCCTGAGGCCCTGGCGATCGGTATCGATGCCGGCGGGACGAAGGTCGCAGGTTCGCTGGTCGACGTCGGGAACGAGGGGGAGATCCTCGACCGGCGGGTGGTGGACACACCGGCCGGCGACGCCGAGGCCGCCACGCGAACGATCGTCGCCGTGGCCCGCGACCTGATGGGCGGAAGGGACGGCATCCGGGCACTCGGCGTGGGAGCGGCCGGGATGGTCTCCCGCGACGGGATCGTGCGGTATGCGCCCAACGTGGCGTGGCGAGAGTTTCCCCTGGCCGAGCGGATCGGCCGGGCGGTGGGCATCCCCGCGCTGGTGGACAACGACGCGAACGTGGCGGCCTGGGGGGAGTTCAGATTCGGGGCCGGCCGGGGCTCGGCGGGCATGCTGATGCTGACCGTGGGCACCGGGATCGGGGGCGGGATCGTCTCCGACGGGAAGCTCTTCCGGGGGGCCCACGGGTTCGCCGGCGAGATCGGCCACATCATCGTGGAGCCGGGCGGGCCGCTGTGTGGCTGCGGCAACGAGGGGTGCTGGGAGCAGGTAGCCTCGGGGCGAGCCATCGGGCGGCTCGGCCGGCGGGCAGCCATGGACCATCCTCAGACCCTGATGGTGGAGCTGGCGGGCGGCGATCCCGACGATGTGGACGGACTCGTGGTGACGGCAGCCGCGCAGGAAGGTGATCCCGTGGCAGCCCACGTGCTGGCGGAGGTGGGGCGGAGACTGGGGGAGGGCATCGGCGGCCTGGTGAACATCCTGGACCCCGACATCGTCGTGGTGGGGGGCGGAGTGATCGAGGCGGGAGAGCTGATCCTGGGTCCGGCCAGGCAGGCGTTCGTCGATTCGGTCGAGGCTCCCGGGCACCGGCCTGAGGTTCCGATCGTGGCGGCCGCCCTGGGGAACGACGCGGGCGCCGTGGGGGCAGCAGACCTGGCTCTCCGGGAGGCCAGGGCGTGAGGAACGCCGGGTCGACATCGGCATCCAAACCCGCGGGCCGCGTCCCGAAGGTGGGAGTGATCCTGCCGATGTTCTCGGGCGATCCGGGGAAGGTCATGGCCGCGGCCCGATCGGCGGAGGAGCTCGGCTTCGATGGAGTCTTCGCGTTCGATCATCTCTTCCCTCCGGGCGCGCCCGCGGACAGGCCGTCGCTGGAGGCCTTCACCACCCTTGCGGCAGTGGCGGCGCGCACGGAGCGGATCGCCCTCGGGACGCTGGTGACCCGTGCCATCCTCCGGCCGCCCGGCCTCGTTGCCAAGATGTTCTCCACGCTCGACCTGATCTCTGGGGGGCGGATGATCCTGGGGATCGGCACGGGGGATCCGATCGACCGGCCCGAGCACGACGCGTTCGGCTTCCCCAACATGTCCGCCCGGGAGCGGAGAGCCCACCTGGCCGAGTCCGTCTCCGCGGTCAAGGCCCTGTTCCAGGGCAAGACCTTCGGTGGCGGATCCTTCATCCCTCCCTTGGAAGGCCCCCTGGTGCCTCCGCCGGTCGCCGCGGGCGGCCCGCCCGTGTGGCTCGGGGCACAGAGCGACGAGGTCGTGAGGATGGCCGCAAGCATCGCCGATGGGTGGAACGGATGGGGGCTCGCTCCGGAAGAACTCAGGCCGAAGGCGGAGCTACTGGCGAAGGAGGCCGCTCGTGCGGGACGGGAGGTCGAGGCCACCTGGGCCGGGATCGTCCTGGTCGGCGAGGACGAGGCGGAGTCTCGCTCCCTCCTCTCCGACCGCGAGCGAAGAGGCATGGCCGATGGTGTGGCCTGGGCCGGAGCCGCTGAGGCCTTCGCCGGGCATCTGCGCGACCTGGCCGATGCCGGGGCGACCTGGGCGATCATGGTCCTGGCCGGGCCGGCCGGGCGGCGCGAGCT
>JBOGVA010000043.1:0-20268 GCA_050692195.1 Actinomycetota bacterium | reverse complement strand
GCACCGCCGAGCCGCCCTGCGACACATCGAAGAAGTGGCCGCCCAGGAGCCGGACGAAGAAGAGCAACGACAGGCCCGCGGCCAGCGGCGGGAACGCCACCAGGATCATCAGCGACGTGATGACCATGTTCCAGGTGAAGAGGGGAAGCCGCCACATGGTCAACCCGGGGGCCCGCAGCATGAACGTCGTGGCCATAAGGTTGACGGCCGTCATGATTGATGACGTGCTGGCCAGGAGGACCCCCATGATCCACATGTCCGCCCCGGGACCTGGGCTTCCTTCCGGGCCCGAGAGCGGCACGTAGAAGGTCCATCCGGTCGCGGCGGCCCCGCTCGGCGCCATCAACGAGAGCAGGATGGTGGCCCCGCTCGCCAGGAACAGCCAGTAGGAGAGGGCGTTCAGCCGGGGAAACGCCATGTCCGGGGCCCCGACCTGGAGCGGGACGAAGTAGTTCGCCAGCCCCAGCCCCATCGGCGCGATGAACAGGAAGATCATGGCGGTCCCGTGGATGGTGAAGAGCTGGTTGTAGGCATCCTTGGAAAGCAGCTGGAGGCCCGGCGAGGTCAGCTCCGCTCGCATCAGGAGCGCCATGATCCCGGCGACGATGAAGAACGCCAGCGTCGTGGCGATGTACAGGATGCCGATGCGCTTGTGGTTCGTGGTGGTGATCCACCCCACCAGCCCGAGACGCTCAGGCTCGGAGGGCGGAGGCGTGACCGGAGGCCGTTCGATCGTGACGCTCACGACTCGCCGCCTCCGGATCGCCCTTCCACCCAACGGCGGTACTCCTCGGGCGGGACGGCCCGCACGTAGAAGGTCATGTTCGAGTGGTCGAGCCCGCAGAACTCCGCGCACTCTCCTCGGAACGTTCCGGCTTCGGGGATCACCAGATCGAACCGGTTCACCATGCCCGGGATCGCGTCTCGCTTGAACAGGAACTCCGGGACGTAGAAGGAGTGGATGACGTCGGCAGCGGAGAGATTGATCCGGACCGTCTGCCCGACCGGCAAGACGAGGGTCGGGTAGGCCTGAGGCGTACCGACGATGGAGATGCCATGTTCCGGATAGTCGAAGCGCCACTGCCACTTGAACCCCGTGACGTTCACCTCGACGTCCGGCTGCGGCGAGATGCTGCCCACGCGCTGCTCGACCGGGAAGGTCACGGCGAACAGGGCGATGACGATGAGGATCGGGACCACCGTGTAGATGACCTCGATCGGGACGTTGTACCGGAACTGTCTGGGAAGTTCGCTCGTGTCGTCCTTCCTGCGCCGGTAGCGCAGCGCGGCCCAGATGATCAAGGCATAGGTGATCCCTCCCACGGCGATCGCCACGTAGACGAACAGGCGGTAGAGGGCGCTGATGTCCCGGCCCTGCACGGTGGCGCCTTCCGGTGCGCCGAATCCACAGGCCGTGAGGAGCAACAGGACGCAGAGGCCGGGCAGGCACTTCGTCAGGCGCCGCATGGAGCCCCAGTGTCCTTCGGCCCGGAAGGGCCGGGCAAATCAGCCGGGGCAAGTGCACGCTGTTGCCGCGGGACCCCAGCCGGGCGGAAGCTAGCGGAAGCCCCACCTGACGGTTGGAAGGAGCGGGCGTGGAACTCGAGGTAGTGGTCACACCGTCACTCGGAGACAACAGCTACCTGGTGGCTTCGGGCGGAGCGGCGGCCCTGGTCGACCCCCAGCGAGACATCGGCCGCTACCTCGAGCCGGCCGAGGCGCGCGGCCTGGCGATTCGATACGCGCTCGAGACGCACCTTCACAACGACTACGTGTCGGGGGCGATCGAGCTACGAGCCGCGACCGGCGCCGAGATCGTCGCGCCCGCCAGGGGCGGATACGAGTTCCCGGTCCGGCCGATGGCTGAGGGGGACGAGATCCGGGTGGGAGACGTCCGGCTGGTGGCTCTGGAGACGCCGGGCCATACTCCCGAGCACATCTCCTACCTGCTGTACGGCGAAGGGTCGGATGCACCGAATGCCGTATTCACGGGCGGGAGCCTCATGGTGGGCGGCGCCGGTCGAACGGACCTTCTCGGCGAGGAGTTCACGGACGAACTGGCTCGGGCTCAGTACCGAACCCTTCGCAGGTTTGCCGCCCTGCCCGATGCTGTCCAGGTGCTTCCCACTCACGGGCCGGGAAGCTTTTGCGGAGTTGGGCCCGCCCCGAAGGAACGTACGTCCACGATCGCCGATGAACGGCGAGGGAACCGGGCCTTGGCAGCTCCCGACGAGGAGGCCTACGTCGAACAGCAGCTCGGCGGGCTCGTGTCCTATCCCGACTACTACCGGTACATCGCGCCGATCAACCGGGCGGGACCGCGCGTGCTGGGAGAGGTTCAGAGGCCTCAGCCCCTTTGGTCGGGCGACGTGAGCCGGAGGATCGAAGAAGGGGCGTGGGTCATCGATGGCCGTCCTCGGGAGGCGTTCGCCGAGGCTCACGTGCCCGAGTCGCTCAACGTCGAGCTGGACGACGGGTTCGCCACGTACGTGGGATGGGTGGTCCCGTTCAACGCCCCCCTGGTCCTGCTGGTTCCCCAGCCGGAAGGTGCGTCGTTGGAGGAGGCCGTCGTCCAGCTGTTGCGGATCGGCTACGAGCGGATCGAAGGGTATCTGGCGGGGGGCATGGAGGCGTGGCGAGCTGACGGGCGCCAGGTACGGTCGTTCGGGGCCTCCAAGATCGAGGAGCTGTGCGAGGCGTACCGCGAGGGTCGCTTGCCTCCCGTCCTCGATGTCCGTCAGCAACGGGAATGGGACGCCGGCCACATCCCCGGGAGCCGCCACATCTTCGTCGGTGACCTCCGGGACCGGCTCGGGGAGGTTCCGCGGCACCGGGAGATCTGGACCGCCTGCAGCACGGGTCACCGGGCGGCGATCGCCGCAAGTCTCCTCGACCGGAGCGGCGCGGCCGTCAGGCTGGTCTCGAGGGGGGGGATCCCCGACCTGCTGGCCACGTGCGCTCCCCAAGGGGAGTCGGTGGCCGAGCGATGACCGCCGCGGGCGCAGGGCCCAGTTTGCTGCGGTAGCCTGGAGTACGCGTGGCTTCCCGCCAGATGACGAACGCGTTGCTTCCCGACCGCGGCCCTGTCACCCCAAGGACCGCTCATGCGGCCGTTGACCTCTTGGGGGTGACCCGCGTCTTCGGAGTCGTTCCCGCCGTGGTCAGGGCGGACCTCCTGGTCGAGCGCGGCGAAACGGTCCTGATCCGAGGGCCCAACGGGGCGGGGAAGAGCACGCTCCTTCGGTTGGTCGCGACCGCGCTCTCGCCGACCTACGGTCGGGGCTCGGTGCTCGGTTTCGACCTGGTGCGGCACAGGAACGAGATCAGGCGTCGAACCGAGCTGATCGGCCAGCGCACTCGCCTGTACGAGGACCTGACGGCTCGTGAGAACCTCCGCTTCGCCTGCGCGCTGTACGGGTCGGATCCCACCGCTATGGATGAGGCCCTCGAGCGGGTGGGTCTCGACTCGTCAGCCGATGAGAAGGTTCGCGAGTATTCGCAGGGGATGCGCCAGAGGATGGCGCTGGCCAGGTCCCTCCTTCGGTCTCCCGAGCTGCTTCTTCTTGATGAGCCCTACGCGGGACTGGATGCCGGAGCCAAGGACATCGTCGACAGCACGATCCGGGCAGCCAGCGGGGGAGGCCAAACGGTGGTCCTGGCTACGCACGATCCTTCCAGAGGAGGGATGGCATCGCGGACCCTGTTCATGGACGCGGGGCGCCTGCTTCCGGAGCCCGGAACCATACTCCAGGCCACCCCGGCCCGGACGGCCCAGCGACCGTGAAGCTTCTCCGTCAGACGGGGGCGATGGCGATGAAGGATCTTCGGATCGAGATGAGGGGCCGCCACGCGCTGACCACGGTCCTTCCGTTCGCCGGGACCCTCCTTATCGCCTTCGGCCTATCGCTGGGTCCTGGGCGCACGCTGCTCCGGCAGACGGCTCCCGGGCTCCTGTGGCTCGCGATCCTGTTCGCCTCGGTGCTGGCGTTCCGCGAGGCCTACCGGTCCGAGGGGGAGGACGGGGCGCTGGAGGGACTGCTCCTGGCGCCCTTCGACAAGGCCGCCGTCTTCCTGGGCAAGGCCCTGGCCGTGGTCGTACAGCTCCTGATCGTGGAGGCCGCCCTCCTGTCCGCCGTGGCCATCCTGTTCGGGCTGTCGCTGGGCGACCCAGCCGTGCTGGCCGCCGTCCTGGTCCTGGGAACGGTCGGTCTCGCGGCGGTGGGAAGCTTGTTCGGCGTCCTTGCGGAGTCCACTCGATCCCGCGAGGCGGTGTTTCCCCTGCTCGTCCTCCCGCTGGCCACTCCCGTGCTGGTGGCGGGGGTGAACGCCACGGCGCTGGCCACGGCCGGCCGGAGCGGGGACGCGGCATCCTGGCTGGGCCTGCTCCTGGCCTTCGACCTGGTCTTCCTCGGCCTGGGCACGCTCGTGTTCGGTCACCTGCTGGAGGACTGATGACGTCGGCGGAGCGGATGATGGGCAAGATCACCGCCCGGCGGGGCGAACGGATCCTCGGCTGGCTGGCCGCCGTCGCGCTGGCGACGAGCGGAGTGATGTCGCTGGCGATCGCTCCTTCGGACGCGGAGCAGGGGAACGTCCAGCGGCTCATGTACGTCCACGTGCCGACCGCCTGGCTCGCGTATCTGGCATTCGTCGTCGTGTTCGTGGCGAGCATCGCCTACCTGACCACGACCAGGATCCGGTGGGACAGGCTGGCGGCCGCTTCCGCCGAGATCGGCGTCCTGTTCACGGCCCTGACCATCGCTCTGGGCGCGCTGTGGGCGAGGCCGGTATGGGGGACCTGGTGGTCATGGGATCCGCGGCTCACTACGACTGCGTTGCTCCTGCTGATCTACGTCGGGTACCTGGCCGTGCGCCGCCTGCCGGACAGCCCGGTGCGCAGGGCGCGTTGGGCGGCTGTCGTTGGCATCGTGGGATTCATCGACGTGCCCATCGTCCACCTGTCCGTCCGGTGGTGGCGTTCGCTCCACCAGCCCCCGGCCCGCATCCTGGGCGTGCCCGACCTCGCTCCGATGATGGCCGCCGCGCTGATCACGGCCGTCCTGGCTTTCACGATGCTGTACCTGTACCTCCTGGCCCTTCGGCTTCGGGTGGGGCGGCTGGAGGATCGGGTGGTGGCCGAGGCCCTGTCGCCGCGCGTGGGCCAGCCCGCCGAGGCCCTGTTGGAGGAGGCGCCGGCCCGTGGATAACCTCGGATACGTGGCGGCAGGATACGGGCTCACCGTCCTTGCCCTGGCCGCCTACGTGAGCGGCCTCTTCCACCGGGCCCGCCGGGCCAGGGGACGGGCGACGGCGCTCTCATCGAAGCGGGCGCGGCCGTAGCGGATGCACGAATGAGTCGCGGCCGGATCTTCGTCGCTGTGGCCGCCGTCGCTGCGGGCATCGGTTGGGTGGCCGCGCAGGGCTTGAGCAGCAGCTTGGTGTACTACAAGACGACCACAGAGCTGCTCCGAGAGGGGCCGAGCGCGGTAGGAGACCGCGTCAGGCTGGGTGGCTTCGTGGAGCCCGGCTCGGTGGTCCAGCAAGGCCCCTCCACGCTCAGGTTCGTCGTCTCGGACGGGGCCACCTCGATGACGGTTGTCAGCTCGAGCGGGGTGCCCTCGCTGTTTCGCGGGGGAAGGGGGGTCGTAGTGGAGGGCACCCTGGGCCGGGATGGAGCCTTCCACGCGGACACCGTGCTGGTGAGACACAGCGATGTCTACCGGCCGCCCGCTCCCGGAGAGACCCCCACAACGGCGAACCTGGAGGAGGGGTAGCGGGCTTGGAACGGCTGGGAGGCTTTGCCCTGGCGCTGGGGTTGGGGCTGGCCCTGTACGGGCTCGCGGTCTCGGTGATCGGCGCCCGCCGCAACCGGCCGCTCCTGGTCGAGAGCGCCCGAACCACCGCCTACTCCCTCCTGGCCGTGGTGCTCGCGGCCAACGGCGCCATGCTGGCGGCGATCCTGGCCGACGACTTCTCGCTCCGGTACGTGGCAGAGAACTCGAGCCGGGCAACCCCGACCTTCTTCAAGGTGCTCTCGCTGTGGTCGGCGGACGAGGGATCGCTGCTCCTTTGGAACCTCATCCTGGCCGGCTACATCGCGGCGGTC
Organism: Actinomycetota bacterium; assembly: GCA_050692195.1. GTDB lineage: Bacteria > Actinomycetota > UBA4738 > UBA4738 > UBA4738 > JBOGVA01. The sequence continues at coordinate 14,162 of JBOGVA010000043.1, read as the reverse complement.
GCGTTCCGGTTCCGTCGGCGCCGCCCCGAGACCCTCCCCTGGGTCCTTGCCGTGATGTACGGGGTGTCCGCCTTCTACCTGGCGCTGGTGCTGGGGCCGACATCTCCATTCGCCTCGCTGGGAGTGGCGCTCCCGGACGGGAGGGGCCCGCTGCCCCTGCTGCAGAACCATCCCCTCATGGCGGTGCATCCCCCGATGCTGTACCTGGGGTTCATCGGGTTCACCGTCCCGTTCTCCTTCGCCATCGCCTCTCTCGTCACCGGCACGCTCTCCGATCGATGGATCCGCATCACCAGGCGCTGGACGCTGGCAGCCTGGATCTTCCTCACGGCGGGGCTCGTGCTGGGGGCCCTGTGGTCGTATGGGGTTCTGGGCTGGGGCGGTTACTGGGCCTGGGACCCCGTGGAGAACGTGGCGCTCTTGCCCTGGCTCACGGCTACGGCGTTCCTGCACTCGGTGGTGATCCAGGAGCGAAGGGGCATGCTCAAAGTGTGGAACCTGTCCCTGATCGTGGGGACCTTCGCCCTCACCACCTTCGGCACGTTCCTCACACGCGGCAGCATCCTGTCCTCCGTCCATACGTTCGCCCAATCGATCGTGGGGCCCCTGTACCTCGGGTTCCTCGTCCTGGTGCTGCTGGCGGGTTTCGGGCTGATCGCCTTGCAGGGGTGGCGGCTGCGCTCGGAGGGGCGGTTCGATTCCGCGCTGTCCCGGGAATCGGCGTTTCTCGGGAACAACCTCGTGCTGCTGACGCTGACCTTCGTGGTCCTGCTGGGGACGATCTTCCCCCTGGTCGTCGAGGCCCTCGCGAACCGGCAGGCGAGCGTGGGCGAGCCCTACTTCCGGCAGACGACGGTCCCCCTGTTCCTCCTGTTGCTCTTCCTGATGGGCGTGGGACCGCTGCTGCCGTGGCGACGGGCCTCGTTCGACCAGATCAGCCGAAGGGTCCTGATGCCTGCGGCCGCCGGGTCCGTCGTGGTGGTTGGGCTGGCAGGGGCGGGAACGCGGAACCTCGCGGCCCTGGGGACGTTCGGCCTGGCCACGTTCGTTGCTGCGTCAAACGCCGGCGAGATCGCGCGGGGTGTCGGTGCCTTCGCCCGGGCCACCGGGCGGCCGCGACGGACGGTCCTCGGCGTGGCTCTGGGCCGGAATCGGCGGATGTACGGGGGTTACCTGGCCCACGTGGGCGTGGCGATCGCCGCCGTGGCCCTCACCGCCTCCTCGTCGTTCGCTCGCCAGACCGAGGTCACCCTCTCTCGCGGCGAGTCCATCGCGTTCGCGGGGTACGAGGTTCGGTACGAAGGCCGGCGGGTCCTTCGCCAACCGCACCGACAGGTACTGATCGCCGACCTGACCCTGACCAGAGACGGCCGAAACCTGGGGGGTCTCGGTCCGTCCCTGAATCTCTATCCCGGGGCCTCCGAACCCATCGGGACCCCTTCCATCAAGTACGGGGCGCGAAGGGATCTGTATTCGTCGGTCATCGGGTTCGACGGAGAGGGCGGACGGGCCACGTTCCGTTTCTTCCTCAATCCCGGAGTCATGTGGCTGTGGGTCGGGGGGGCCATCATTGCCCTCGGCGGACTGCTGGCGGCGTGGCCGGGTGGCACGTTGAGCCCACGACCAATGCCCCGGAAGCAGCGAAGGCTCACCGAGTTGGGAGCCCTCGACGAGCCGTCCCTGTCGGAGGAGGCTCGAGCCTGATGACGAGGAGCTTCGACCAGGCCGCCCGCCGCCATCCCTCCGTCCTGGGCTCTCCTGGCATCGCACGCGGGTGGCGACGCGGACGGTGGATGCTCCTGGCCGCCGTGGCGTCGGCGGCTACGGCCCTGGCCGGCCTGCTCGCGTTCGGGCTTTCCCGCGATCCGGGCGCCATCCGCTCGCAGCTCATCGGCCGGCCGGCGCCCGATTTCGCCCTGGCCACGATGGACGGATCCACGACCGTGCGGCTCGCCGATCTCCGCGGACAGGTCGTCCTGGTCAACTTCTGGGCTTCCTGGTGCAGGGAGTGCCGGATCGAGCATCCTGCCTTGGAGGCAGCCTGGCGGCGGTTCCGGGAAAGGGGCGTTGTCTTCCTGGGCATCCCATTCCAGGACTCTCCTTCGGCCTCCATGGCCTACCTCCAGGAGATGGGTGGGGAGTGGCCGATCCTCCAGGACCCGGATGCGCGAACCGCCCTCGCCTTCGGCGTGTACGGGGTTCCTCAGACCTATCTCATCGCTCCGGATGGCCGGGTGAGGTACTGGCGGGTGGGGCCGGTGAGCTACGGGGAGCTAAGCGATCGCATCGCCGGGCTCCTGGGAGACGAGTCGTGAAGCTCCGGATGCTCGTCATCTCGGTGTCGCTCCTGTCGGCCGGGACCGCGCTGGCGTTCGCGGCGACCCGTGGCCCGGCCCCTGCGCCGGCCCTGGCCGAGAGGGTCCGGGCGGTGGCTTCCACATTGCGGTGTCCCGTGTGCCAGAACCTCTCCGTGGCGGACTCACCGTCCACGCTGGCCCACGACATGCGTGCCAGCATCGCCCGCGACCTGCAGGCCGGCAAGGCTCCCGACGAGATCCGTGAGGAGTTCGTGGCCGCATACGGTGAGTGGGTCCTTCTCTCCCCACGACCGCGCGGGATCAACTGGGTGGCCTGGCTGGCACCCGCTGCACTGCTCATCGGCGGATTGGCGGTGGCGGGCGCGGCCACCCGGCGCTGGACGGCGGGAGGTGAGCCCGGTCCTGGCACGGATGCACCGCCGGACCCGGTGACTGGGGCAGATCGAAGGCTGCTCGAGAGCTCGCTCCTAGTGGCGCAGGAGGAGCCGGAGTGACCTGGATCATCTTTGTGTGCGCGGCCCTGCTGTCCGGGATAGCGGCCGCCGGTGTGCTGTGGCCATTCGGCGGATCGCGTCAGGTAGCCCTCGAGCGGCTCGTCGACCCCCTGGAGGACCAGCGGCTCAGCCTGATGCGAGCCCTGAGGGACCTAGACGAGGAGCGGACGAGGGGCGAGCTTGCGGAGGATGCCTATCGGCGGATACGCGGAGAGACCGAGACCCGCACGATCGCCGTGCTCCGCGCGTTGGAAGCTCGGGATCGGGCCGGGGAGCTCGGAGCGAGCTTGAAGACGGTTCGCCGGGTGGCCGCGTGGAATGGAGAGGGTCGGCCGGAAGAGAAGAGGAAGCAGCACGCCCCGACCCTCATCGCGGCGCTGGTCTCTGCGGCCATAGTGGCGGGAGTGGTGACCGTCCTGGCCGGCGCAGTGAGGGATCGGGATCCTGGCCGTCCGTTCACCGGGGGAGTTCCCGAAGCGCCGCCGGGCGCGGTCGATCCGCTCTCGTTCTTCGAGCAGCGAGTGCTCGAGCACCCTCGAGACCTTGCGGCCCGGCTGGACCTGGCCCAGAGGTACATGGACTCCGGCGATGCCCGGGCGGCCATCGAGCAGTACGTCGTGGCTCTGGAGATCGAGCCTCGGAGTGCGGAGGCCAGGGCAAGCCTGGGCTTCCTGCTGTACCTGGCCGGACGGGCCGACGAGGGTCTCAGCTCGGTGGAGCGGGCCCTGGAGGTCGATCCCGACTACCCGGAGGGGTTGTACTTCAAGGGTGTGATCCTCATGAGAGGCCTCGATCGCCCCGCGGCCGCGGCGGCGGCCTTCCGCGAATACCTGGAGGCTGCGCCGTTCGGATCGCGCCGGGCGGAGGTGGAAGGATTGCTCCGAGAGGCGGAGGCTGGGACAGGTTAGCTGGCCGCGTCGCCGCTTCCGTTCCCCAGGTCCGCGGGGAATGAGCTGCCCGCTCGGTGCTCGCTCCATTCGCCGTCCTCGAGAAGATATGCGCCCCCCGAGCCCATAACCGTCCAGCTCGAGCCATCGCCGACGACCGCGGTCTTCTCGTCGATCGCCAGCAGCCGGTGGTCGGGAGGAATGGAAGCGACTATGGACGCCCTCAGCCCCGGCACGTGCCGGTCCAGGGCATCCCAGTGGACGCCGAACAGCGTCCTGTGGAAGAGCCGCAGTCCGGGCCTCCATGAGTCTGCCCCGACCCAGCTCCTGGTCGAATTGTCCGGCGCTCGCTCGCCGAGACCGGCGACCCCCGCGCTACACCCGGCATAGGCCATCCCTCGATCCATGGCGGCAAGGAGGGCGCGCCAGAACCTGGACCCCGACAGGACCTCTGCGAGATAGGCGGCGTTCCCGCCGGAGAAGAAGGCCATCGAGGCCCCGCGAACCCTTTCGGCGAGATCCTCGCGGTCCGCGTCTTCCTTCGTCTTGAGGGGGAGGACCTCGGCGGAGACCCCGATGCGCGCGTAGTGCACCAAGCCCATGTCCCCCCATCGTTCGAACACGCGGTCTCCTTCCGGCGCGCTTGCGGTCGGGAGGATGAGGACCGAGCCCTCGCCGGCCGGGCTCCGAGCCAGGAGCCAGCGATCGACCTCCTCGGCCCACGGCTCGAACTCGCCCGAGCCAAACAACCCCAGCACCCTGCGACTCCTTCGCTTCGTGTCCCGCTCCGGGGAAGTGGTCATGCGAGGACAAGGATGATGGCGTTCGGCGCCCTCGTCCAGTGTTCGCGGAGCTCAGGAAGCGGTGACGGGGACGGATCCGGCGACCGGGGAGGGACTGATCTCGATCATCCGCTCCACCGCTCGAGCCGCCCGCATCCGGATCTCATCGCGGACCGTGACCTCGAAGACTCCCTCCCTGAGCGACCGGAGGAGCTTCGCGGGGGTGATCGTCTTCATGTACTGGCATACGGCGTACTCGTCGATGGGCTCGAACGTCTTGTCCGGGTTGGCCTTGCGCAGCTGGTGCAAGATTCCGGTCTCCGTGGCCACCAGGAACTTCCGGGCTGCCGAGACCCTGGATTCCTTCACCATCCCACCGGTCGACAGGACCTTGGTCCGCTCCGCCGGCAACACGCCCTCCCCCATGAGAAAGAGGGCCGCGGTCGAGCAGCCACACTCCGGGTGGATGAGGAGCTCGGCCTCGGGCTCCGCCTCCGCCTTCGCCCGCATCTCCTGGGCACCGATGCCCGCGTGGACGTGGCATTCGCCCATCCACAGGTGCATCTTGCGGCCGGTCTGCCGCTCCACGTGGGCGCCGAGGAACATGTCCGGCAGGAACAGGATCTCTTGCCCCTCCGGGATGGAGGCGACTACCTCGGCGGCGTTGGACGAGGTGCAGCAGATGTCGGACTCCGCTTTGACCTCGGCCGACGTGTTCACGTAGGCGACCACGGCGGCGCCCGGATGCTCCGCCTTCCACTCTCGAAGCTGCTCCCCGGTGATGGAGGCTGCCAGAGAGCAGCCGGCGTCCAGGTCGGGGATCAACACGGTCTTGGCGGGCGAGAGGATCTTCGCGGTCTCGGCCATGAAGTGGACGCCGCAGAACACGATGACCTCGGCATCGGTGTCGGCCGCCTGGCGAGACAGCTGGAGCGAGTCGCCGACGAAGTCGGCGACGTCCTGGATCCACGGGACCTGATAGTTGTGGGCCAGGATCACCGCCCGGCGCTCCCCGGCCAGCTTTCGGACCTCCCGGGCCCACTCCTCAAATGCTTCGGGCATCGATCACCTCGAGCGACATGTCGAGAGCCGGGGCCGAATGGGTGAGCCGACCCACCGAGACGAGCCGGGCGCCCGCTTCGACCAGCGAGCCCACCGAGTCAAGCGTAACGCCGCCGGAGATCTCGATGCGGTCCGGACCTCCCGCCCGGGACGTGGCCTCCCGCACGAGCTCCGGGCTCGGATTGTCCAGCAGGATCCGATCGGCCCCTGCGCGCAGCGCCTCGTCCAGCTCCTCGAGCGTCTCCACCTCGATCTCGACCGGCGCTCCCCGCGCCCGGGCGCGGCGCACCGCCTCCGCGATTCCCCCCGCCACCCGCTGGTGGTTCTCCTTTATGAGCACGGCCTCCGACAGGGAGGCTCGGTGGAGCGAACCGCCTCCGGCGAGCACCGCCTCCCGCTGCAAGGCGCGCAGCCCCGGGACGGTCTTGCGTGTGCAGAGCACTTCGGCAGGCCTGGCGGCCTCGACGAATGCCCGGGTCATCGTGGCCACCCCGGAGAGATGCGAGAGGAAGTTGATGGCCACCCTCTCCGCTCGCAGGATGACGCGGGCCGGCCCCGTGATCAGGCAAAGGCGCTCGCCCGGGGAAACCGAGTCGCCGTCCTTGACCTCCCAATCGAGATCCACCACGCCGCCTCCGTTCTGCTCCGCCACGAGGTCGAAGACGGCGGAGGCCGTCCTGACCCCCGCCACCACGCCCCGGGCACTGGCCCGGAGCTCCGCCCGGCACGTCGCGTCCTCCGCTACGACGAGCTGGGTGGTCAGGTCTCCAGCAGGAGCATCTTCCGCCAGGGCGAGCTCGACGATGGTTCTCAGGTCTTCGGGGACGGCGGTCATCGCCACAAGTTTCCCAGGCCGGGAATCAACCGTCCCCGAGCCGCCGCGTGAAGCTCTCGATGCGCGTCCGGGCGCGAAACCCGAGACGCTCGTAGAGTCGCTGAGGAGCGCTGTTCTCCTCGGCCAGCAGGAACACGTACGTGTGGCCAGACTCCAGGGTCGCTCTCATCACCGCTTCAACGGTTGCCGCGGCTACACCTCGCCGACGAAAGCCCGGCATCGTCACCACGTTGTCGAGGTATGCCACACCGTGCAGCGATATCACGCTGGCGTAACCCGCCATCGCTTCGTCGACGAATCCCACGAACCAGCGGATCCCCGCCGGCTGAAAGACCTCCCGGACTCGGCGGAGCATCTGATCGAGCACGGACTCCGAGAGGTCGTCGCCGAATTCCTTCAGGCTGTCGCGATACCAGGGCCAGAAGCTCGGATCGGGGCGGACGATCTCCTTCGTCCGGACCGTGCCGGTCGCTGGCACGCTGGCCGGATCCTCCAAGGCCATTACGACGTCGGGGTCGAACCGCTGGCCGACATCGCGGGCCTCCCGAAGCGCGGGGCTCTCCACCGAGGTGTCCCAGAACTCCACGTGCTCGTAGGGCGCGCCGGCTGCCCGGAGCGACGGAAGCAGTTCCCGTCGGATGCTCTCGAGGGTCAGGGCGGGGTCCGCCTCCAGGACGCACGCGTTGTTGGCGTCCCACACGAGCGGGAAGCGGGGGTCGGTCTGCACGAGTCCCCAGCCGGTTCGGTCCATGCGTTGGCCAAGCTCCGAGAACGCGTACCAGAAGTTGCGAACCTCTTCGGGGAGGGTCATGCGCGGAGGTCCAGGTTCAAGTGAGCTTGCATGGCGGGGAGCTTAGCGATGTTCCGGTGACGGACCTGGCATCCGTCCGTTACGCTGCCCGGATGTGCCGGGCTCTGAGAGTGCTGTGCGCCGCGGCCGACGCGGGGCGACTGGCCCAGCTGAAGCGCGCCGCGGTCAGCACGAACTGGGAGCTCGTCGGCGGAGCGTCTTCGCTGGATGAGTTGGGTGGGCAGGTCGGTGAATGGCAGCCGGACGTCGTGGTGATCGATGCTGGACTCGGGCCCGATGCCGCCTCGCGGGCCCGCGAAGCGCGCTCGACGGTCCGCATCGTGAGCCTCGGCCCGCTGAGCGGAGCGGATGAAGAAGCCGCGTCCCTGGAGGAGCTCAAGCCCGCGATCCTGGGGCTCCCTCGCCCCGGCGGCCCGGTCAGGACGTAGCCTGCGGTTAGGGTGCGTTCGCGAGTCGAAGATGAGGAGTGGTCAGGGTCAGGTCTAAGCACAGGAGATCGGGCAAGGCGCGGGCACAGAAACGAACCTCTCGCAGCTTAGATCCGAATCGTTTCCTACTTCATCGATGCTATCGCCTACGCGTAGGCCGGCGGAGTCCCGGTCTGGGGCGGCTCCACGCCCATCTTGGCCATCCGGCCACTCGAACCGAATGTCCATGGATAGGGTTTACCGCAATGGGGACAGAGGACTTCGTGGGCTCGCTGGCCGTTCCGGCTTCGCACCAGCCAGAGCTCCAGATTCTCCAGGCGGTTGTCGTCCCTCTTCCCATTGCGATGGTGCACGCTCTCCCAGGGCGCCAACGGCCGTCCCAGGTGCTTCTCCATCACGAGCCGGTGCTCCAATAACGACGCCATTCGTTCCTTGCCTCGCCTTGCCACCAGGGGGATCCAGCCGTCCCACACCGCATAGCCATTTGTTGCAATGTGGCGTCGCCACTTCGGGGGGAGGCCTGCGCGCTTGCCATAGGCTCCTGGCTTGCGCATGTTCGTCCCTGCCACTCTCAAAGCGGCGCTAACGGTATTGGGCGAACAGCCGATCTTCCGCGCGACGGTCGTGATGCCATCTCCCAGTTGAGACAGCTGCACCATCACGGCTCGTTGCTCAGGAGTGTAGCGAGGCACAACTGAACATAGCACCCGGGTATGACAGGACCTCGGGCGCTTCAGCTGGAAACCGCTAAGCCCAGTGGAAGCAGTTCGGCCAAGCGCCGGGGCCCTGTCCCGCGAGCACGCGCTCGGCAACGGCGATCTGCGCGGCGGCGGAGTAAGGGAACGGACCCTTGCCGTCGAACGGACCTCCGCCGTAGCCGAACCAAGTGCTTGGCAGGAACTGTAGGCCCCCCCAGAATCCATTCGAAGTATTTATGTCCCATCGACCTCCGGATTCGCATTGAGCTATCGCGTACCAATCTGCTCTTCCGGAGCCGGAATAGGTCGGCGCAGGTGCAACCCACGCGGCCCTGGCCTGAACGGCGGCCTGGGCGGCCGCTCTCTGCCGGGCCCGCTCCCGTGCCTGCTGCCGGGCTCTGGCTGCCGCTCGCTCCAACGCCTCGGCCCAGTCGCTCCGGCGAGCCTCCCAGTAGGCCCGGTCGGGGTAGTGAGCTGGGCTGCTGGGCTCGAGGAACAGCCCAACGAGCGAGAAGGCGGGGGCTGAGGGCTGGTCCGAAACCTTGGAGAGCATCCATGGCTGTGCCGTGGCGGCCGCCGGGATCAGTACCGAAACGAGCGAGACGATGATCGCGAACCTGAGCCAGAGATTGTCCCTCACGGACAACTGGCGGGTGTTCGGGCCGGACGGCCCCGTCTGACTATGGGGACGGACTGGAACTCTGTGGTTGGTGCGGCGGATCGGGGGCATGCGCCTCACCTCCTGGAAACGGCTTTGCATCGTTCATGTGCATGAGGTCTCGGTCAATGACAGTCGGAATTGGGGCGTGCGATGGGAAGACGGGCATGAGGCCGCCGAGTCTACCCCGGCGCCATGCCACCTGTCATCAGAGGGGGAGAGGGGCCCCCTCGGCGGCTCGGGTACCATTGATCCGTGCCCAGACGGATCCTCCTCGCATGGCCCAGGGGATACTGCGCGGGCGTGGAACGGGCCGTGGACACGGTAGAGCGTGCCCTGCGCATCTACGGTCCCCCCGTCTACGTCCGCAAGCAGATCGTTCACAACATTCATGTGGTTCGCGACCTCGAGCGGAAGGGCGCCGTGTTCGTCGAGGAGGAGGCCGAGGTGCCGGAACGCGCGGTGGTGGTCCTCTCCGCGCACGGGGTTGCTCCAGAGGTGTACGCGAACTCGTCGGCCAGGGGTCTGTCGGTCATCGACGCTACCTGTCCCCTGGTCACCAAGGTCCACCTGGAGGCACGGCGGTTCGCCGGTGAGGGCTACACGATCTTGCTGATCGGCCACGAGGGGCATGAGGAGGTTATCGGCACCAGCGGGGAAGCGCCTGACAACGTTGTCCTGGTGAGCTCGCCGGAGGAGGCGCGCACCGTCGAGGTCGGCGATCCCAGTCGCGTGGCCTACCTCACCCAGACCACGCTGTCGGTCGACGAGACCAATGAGGTCATCCAGGTCCTGCGGGAGAGGTTTCCCGGGATCCAGAGACCCCCCAGAGAAGACATCTGCTACGCGACCCAGAATCGCCAGGAGGCGGTGAAGGATCTTGCCCGGATGGCGGACGTCATCCTGGTGATCGGGTCGGCCAACTCCTCGAACTCCAACCGCTTGGTGGAGGTGGCCCGTTCCTTCGGAACCCCGGCGTACCTCGTGGACGACGAGGACGACGTCCGGCTCGAGTGGCTGGAGGACCGAGACACCGTCGGCGTCACCTCCGGCGCTTCCGCCCCCGAGTGGCTGGTGGAGCGGGTCGTCGACTATCTCAAGGCGAAGGGAGCCACGGAGGTCGAGCAGCTCCACACGGTCGACGAGCAGGTGCGTTTCTCTCTCCCCGCCGGCGTTCGGTAGGAACGTCCGTGGCCACCTTCAGAGTCGTCCTCCGGTTCATCGGGCGCAGCGGGAAGCGCATCGGGGTCACCGTGGCCGGGCTTCTCCTCCTGTTGGCCGGGGCCGTCATGCTGGTGACCCCCGGTCCGGGCCTGCTCGCCATCATCGCCGGCCTCGCTGTGCTGGGGACCGAATATGCGTGGGCTCAGCGAGCTCTGGATCAAGCCAGGGAGAAGGCGAGGCAGGCCGCACGGAGAGTGCGTCGGCGTCGCGGGTCTCCGAGGGAGCCGGAACCGGAAGGAGGGTCCGGCTCAGGGTCCTGACTCGACCACGGCCGCATATCCTCTGGCCAGCGCGTCGAGTTCGGGGGCGCCCTCCTCTGGTCCGATCGAGATGACCCGATCCCCCGCCTCCAGCTCGAACCTGGGGCGGGGGCGGTACATCCACCTCCGGCCGCGTTGCACCGCCAGCACGAACATCCCGGTCTCCGTCTCGAGTTGAAGCTGCTTCAATGAACGGCCCTCGGCCCGCGAGCCGGGCTCGACCACCGTCTCTACGGCGATCTCCTCCGTCTCCTCAAGGGCCATCTGGATTACGGGATGGAGCTCCTCATCGTGCTCGATCAGCCACGTCATGTCCCGGGCCGCGTCGAAGATGGTCTCGCTTGCGTATCCCAGGCGGAGGAGGCCCCGGAGCTCATCGGTGTTCCGAGCCTCCGGCGCTGCCTTCAGGACCCATGACTCCAGCTCGTCGTGAAGGATGTCGGAGCGAGCCTCCAGCGTCGCCACCTCGGCGGCGAGGGCCGGGTCCTTGAACAGCAGCGCCGAGTAGGCGAGCCCCACGGCCACCTCGGCCGCGTTCTTCATCTCGACCAGGATGTCCACGGCCCGGTCGAGCTCGCTCAAGGGAAGCCCCCCCTCGGTCTCAGCCGGCTCGGGGAGAGGGGGAGCGCCCGCCACCTCCCTGATCAGGTTCACTCCCTCTTCGGGGCCCTGGAAGAGCAGCATGTCTCCTTCCGACAGGACGCTGTCTGCCTGGGGATCGAACTCCCACTCGGTCCCCCGGCGGATCGCCAGCAGCCACATCCCGGTCTCGCTCGGAAGGAGCAGCTCGCGAAGGGAGCGGCCCACGCAGGGCGCTCCCTCGCGGACCTTGACCCGCCCGACGATCTCGTCGGCATGCCGGAGGTCCGGCCGGAGCGCTCCCGGGATTCCCAGCTTCGCCTGCACCACGCGGGCAATGTCAGAGGCCGCGTCGCCGATCTTCTCCATTGCCCCGGCGATATGGAGTACCCCGGCCATGGCCTCGGCGTCCTCCGGCGAGCGGGCGGCCAGCATGGAGATCTCCCGAAGCCGCCGGAGGTAGCCGTCCATGCGGTCCTCCAGCTCCTCGACTTCCTCTGCCAGGTCGCCGTCGTTGAAGAACACGGCCGCATAGGCCAGGTCGATCATCAGCTCGGAGACGTCCTTCGCCTCGACGAGCAGTTCCTTGACGTTCCTCGGTTGATCTTCGTCAGGCATGAGCCGCTATCCCCAATAGTGACAGAACAAGGAGGAGTGAGAGGACACCGGCCAGGTCCAGCACACTGGTGATGACGGGGACGGAGTGGTTGTCGGGATCCAGGCCGAACCGCGTCGTCACGATGGCGATGTAGTAGGCGCAGGGGACGGCCACGATCATGCACAGCAGGCCGGCCAGAAGGGTGCCGCCGATGAGGACCCCAATGCCGGGCGAGGCCGTGCCGGAGACCTGCGCGTAGACGAGCCCCAAGGCGCCGATGAAGGCGAAGGTGACCACGGAGAAACCGAGTACAAGCCCCGCGTCGACCGCGGCCGGCCCCTCCGGGCGGCCCCTTGGGGTGAGGACCCCGAGCTGGAGCTTCGAGGAGAGGCGAGAGGACAGGATTCCGCCCAGCGAACCCGCCGAGGCCACGAACGGCGGGATCAGGACCAGCAGGGCCGGGAACTCCACGAAGCGTCCGAGGCGAGGCTCGAGGATGGTCCCCGCCAGGATGTCCAGGAGGGGCGTCAGCAGCACGACCGCGATCATCTCGAAGTACACGCGGCGGGCCAGGCGCAGGTCGGTGAGGGCGCCTCGAATGGCTCCCACGGAGCACACCACGATCGCCAGGATCCCGATCGTCGCGCTGAGCCAGCCCACTCGGGTGAGGAAGGTGGCCAGGAAGAGCGCAGGGATCGTGACCATATCCGCCGTTGCCGTGATGATGGGCGTGGACACGGCATCGAGGTCATAGCCGCGGCGGTACGAGAGGACGGCCAATCCGACCGTGAGCACCAGAATGAAGGTCGAGTCGACCACTCCACCCACCACGGAGATCGTCACGAAGTCCACGAAGGAGATCGACGGCAGCCCGAAGGCGGTCGCGGAGAGCTTGGCCAGTGCCGCCAGGTAGAGCGAGGAGAGCAGGGTCAGGGAGACCGCCACGAACACGTTCTGGTAGAGGACCCCGGTGCGCTCTCGGTTCACCTGGAACAGCCCGGCGTGCGTGGTGGTTCCCAGCCGGGCGCCCATCGCTCCGAAGATCGTGCCCTTCATCCCGAGGGTGGCCGGGATCAGGATCAGCAGCCCGGGAAGTTGCTCCAGGGTGTCGGTGATCGAGGCCAGGACGACCCCCGCGATCGTCGCCGTGATCGCCCCGAGGATGAGCGCGGCGAACCCCTGTCGCAGCGTCCGCCGCTCCGAGCGCAGGTAGGCGACAAGGCGCCTTGCCCGAGGTCTGGGTGCGAAGGCCATAACGGCACGCCCATGGTTCGGTTGCCCCCCGCCATACCAGGTGAACGGGCCGTGAGCAGCCCGAGGGAGTATGCGCCTCGTGCTCGGACGGGACAACCATCCGGCCGGACGGGCGTGACCCGGCCACCCGGACTCTCGGCGCCTGCGTGAGAATGGCTGCATGGCCGGGCGAAAGACCAACCTCGCCCTCTTGCTCCTGCTGGCGGCGGCGCTGGGCACAGGGTTCCTGGCGTTCGCCCTCGGCACCGGCTGGAATCGATGGGCCTCCGTGGCGCACGGCGCGATCGGCCTGGCGATCCTCATCCTTGCTCCCTGGAAGTCCGTGATCGCGCGACGAGGGCTCCGTCGCGGTCGTCCTGGGTCTTGGGCCTCAGTTGTTTTCACGGTCCTGGTCGCGGTCGCGCTGGTCGGGGGGATCGCACACTCGACGGGTCTGCTGAGGACGTTCGCCGGCGTCACCGCGATGCAAGTTCACGTCGGGGCGGCGCTGGCTTCGATCCCCTTCGGTGTGTGGCATGTCGTCGCCCGGCGGGTCAGGCCGCGCCGAACCGACCTCTCACGGCGAATGTTCCTGCGGTCGGGAGCTCTCGCCGCTGGTTCCCTGGCCGCGTACGGTGCGATGGCCGGCCTGATCCGCCTCATGGGCATGCCCGGACGGCGCCGCCGGTTCACCGGCTCCTACGCCACCGGGTCCTACCGGCCGGAGGGTATGCCGGTGACCCAGTGGCTGTTCGACTCGGTTCCCGCGGTAGACCCTGCCACGTGGCGGCTCCTCGTCTTGGACCGTGGGTCGGAGGTGGGGCGCTTCTCGTTGGGGGAGCTGGACGACAGGAGAGAGCCCGTCCGGGCGCTGATCGACTGCACCGGTGGTTGGTTCGCGGAACAGGACTGGGAGGGTGTCCGTTTGGACCGGCTCCTGCCTTCCGTGGGCGGCGCCCGCAGCTTCGCAGCGCGTTCCGTGACGGGCTACTCGCGTCGCTTTCCCGCCGGCGACCTGGCCAACTTGTGGCTGGCCACGCGGGTGGGAGGCAGGCCTCTCTCCGCCGGCCACGGGCTTCCGGCCAGGATCGTCGCGCCCGGCCGTCGCGGGTTCTGGTGGGTCAAGTGGGTCTCCTCCATCGAGGTGAGCGACGTGCCCTGGTGGTGGCAGCCGCCTTTCCCGCTGCAATGAGATCCTCTTCCCGGATCGATCGATCGGGTCTCGGGAGGAGATGCGATGATCCGTCTACGCCCCGCAGGCGTATTGCTTGAAGCAGGCGACCGGAGCCATGGAG
>JBOGVA010000042.1:0-16189 GCA_050692195.1 Actinomycetota bacterium | reverse complement strand
GGGTGGAGCGGCCCCGCCCAAGGCGGGGCCGCTGCCTAGAGATCTGGTCGATGCACCACCCGGATCGCATTGACGATCGGCCGCTTGAATCCGAGACGGTGGATGAAGCGGACCCGGAGCTGCCCGTCGGTGACCTCGATGAAGAACACGTGCCTGTCGGCGGTCCACCTCCCGACCTCGGCGACGATGTCGTGAGCCGGCAGCACCAGGTCGTTCTCCAGGATCACGTCGTAGAGCCGCTCGCCGGCCCGCACGCCCCTGATCTCGGCGAAGTTCAGGTGGACCTGGTAGGTGCCCGAGACGAGCCCGTCGAACCGGTACTCGAGCACCCCTCCGAGGCCCAGTCGCGCCGTCTTGTACAGCGGGTCGTTGAGCGTCTTCCTGATCTCACGTCGGGTCGCCATTCGCCTGGAATCGCCCCAGAAGCCCCAGGACCCTCGCCGCCAGGCCCTGTCCCTGGCCCAGACCTCGCCTTCCCGGTCCACGAAACGCACCCGGCCCCCCACCTCGACTCCCTTGAGGTAGGCCGGGACGATCAGGGTGACGGGAATCTGAACCGAAGGATTCCGCGGGTCGTTCATGCGGAACCGGAGGCGGGCCCGATACAGGCCCGGCTCCAGGTCGGTGGTGTCGACGGTCACGTTGATGGTCTGCGTTCTCCCCGGAGGGACGGTCCCCTCCTCGGGCTGCTCCGAGAGCCACGGGACGTCCAGCCCGCCGGGCTCGAACTCGTAGGCGTAGGGCACGCCGTTCTCCAGGATCCGGCCCGCGTCCTCGCCGAACTCGAAGCCGTACTCGAGGGTCTGCCCGAAGGCCAGGACGCGCCCCGCGCCGACCTCGTACTCGATCAGGGTGGGAAGCCCGCTCTCCTGGCCGGTGGCGATGACGTTGGTGCCGTCCGGCAGGGTCTCGAAGGCGGCGTGGCTGGCAAAGGTCCCGAAGAAGGGATCCGGCACCCCCTGCATCGCGGGGTGCTCGGGGTCGATGACGTCGTTGAACTCCTCGAAGGCGGGACCGACCACGGTGGCGCCTCCGGGCAACACCCCACCATCGAAGTCACCCTCGTTGAATCCCCACGCCGCGGCGCCGACCCACAGGAACCCGCCCGAGAGCACGTAGTCCTCGAAGGCGAAGACGTTGTCGGCGTAGTTGTCGTAGAAGCTCTGCGGCTGGTCGCTGGACAGGAAGATGACCTCATATCCCGACAGCTCGATGTTCCCCATGTCGTCCGACGACGCGACGTCGAAGGGTATCTCGTTGGCCTCGAGGACCTGAAGCAGGGCCTCGGAGTCCCAGGGCAGGGCGTCCATGAACACCAGGACGGGCCCGCCCACGAGGATCCTTCGCTGCGGCCCCTTCGGCGTGTATCCGCTCGGCGCCGTTCGCGAATCGACGCCTTGGGGCAGACGGGCTGCTCCACCCTCCACGTCGCCAACGGGGAGCTCGTCGATCTCGAAGGTCAGGTCGAGCTGGCCCATGTTCCGGAGCCTCAGGGTCTTCGTCCGCGTCTTCCCCTCGATCAGCAGGAAGTTGAGGGCTCCCGGCCTGATCACGGCGCGGGAGGACGGCAGGACGAAGTCCAGGATGATCACCTCCCGCTCCTCGTCGAGGGTGACCTCGGCCGACTCGGTGCCGTAGTTCTGCTTGCCGGCCTCGATGGTGTAGGTGCCCAGCGGAAGCTGCATGCGGTAGAAGCCGTCGAAGTCCGTCGTGGTGCTTCGTACCTCGGTCTCGCCCTGGAGGGCACGGACGGTCGCTCCGTCCACGCCCAGCCCGTCGGTGGCGTCCGTGACCTGGCCCTCCACGAACCCGCTGGGCGGGAGGTTCCACAGGACGGCCAGGCCCGTGCTCAGCGCGGGGCGGTTGAACGAGTACTCGAAGGCGATCGAGCCCTCGTCGTCCTCGATCCCCACCGTGGCGCTGTTCCCCTTCTCCTTGCCGTCGTCCTCGGCGATGTCGGTGTACTGGGCGAGGATGCTGCCGTCCTCGTTCAGCACGACCTCGAAGCCGACCCGCCTGGAGTTGTCGTCGAAGTACCGGACGTTTCGCCACTCGATGACGAACCGGCGGTCGGGCGCCTCCCCGAGTGTCTCCGTCAGCACGTCGGACGCCCCGTCGACGACCAGGTCGTCCCAGTACGGGTAGATGGCCCCGTTGGGCTCGTTCGGGTCGGGGATCGATTCGTTGTCGAACCGCGCGTCCAATGAGAGGAAGTTCAGGAATCCGTTGGTCGCCACGTACGCCGTGTCGTAGGTCCGCCCGTAGAGCGTGAACGGGAACGGCAGGTCCACCGACGTGGCGTCGTCGTCACCGCTCAGGGGCAGCTCGTTCGTGGCCGCGATGTAATCGAACGGAACGAGGTCGCAGAAGTACCCGTAGCCGTCCACTCTTTGAGGCAGCACGAAGTCCAGCGTCTCGTCGCCGTCCACCACGAGGTGCTGGGTCTGGGACTCGTTGCACCCGCTCACCTCGGCCTCCACGTCGTACTCGCCCTCCGGAACGCTGTCGAAGCTGTAGAAGCCGTCGGCGTCGGTGGTGGCCGGTGGGATCGGGGTGCCCAGGATGGTGACGGTGGCTCCCTCGATGGCGGCCCCGTCGCCGTCGCGGACGTGGCCGGAGACCGTGTGGGTTGGAGCCGGGTCAAGGGCGAAGTCCTGGGTGGTGGTCTGGTCCTCCAGGATCTCCACGCCGGCGGCCGTCTCCGGCAGGTAGCCGAAGGCGCTGGCCGTCACGTCGTAAGTCCCTACGGGGAGCAGCATGCTGTAGTTGCCCGACGGGTCGGTGGTCGTGGTCCGGTCGCTCGGCCCCACGGCGTGCACCGTGGCGCCGGCGATGGGGTCGCCGGTCGAGGCGTCGGTCACGGTGCCGGCCAGCGTCCCCGTGGGTCCTCGGGGGGACTGGTCGACCGCGGCGAACGCGTCCAGGCGGCCCTCACCCCACACGTTGTTGTCGTCGTCGGAGCCCCCGCAGCTGTCGTCGGGGGTGTCGATGGCCGAGTCGTCCAGGATGGCCCGCGTACCGGCGACGTCCCCGAACAGCGCCGGGGCCGCCGACCACATCAGTGCCACCGTGCCCGCCAGGTGTGGCGTGGCCATGGACGTGCCGTCGAACGAGTCGTAGGAATCGCCCGGGACGGCGCTCCGCACGTTCACTCCCGGGGCGGTGATGTCCGGCTTGATCCCATCGTCGATCGGGGACGGCCCTCGGCTGGAGAAGTCGGCGATGTCATTGCCGATGTCGTGCGCGCCGACGCCGTAGCTCTCCGGGTAGCTCGCCGGTGCTCCCACCGTGCCGCAGAAGTTGCCCGCGTTGCCGTTGGCGAACGCGGGGAAGATGCCGGAGGCCACCCAGGCCTGCACCGTGGCCTGATAGAAGGTGTCGCTCCCGTCGTCGGTCCCCCAGGAGTTGTTCACCACCTGCGGACGAAGATCGGGGCGCGGGTTGTCGCCGTTCAGGTCGGTCGGCGCCAATACCCACTGTCCCGATGACAGCAGGGCGAAGTCGGAACAGAAGAACTCCTCGCACCCCTTGGCGGCGATCCACTTGGCGTGAGGAGCCGCGCCGATCTGGTTCGTGCCCGGATCCCCATCGTCGCCGACCATCGTCCCCATGGTGTGGGTGCCGTGGAAGATGTTGTCGCAGGGCTCGGGGTCACCACAGACCTCGGAAGGGTCCCACCAGCTGTAGTTGTGGTCGAAGCTCCCGCCTCCCAGGTTCCCCCGGTACTGGGCGACGAGGGCCGGGTGGTCGAACTGGACGCCGGTGTCGATGTTGGCCACCACGACGCCCTCGCCCTTTACCCCGAAGGTGTCCCACACCTCGGGAGCACGGATCCGATCGATGTTCCACTCGACGGCGTCGATGTCCTTTCGCTTCGGCTGGGCCGGCTCGGGGATGCTGTACCGGCGGCTGGCTCGGATCTCCGCCACCTCCGGTCGGGCCGCGATCTCGTCGAGCACCTCCTGGCCGGCCGTGACCCGGATGGCATTGACGATCCAGAACGGCTGGTGGTCCACACCTCTGGACCGCAGCAGGGAGCGAAGGCCGGCCTGGGATCGATCGGCCACCTGCCTCAGCTGGTCGTGCACGAACGCCCCTCGGGACTTCCAGTCGCGGATGTCGGGGGCCCTGCTCAGGTTCGCGCGGTCGCGAAGGACAACCCAGAACGTGGCCCTGCCCTTGTCGGCGATCCGATCGAGGACGCGCCTCTCGATCTTGGCCCGGCTCGCTCCTCCCGCCTGCGAAAGAGCATCCTGGGGTCCCGCCCCCACGATGAGTGCCAGTGTGAGGGTGGCCGCCCAGAACGATCTCCCCAGTCGCCCACCCGCAACCGATCCGTCAGCCATCCCTGCCCCCCTCGCCCAAAAATGACGCCCGAAACGGAACCGTCGATCGAATAGGACGCTCCCATGGCGGATTCGGTTCCGAACTCAGGCCCGAATCACCTGGGCAGTCTGCTCTCAGCGGTCCTTCGACGAACGGCCCCCCCGGAACTTGGATGCCAAATGATGGCGGCTGGGCCGGTCCCCCGCAAGAGGATTCGAAAGGTTGTTGCGGAACGGTTACGGACCGCCCTCGGTAAGGGTCAGGCGACCACGGTCAGCTCTCGGGGAGCGTCGTTGAGCCGCCGCGCCCCATCCTCGGTCACCACCACGATGTCTTCGATGCGAACCCCGAACCGACTCTGGAGGTAGATCCCGGGCTCGATGGAGAAGCACATACCCGGCTGGAGCGGCTGGTCGTTCCCCTTCACGATGTACGGCTCCTCGTGTTCCTCCAGGCCGATGCCGTGGCCGGTCCGGTGCAGGATGGCGTGGCCGTAGCCCGCCCCTTCGATGACCTGCCGGGCCGTCTCGTCGATGTCTTCGGCGGGCACGCCCGGTCGAACCGAACGGAACGCCGCTTCCTGCGCATCGCGGACGATCTCGTGGACGTCTCTCACCTCCGGGGTCGGTTCCCCCGCCGAGACCGTGCGGCTGATGTCGGAGTAGTACCCGCCGACCCGCCCGCCGAAGTCGAGCACGACCGTGTCCCCGTGCCGGATGGTGCGATCGCTGGGCTGGTGATGGGGTGACGCTCCGTTCGGGCCGGAGGCCACGATGCCAGAGCCGGCCGACTGGTGCCCCGTGTCCACCAGATGAGCGGCGAGCGACCGTGAGACCTCCTCCTCCGTCCGGCCCATCAGTCCTTCCCGGGCGATTCGGCCGAAGGTCTCGTCGGCGCTGCTGCCCGCCCGGGCCAGCAGCTCGATCTCCTCCGGTTCCTTCCGGGTCCGGAGCCTGGACATGACGGGGGACGCCGGGACGAACTCGGCCTTCGGAAGGGCCCTCTGGAGCTCCAGCAGGTGCCTCCCCCACATCCGGTCGGTGGCTCCGTATCTCCCCGCGCCTCCCAGCGCGCGGCGGAGGGCCTCGTACGGAACCTCAGAATCAGGCCACGAATCGATTCCCACCAGCTGGCCGGCCGGTGAGGCGGCCGCCCGGGGCCGCTCCAGCTCGGGTACCAGGAGGAGCGGATCGCCACCGACCCGGAGGACCAGGGCGGTCAGCCGCTCCAGCTGCGGCGCGTCGTACCCGACCAGATAGACGAGGTCGGCCGACGGTGTGACGACCAACGCGTCGAGCCCGGCTCGCTCGGTGGCGTCCCTGGCCCTGGCCAGCCGGCGGGCGTAGTCGTGGCTCACGGCCGGCCATCATATCGGGGCGGGGGAAGGGGGCGGGGCGGGGGAAGGGGGTGGGACGAGCTTGCCGGGGTTCAGCACCCCGGAGGGATCCAGCGCGGCCTTGATCCTCCGCAGGGCATCGACGCCGGAGTCGCCGATCTCCGCTGCCAGGTGAGGGACCTTGAGAAGCCCGACGCCGTGGTGGTGCGTGATGGTGCCACCGGCCGACAGGCAGGCGTGCATCGCGTCCTCCCACGCTTGGCGGTAGATCTTCTCGGCCTCGCGGTCGTCGGCCGCCCGGACGAGGAACGAGAAGTGCAGAGACCCACCGGTCGTGTTCGGATGGGCCAGACGGCAGCCGACCTCCTCCGCGTGGCCGAGCAAGGCGCCCCGGACGTCGGCATAGAGATGGGGCAGGCGCCGCCACAGGGCGGCCACGTCTACGGCATCGACGATCACGCCGGTACCGTAGGTTCGCTCGGAGCCCATGGCGCCCTCGTACCAGGCCACCGGGTCGTAACGGTGGGTCCACCAGTGATCGGCGAGCTCCGTTCCCAGAGGCCGCCCCCCCAACTCCTTCGCCAACTGCCGCAGCTCGAACCTCCGTGCCTCGACGGCCGGGGCTCCCGCATCGAAGCCGGCGATCAGCGTGGGCCCCGCGTGCCCGAACGCGGCGAACAGCGACGATGCTTCGGCCTGGTCGAGCAACCGGACGACGAGTGGCCGGTGGCCTCGCTGCACGATCTCTCTGACCAGGGCCGCCCCGCTCTCGAACGAGTGTGGCCGGAAGCATTCCCACACGTGGCCGGCCGGAAGCCGGCTCGTGGCCAGCGTCACTTCGGTGATGACCCCCAGGGTTCCCTCCGACCCGACGAACAGCCTGCGGATGTCCGGGCCCGCTGCCGATCTTGGGACGGGCTTGAGCCTCAGTACGGATCCGCCGGGCAGGACGGCGGTGAGCCCAACCAGGAGGTCCTCGATGGAGCCGTATCCCGCCGAGGCGTACCCCGCCGAGGCCGTGGCCACCCACCCGCCCACGGTCGAGATCTCGAGGGACTCGGGGTAGTGCCCGATGGTCAGGCCACGGGACGCCAGGGCCGCTTCGAGCCCGCTCCCTCGAACACCGGCCTGGGCGTCGACCGTCTGCGAGACGGTGTCGATGGCCAGGATCGTGTCCATGAGCGAGAGGTCGAGGACCACCGAGCGCTGGAGCGCTTCGGCGCCGCCGGCCAGACCCGATGCCGCGCCCCGCGGCACTACCGCGGTCTCCGTCTCCTGGGCCCAGGCCAGCGTCGTCGCCACGTGCTCCGTGGATCGGGGAAAGACCAGAGCCGCGGGGGGCGTCACGCGGTCGCCCCGAGCCTCCCTGAGCATGGCCAACGCCCACCGGTCGTGGGCGTGGGCGGCGAGTTCGCCTGGATGGGTGCTGACGGTGCCCGGTGGGAGCCGGGCGATCAGGGCATCGAGGGCGGTCACCCGGGCATCTTAGCCACGTTGCATGGCGGGCCTCGTCCCAAGATCGAAGGGCTATCCTCTCAGCGGATGACCATTGCGGACCCAGCGAACGTGGAGCTGATCGCGTCAGGCGGCGCATTCGTGGACCTGTCGTCGTGGCGAAAGGTCGCGGTGTCGGGGGCCGAGGCGCTCGAGTGGCTGGACGACCTGGTATCGGCGGACATCCGGGACCTCACGCCGGGGAAGGCCCGGCGATCCCTGCTTCTCTCGCCCACCGGGAGGGTGCGAGCCGAGTTCACGGTGACGGCCCAGGGCGGCACGCTGTACCTCCTCCAGGATCCCGCCCAGACGAACGACATCGGCGCCCTGCTCGGTCCATACGTCCTCTCCTCGGACGTGGTCCTGGAAGACCGCAGCGGCCATCTGGCGCTGTTCTCCTTCCCCGCTCGTTCCGAGCCGCCGTCCGTTCCCGGGGCCTCCTTCTCGACCCCATCGTGTGCCGGCCGGGGAGGGGTCGATCTGATCGCCTCGTCGGAGAACCGCGGCGTCGTGCGCTCGGCGCTGGCCGAGGCGTACCGGGAGGCGACGATGGAGGATCTGGAGGCCTGGAGAGTGATCTCGGGGATCCCCAGGGTCGGCGTCGACGTCTCGGGAGAAGACCTTCCCCAGGAGGGAGGGCTCGAGGATGCCGTCTCCTTCGACAAGGGCTGCTTCGTGGGGCAGGAAGCTGTGGCGAAGGTGCGCAACCTGGGGCATCCCCGGCGGGTTCTCCGGCGCTTGCATGCGGAGGGCTCGGTGGCCGTGGGAGACCGGATCCTGCACGACGGCCGGGAGGCCGGCGAGGTCACCAGCGCTGCCGACGCGGCCGCCGGCTCGGTCGCGCTGGCCAGGGTTCGGTGGGAGCTGCGGGCCGGACCGTTCATCACACAGCACGGGATCGACCTGATCGCCGTCGACCCGGCCTGAGGGCGTCTCCCGAGGGACGAGGGAGTAACGTATCGGGCGATGTTCGGGAACTCCTGGCGGCTCGGGCGGATCCTGGGGGTGGAGGTCCGGATCGACACGTCGTGGGCCGTCATCGCCCTTTTGGTTAGCTACAGCCTGTACGTGCGCTACGCGACCGTGTACCCGAACCTCCGAACCTCGGGCGCGATCGCCCTCGGGGTAGCCACCGCGATCCTCTTCTTCGGCTCGGTGCTGACGCACGAGCTGTCCCACTCGCTGATGGCCAGGGCCAGGAACATCCCGGTGAAAGGGATCACGCTGTTCATGTTCGGGGGGGCCACCCTGGCCAAGGTGGAGTCCAGGGGGCCGTGGGACGAGTTCATCATCAGCGTGGTCGGGCCGCTGACCAGCTTCGGGCTTGCGGCGGTCTTCGGCGTCATCGGGATGTTCGGGCAGGACGCCCTGCCCGAGCCCATCGCGGGGGTGTTCGGCTACCTGGGCTTGGTCAACCTGTCGCTGGGGGTCTTCAACCTCCTTCCGGGGTTCCCTCTCGACGGGGGGCGGGTCCTGCGGTCGGCCGTGTGGAAGGCCACGAACAGCCTGTCGCAGGCAACTCGAGTGGCCGCGATCGGAGGGCAGATCGTCGGCTACGGGATGGTGGCCCTCGGGCTCTTCCTGCTGTTCGACGGGGCCTTCGCCGCGGGGGTGTGGCTGGGGGCGATCGGGTGGTTCCTGGCCCAGGCGGCGCAGAATTCGTATCAGGAGCTGCAGATCCGCCGCTTCCTGCAAGGCGTCGAGGCCGACGACGTCATGGTGAGGAACCTCCTCCCCATCCCGGCGAACATCAGCCTTCAGCAGGCGGTGGACGACTACTTCATGCGCCACGACCACGGCGCGTTCCCGGTGCAGGACGGCGAGCGGACGGTCGGGCTCCTGACGCTGCGAGCGGTCAAGCGCGTGCCCCGGGAGGAGTGGCCGATCCGCCGGGTGGCCGAGTCGATGGACCCTCTCGGCGAGCAACTCACCGTGACGCCCCAGACCCCGATGGACCGCGTCCTGGGCAAGCTCCAGCAGGAGGAGGCGCAGCGCGTCCTGGTGGTCGACGACGGCGACGTGATTGGCATCATCACCCCAGTCGACGTCGCCCGGTGGCTCCAGCGCCGCAGGGCGATCGAAGCCGACCGTACGAGTTCCTAGTCGAAGGAGTTGAGCGCCTCCACGTTATCCGAGCTACGGATTACTTCCCACACGGCCGTTCCGCCTATGAACCGGTTGTCACGGACTCGGAACCCGGTGCAGTCGATCAGGCGAAGCCCTGTCTTGTTTGACCGGGCTGCTGGAATGGTGATGACGTTCCGGTTGAACTCCAGACCGTCGATGCGCTCGAACAGGTTGACGGGGTTCGAGCCTGTCCGGGCTAGAAGAACGTTGTCTTCGATCACGCATTGCGCTCGCCGCGAGCCGGCGGGGGCTATGAAGTCGATCAAGGTGTTGTCGGAGACGCCGATCAGATCGTCTTCCAGGATTTCGTTCGCGATCACCCGGATATTGCCGTTCATGGGGTCGGTGGAGCCGCCTGTGTTAGCGAGCCACGTTAGCCGGCCGTTCCTCGTCTTGTTTCGCCGAACGTTAACGTTACGGACGCCCTGCGTTCCAAATGCTGGCTCGAGGTCGAACGTGGACATTTGCACTTCTTCGAGCACGTTGCCGTCGATGTCCACTCCATCGGCTGCATTGACGGAGATACCCTGTCGCCCACTCCGCTTGAAGGTGCAACCTCGAATGGTGATGTCCTTGCTCCACGTCCACGGCGGCTGACGAAGATCTCCCACCTCAATGAAGTCACCATAAACGTCGTAGGCCCTGCATCCATCCACCAATGCTCCGTCCACCCCACCCAAGCGGAGCGCGCTCTGCCACTGCTTCATCGGGTCGAAGGCCGCGTTGCCGGTCCCCGCATTCGGGTTGTCTCCTTGCCACCTGAGGTGACGAAGGATCAAATCTCCGCCAAGAATGAATCTGAACAACGATGCGTCGCCGCTTGGGTTTCGCGTCATGCGTCGAAATCGCGCCCCGTTCCCAAGGATCGTCAGAGCCCACCGATTCGAGAACAGAAGCGTTCCATCTATCCGATAGCGGGCATTGGAGGGGAAGTTGATGGTCGAGCCGTCGGGGACTCTGTTGAAGAAGGACTGTAGGTCAGCCGTGACATCGACGGACTCGTCCGCAGGGATACTCTCGGGAACGCGGTAGCCGGCCGATGTGGGCGTTGTACCGCCTCCCACGCCGGTGACACATCCGGGGAGGAGGAGCGCGCCCCCGAGCGCTCCCGTCCATGCGAGGAACTCCCTGCGGCGCACCCCCCGGCCGGTGAGCCTGGGCGAGGGCGAGCCGCCAGCCCGCTTCGATCCCATCTTTCCTCCGTGACTACCTAAAGCCCCGTGTACGACACTACGCTCCGGTTCACGGCCTGGTGGGCGGCGCGGGCCAGCGAAGCGAGCTCCGGATCGGCCACCTCCTCGATCTGCCGAAGCAGGTCCAGGAGCTGCTTGCAGCTCCTGACGAAGTCTCCGGCCTGAAGGCCGGACGCGCCGAGGACGTCCTCGAGCTGCTTCCCTTCGGCCCAGTCGAACGCGGTCGGGACGAACCCCGGATCCAGCTCGCGGCACAGCTCCACCTGGTGGGCGTCCTCGGACCGGCGGACGTTCGTCCATAGTCGGGAGAGCGCCTGATAGCGATCGCGCAGGGCTCGGGTGGGGATGTCCACCCGGCGCGGGACTCGCTCCCTGGATTCGTACACGAAGCTGGACACGAGAGCAGCCAGCTCGGATGGTGACAGGCCTTCGAACACCCCCTTCGACAGGCCCTCCACGACGAGGATGTCCCCCTCGGCGTAGATCCGCCGGAGCCGCTGTCCCTTCTCCGTGAGGCTGAACCCGCGGGCGTAGCCGAGCTCCTGGAGAACTGCCAGGACTCGATCGAACTGCCGGCCGAGGGTCTCCGTGCGAGACCGGATCCGTCGCTCCAGCGCCGCGACCTCTCGTTCCAGCTTGGATGCCCTGGCGGCCCAGCGCTCGTGCTCCGCTCGGTCCCGGCACCCGTGGCAGGGGTGCTCGGCGGCCCGCCGCTCCAGCTCGGCGGCGCGGGCTTCCGCGGTCGGATCTGCCCTGGCCCGCCGGGGACGCGGAGGCTTGACGTTGAGGGCGGCCAGCCGCGCCGCCAGGTCGCGGCGGTAGCGGGCGCTGCGGGCGCTCCCCGAGCGGGGCAGGTCGATGTGGGCCACCGCCTGCGGCGGTCCGTCGAAGTCCCGGGCCGCCAGCCGGAAGTACCGGCGGTCCTCCGACAGGACCGCCGGCCTGCCCTCGCGGCTTCCCACCACCACGGCGAGGCCCCGGCGCCGGGCCGACGGAAGGAAGATGACGTCCCCGGGACGGAGCGCCGCCAGGCCGGCCCGAGCCCGTCCTTCCGTAGCCCGCGCGCTGTCGCGGCGCGCGTCGTCCCGGATGCGCTCGGCCTGCTCCCGCAATCTCCAGTACTCCGGGAAGTCACCGAGGTGGCAGGACACCCGTCTGCGGTAGCCGTCCAGGTACGCTCGATCCCGCTCGAGCTGCCGCTCCAGCGTGACCACGCCGCGGTCGGCCAGGAACTGGGCGAAGGAGGAGTTCAGAAGGTGCCTGGCCTCCTCACTGGTGTAGTTGCTGACGAGATTCACGGCCATGTTGTAGGAAGGGCGGAACGAAGACCGCAGCTCATAGGTCCGCGTGGACGCCAGGCCGGCCACCCGTTCGAACGGCACTTGCTTTTGATACAGGACGACCGCGTTACCGATCTCGTCGATCCCTCTGCGCCCTGCCCGGCCCGTGAGCTGTGTGTACTCCCCCGGCGTGAGCTGCTCGTGCCGCTCGCCCGAGAACTTCCACAGGTCCTCGATCACCACGGTCCTGGCCGGCATGTTGATCCCGAGCGACAGGGTCTCGGTGGCAAACACGACCCTGACCAGCCCTGCCGCGAACAGCTCCTCCACGGTCTCCTTGAACAGGGGCAGCATCCCGGCATGATGGGCCGCAACGCCTGCGGCGTGGGCCTCTCGGAGCTCGAAGTAGCCCAGCGCCGCCAGCTCCTCCTCTTCGACCCACGCCACCCGCCTGTCGGCGATCTCTCGGATCCGGGCGTCCTCCTCCCTCGAGGTCAGCCGGAGGCCCGCGTCCATCAGGTAGCGCACGCTCGCGTCGCATCCCGCACGGCTGAACACGAAGTAGATGGCCGGGAGCATCCCTTCCTTGTCCAGTCGATCCACGACCTCCTCTCTGGTCGGGACGTAGACGCGGCGATGCCCCTCGCGAGGCCGCTCGATCCTGGCGATCTGGGTTCGTCCGTACCGGCCTCCGGCGCGGGGGCGCCACACGCGGGCGCGCACCTCGCGCTGGTCGAGCGAGACGAGGTAGGGGTTGGGGATCAGATGACCGTCCTGCTCCACGTGCATGTCGTGCAGCTCGTTCCCGACCATGTAGAGGTTCCGCAGCGGGACGGGGCGCCGCTCCTCGATCACCACCCTCGTTGGCCCCCGGAGCGCCCCGATCCACTCGCCGAACTCCTCGGCGTTCGAGACCGTCGCCGACAGGCACACCACCACGACGGTGAGCGGGAGGTGGATGAGGACCTCTTCCCAGACTGCCCCCCGGTAGGGGTCCTGGAGGTAGTGAACCTCGTCCAGGACCACCACCTCCAGATCGTCCAGCGTGGAGCTGGCCTCGTAAAGCATGTTGCGGAGGACCTCGGTGGTCATGACCACCACCGGCGCCTCCGAGTTGATCGAGTTGTCTCCGGTCAGCAGGCCGACCCGGTCCGCCCCGTATCGGGCGGTGAAGTCGCCGAACTTCTGGTTCGACAGCGCCTTCAACGGAGTGGTGTAGAAGGCCTTCCGGTGGTGGCCGAGCGCGCGTTCCACCGCGTACTCGGCCACGACGGTCTTTCCGGAGCCCGTCGGGGCGGCGACGAGGACGGACTCGCTCGCGTCCAGCGCCTGCATGGAGCGGATCTGGAAGTCGTCGAACTCGAAGGGATATCGGCGCTGGAAGCGCGCTGGATCGGTCATGTCCTCAGCAGTGTAGGTGGCCGCCCGGGGAACCCTCCACGATGGGATCGATGTGACGAACGAGGATCACGATGCTCGGGCCTGAGCCCACTTGCGCTCGTAGTACTCCAGGCAGATGGTCGGATACTTCCTGGACTTGATCTCCGCAAGGAATCTGGAGAACTCGTAGGGCACGGATCTGAATTCGAACGCCTCCGTTTCGGTGTCGTAGAGCGCGTAGTCGACGTGGTCGATCCGCTTGCGGTTCTGTCAGACGCTACCCGGGTTCACGATCGCCTTTCCCGAACGCTGGATGCGGTACTGGTGATGGCTGTGGCCGATCAGATAATTGCGGTCCACGGTGATATCGGTATCGGGAAACACACGCAGACCGTCGATGGAGTCCCACAAGGAAGCCATGCGCTGCCTGAAGCGACACCTGTCGAACGTGGTCTACCGTCAGCTCGTGGCCGGCGTGGGGAGGGCAGAGCTGGCGGCTTGACAACATAGAAAGTCTGGTCAGAAGGGGTCTCCGAGCCTCGCCCGGCCATCGCGACGACCCTTCTGACCCGTTCGTGCCACAAACGTGCCACACCAGAATCACGAGCCATGTCGTCCAGACACCCGGCGAGCTCCTCGTCGAGGGACGGGTAGAGGTGCCCGTACGTATTGAGGGTCGTGGTGATGGAGGCGTGCCCCAGCCGCTCGGCGATGGCCTTGGGGTGAGCCCGGCCCTAAAGGGCTATGCGCGGCTCAGATGCCGTCCGGTGCCACCGCAGGACAGCCATCAGGCTTGCCAAGGGCGGCACCCCTGGTCAAAGAGCCGGAGCTCCTCTCTGTCTCGCCAACAAGACGAGCTGTATTTCCACCGCAAGGGCGACCAGGGTGGGCGCCATCGTCCAGAAATGCCAGCCAAGGCTGTAAACGATGGCGGCAAGCGTCGCAAGCGGGACCACTGCCAGGGTGAGCAGTTTTTCAGATCGTTCAGTTGGCCACCACCAGAGGAGGACAACACAGATCGCGGGAAGGGCCTGGGCCATCACTCGTTCGAGATCGTCCACGAACCACGCCTCGAGGATGCACGCCAGGGCGAAGGGGACGAGCGCAACCATTAGCCTGGAGCCCCAGGGACGCCTGACGGCTGCCGGAAGCATGACTCCGAACGCGAGAATGCCAGCGCCGGCCATCAGCTCGACGTGTCGCAGCCCCCCGCGGAACTCGCTCGCAGGCGAGTAGGTGTTCACCGGGATCGGCATGGCCAGTCGGAAGGCAAACCACACAATGGTGATACCAAGGACCGCAGCGACGGAGGTCCAACGAACCTGATGCTCGATCCACGCCTCCGTGAGTGGGTAGGCGATGAGCATCGGTAGCATGCTCTCCTTGTTGAGGACGCCGAAGGCGCATGCGACGAAGAACAAAGCTCGATTCCTCTGCACAAGCCCCCAGATAGCGAGAGCGGTCAGAAGGAACGCTAGAGGGTCGGTCAGCATGAAGCGATGGAGGTTGAACCGGGCCGAGAATGGATGGACCAGAAACAGGACTGCGCCAGCCATCGCAGGGATCTGGGAGCTCGTAAGCTTGAAGATCGAGAGCGCGATGAACACGGCAGCTCCCGCGAGGGCGAGGAACGAGATCAAGTAGTACGCGGCATTGATGCCTGTGGCGTAGGCGACCAAGCGAGCCAGGAGCGGCGTCACTATGCGGAAGGCATAGGGAGGCTGTCGGTTTAACCCATTCAGCGGGCTCAGCGACCGAAATCTGGCTCTGCCGTACACACTGGGCAGTGGGTTCCCTCGGGGCGGCACGTTTAGATCCGGCCGCGTCACCGTGAATAGGTTGTAGCTCATCGACCGATAGAACAGGTGATCGCAGCACGCTCGATCGGGGTCGAAGGGGTGAACCAAGAGCCCTATCAGGCCCGTCAATAACACGGAGAGGATTGCCGATAGCACGACCACCCGCGTGTCGTGTGGTCTTGTCTGGCTGGTTCGTCGGTCGACCTCCTTCCGAAGGGCCGGAACCGTTGCCCCCGGGTCCGTCTCCCTGGTCACAAGTTGGAGAGCTTACCGTACACATCAACTGCGGGTCACCGACTCGATCGTATCTCCATCAAGAAAGACATGGTCGTCCTGGAGGCTTGTTGCCTATCGTGGGCGGCTTGTTCCGGAGCCAGTCTCGCCAGTAGGACTGACGCTCGACGCCGTTGAACGGTACACGAACAAGCTCCGCTTTCGTGGCGCCCGGCGTACAGCGGCGTTTGCGATTAAGGGAAGAGCTACCCAGGGCCCGCTGACACCCAAGAAGATGGGCAAGAATGGTGACCAAATCGGGAGCCTGCTTTCAAGTGAGGCCCAGCTATTCTTTGTCGTTTACCACGGCAGGGTGGACCAGGCCATCCACGAGCAGCTCCGTGCTTACGCAGTTTGCCGAGCGCTTGGGGGTAACCCGTGTTTGCTACTGCGTGATTGATGGAGGCGATCTCGCCAGGCTCGTTGACGCATACGCATCCGACTTCAAAGCAGTGGCTAAGGGTTAGCGGTTCGAACGCTTTCTCTCCCAGGTCCTATCCGGCTCCTCACAGAGGCGGAAGAACGCCCCCCACTGTCGATGGTGTCAGAGATGGCCTCGGGTATGCCGGTCGTTTGCAGCCATACGACACGGATGCCCTGCGGACCGAGCTCGCCTACCCACTGACGGCAGAGACTTTCGATGGCGTCGAATGTGACTCCGGTGCCTCCGACCATGGGGATGGCCAGACGGGCGGTCGTTGCGGTGATCGCCATGATCACGCCCGATCCCCGCTTGACCACGTGCCGCGCGGCCGCCCTTGCGGTCAGGAACTGCGCCCTCACGGCGGTCGTGATCGGCCGAGCGAAATGCTCGAGCGGCATCTCGATCAGCGGCGTCCCATGGAAGTCTCCATGGCCGCTCGGCCATCCCGAGGGAGGCGGCAGCGATCGCTTCGGCCGGCTGGGCCCTGATGATGTCCCGGACCCTCTCCCACAGCTCCGCTGAGGCGTGGGCCGAGAGCAGCGGCGGTGGGTTTTCGA
>JBOGVA010000041.1:0-17016 GCA_050692195.1 Actinomycetota bacterium | reverse complement strand
CCCGAGCAGATCGCCGAGACCGCCATCCAGGAGGACGCGGACGCGATCGGCCTCTCCTGCCACTCGGGCGCCCACATGACCCTGTTCCCCAGGGTGGTCCAGCTCCTGCGGGACCAGGGAGCCGGGGAGGTGCTGATCTTCGGCGGAGGCATCATCCCGAAGGAGGACATCCCCAAGCTCAGGGAACGGGGGGTCGAGGAGATCTTCACTCCAGGTACGCCGACCTCGGCCATCGTGGACTGGTTGCGCTCCCGCCTGGCCAGGAAGGCCAGCTAGCCTCATGGACCTCTTCGAGCACCAGGGCAAGGACCTCTTCGCCAGGCACGGGATCCCTCTGGTGGAAGGGTTCGTGGCCGAGACGGCCGAGGAAGCCAGACGGATGGCCGAACGCCTGGGGGGGCGGGTGGCCGTCAAGGCGCAGGTCCAGATCGGCGGTCGGGGAAAGGGAGGCGGCATCGCCCTGGTGGAATCGCCCGAGGAGGCCGAAGCGGCAGCGGACAGGATTCTGTCTGGAGGATTCCGAGGGACCCCGGTCACCCGTGTCTTGGTCGAGCGCCTGGTGGACATCGCCGAGCAGTTCTACGCGGCCATCACCCTCGATCGGAGCTCCGGCAGGTACCTGGCCATGGTCTCCTCCGAGGGCGGTATGGACATCGAGGAGGTCGCGAGAACGAAGCCCGAGGCCCTCCGTCGGTCCGGGATCGACCCGGTCCTCGGCTTGAAGGACTACCAGGTCAGGTACCTCGCGGGCCACCTTCCGCTCGAAGCGAAGGAGGGGGCCGCCGACGTGCTGCGAAAGATGTATGGGGTCCTGGCGTCCTCGGATGCCACCCTCGTGGAGATCAACCCGCTGGTGCTGCTCAAGGGCGGCATCGTGGTCGCGCTCGACGCAAAGGTGACCATCGACGACAACGCCCTGTTACGGCAGCCCGAACTGGCAGCTCTCCGGGCGAGCTTTCCCGTCGATCCCACGCAGGCCCGAGCCAACGAGAAGGGCCTGCAATACGTGAAGCTCGAAGGGGAGGTGGGGATCATCGGAAACGGGGCCGGACTGGTGATGTCCACGCTCGACGTGGTGACGCAGGCCGGAGGGAGGCCGGCGAACTTCCTCGACGTCGGAGGCGGGGCGAGCGCAGACAGCATGGCGACCTCGCTGGAGGTGGTCCTGTCGGATCCGGCGGTCCGCTCGGTGTTGGTCAACATCTTCGGCGGGATCACCAGGGGGGAGCTCGTAGCCCAGGGCATCCTTCAGGCTCTGTCCCGGGTGGAGCCACGTGTTCCCATCGTCGTCAGGCTGGACGGCACCAACGCCGAAGAGGGCCGGCGGATCCTGGAAGGTGCCGCTCACGCGATGATCCGGCCGTCCCCGACGATGCTCGAGGCGGCCCGGATGGCGGTGGAGCTGGCCCGGGCCCCCCAGGAGGCCGCCCGCTAGGAGGTGTCCGGCCAGGTGTCGATCCTCATCGACGGAGGCACCCGTCTGCTCGTTCAGGGCATCACCGGGAAAGAGGGGACGTTCCACACCCTCCGGAACCGGGCATACGGCACCAACGTGGTGGCCGGGGTGACGCCCGGGAAGGGCGGGGACGCGGTCGAGGGGATTCCGGTCTTCGACACGGTGGCGGAGGCCTCCGAGGAGACCGGGGCGAATGCCTCCCTGATCTTCGTTCCCGCGCGATTTGCGGCCGACGCCGTCCTGGAAGCCGCCGAGCTGCCGCTGGTGGTCTGCATCACCGAGGGGATCCCGGTGCAGGACATGGCGCATGTCGTCAACTACCTGAGTCGCAACGGTCCGGTGCTGATCGGGCCCAACTGCCCCGGCCTGATCTCGCCGGGGAAGGCCACCGTGGGCATCATCCCGCCGGAGATCTGCGCCCGCGGCCCGGTGGGCCTGATCTCGCGCTCCGGCACGCTCACCTACCAGATCATCCACGAGCTGACCCAGCGAGGGATCGGGCAGTCCACCTGCGTCGGGATGGGAGGCGATCCCGTACACGGGCTGGGGTTCGTCGAGGCACTGGCTCGGTTCGAGGACGACCCCGAGACCGAAGGCGTGATCCCGATCGGGGAGATCGGGGGAAGCGACGAGGAGCGCGCCGCCGCGTTCATCGCCGAGCGAATGACGAAGCCCGTCGTGGCATACGTGGCCGGGTTCAGCGCCCCGCCCGGAAAGCGGATGGGCCACGCAGGCGCTATCATCACCGGCTCCAGCGGCACGGCTCAGGCCAAGGCCGAGGCGTTCGAGGCTGTCGGAGTGAGGGTGGGTCGCAACCCCACGGAGGTCGCCGAGCTGATGGGAGAAATCCTCAAGAAGCTTTAGCCGGCCGCCGATTGACACTACGCTTCGACACGTCCGAACGCCTCCACAGCCCTCTTTTTGACAGGAGAAGAAGCCCGCATGGACGAGACGCGACGGCCACAGCCGGCCGAGCCCCCGCCCCCGTGGCCACCGGCGGACGCATCGGCTCGCGAGCCCGCTGGCCCAAACCCCCTGGCGGTCGGCTGGGGGACCGCGTTGATCCGCGCGTTGCTCGCCGTCGGTGTGCTGGCGGCCGTGGCCGGGGTGATCATGCTGCTGGCCTATCTCAACGATCCGGAGGAGGCGCCGGGGCCTGTCCTCATGCTGCGACTGGCAGGGCTGCTCTTCTACGTCTTCAACCGGGTAGGGCTTGTTTTCGATCTCGCCGGCCTCGAGCTTCCCCCTGGAGTGGTCCCAGGGCTGCCGCTCCTTTCGTTCGACGTGACGCTGGCCCTGGCCGCCATGACCGGAACGTTCCTTCTCCTGTGGCTGATGTACCGGGCCGGCAGGGCCATCGGGGTCGAGGCGGGCGGAACCGCCCTGGTCCGAGGCCTTCACGGGATGAAGGCTTCCGTGCCCTACGCCATCGTCTGCTTCGCTGGCTCGTTTGCGGTCCGCCAGACGTTCCCATTGCCGGTCGGCCGTTTCGAGGTCCACCCTTCCTACCTCGCGGCCCTCCTGTGGCCGCTGGCGCTGGCAGCGGTCTCCGGGTTCGCCGGCGGCTTCCGTTCGGCCGGTGACGATCTCTGGGCCAGGGAACCGTGGGGGCGTCGCCTTCGCGGAGCCGTGGTCGGAGGATGGCGCATGGCCCTGCTCGGCCTGGGGCTGGCATTCGCCGGCTTCGTCGTGCTGGCCCTGATCCATCTCGACATCACCCGCGCATACGTTCAGGGGGTCTTCGAGGTAGGCGCGCTGGGAGGGATCTCCGTGACGCTGCTTCACGTCATGGTCATCCCGAACATCGGCGCGTGGATTCTGTTCCCATCGATGGGGGCATGCGTCGGCCTCTCCGGCGGGGCACTGTCGGCCTGCGTCCTCTCCTACACGAACTTCCCGAGAAGCCCTGAGCTGGGCAGCATTCCGAGCACCGGTTCTCCGCTGGACATCCTCCCGACGTTTCCAACTCCCGCGCCCGTCTGGTTTCTCTTCGTGTTGGTGCCGATCGTCGCGGTCTTGGTCGGAGGAATGATGGCCGCTCGCAAGGGGCAGGCCACCTCGCCGGGTGAGGCGGCATACGTCGGAGCGCTGGCCGGTGTCGCTTACGGTCTGCTGGCCTTACCCATCGCCCTCCTGGCGACCATCGCCATAAGGCTCTCCGGGGCCATCTCGGCGCTCACCCAGACCACCACGATCAGGATCGGCCCCTACCTCTTGCAGGGGTTCCTTTTCGCTCTCCTCTGGGGCGTTCTTGGGGGCGCGCTCGGCGGATTCCTTCAGGGTCGTTCGCTCTCTCAGCGGACGCCGGCCTCCTCCGCATGGGAGCCGATCGGACCGACGGCCCCACGTCCGTCGGGCGAGCCGGGCTCCTGAACCGAGCCCGGGCTACGGAATGACCGGCGGGCCGGGCTCCGGCCCCACGGCCGGAGGCGGTAGCACCTTGACCTCCTGCGTCTTCATCCAGCCGCCGTAGGCGATGACAAGGGCCAGGATCAGCCCGATGAAGGCGAAGAAGAAGACGCTCTCGGTGACGACCATGAGGAACTTGAGGACGGCGAGCAGGGCCGTTCCGAAGGCCAGCCACGACATCACCGTGGGCACCGGCATGGTCGGAGGCATGGCCACACCGGCGAGGCTGAGCCCTCCCGCGAGAAGGAGCAGGATGGCGAGCAGCCCGGCCAGGACGCCGACCCATGAAGCGGTGCCGCTCCAAGCGCTGAAGTTCGCGCAGAAGCGAAAGGCGCCCTCGCCCACGCAGGCGCGCTGCCAGGGGAGGAAGGAGTTGATGACGAAGAGCAACGCCCCTCCGAGCAGGATCTTGTCCGCCGTCGTGAGCTTCGTCATGTCGAATGAGGGCCGCTGGGCCATGAGCGCTCCTTTCAAGCTTCGTGGAATACGGCGCCGTCCGGGGGGGATTCTCGGCCAACCCCCACGGGGGAGTCAAATATGGGAGCGTCGCGCCTCTACCAGCGCCCTTACCTTGAAGGCGGCGCCGAGCAAGGCGAGGCCTGCTCCGGCCACCGCCAACAGTGGCGAGGCCGAAGCCACCGAGAGTAAGGGGGGGTGAAAGTGATGCAGCAGGGCTCCCACGGCAACCAGGGTCGCCAGCAGGGCGATCGCCGCGATCTCAACCCGTGCATCAACCGGGCGCCGGCGGACGAGAAAGACCACCCCCAAGCCGGCGGCGCCGGCCAGCGCGGCGAGGAGTGACCAGTGAAGCGTCCACGCCCCGAGGAATCGCGAACCTTCTCCGAACCTGGACCAAGGGAAGACCGACAGGATGACCACGAGGCCGAAGCCGGCCAGCGCTAGCCGATCCCCGCGCGGCGGGAGCGGCGCGGGCACGCTGGCGGGAGGCGGGGCCTCCTCCAGGACCGACGCCAGGCACTCAGGCCCGATCACGGTTCCGCGCACCGGCACCGCGCAGGCGACGCAGAGAGATCGTCCGCAGATCTGACAGGAGCCGGCGGCGGGAACGCC
The DNA here is from genome assembly GCA_050692195.1 of Actinomycetota bacterium. Taxonomy (GTDB): domain Bacteria; phylum Actinomycetota; class UBA4738; order UBA4738; family UBA4738; genus JBOGVA01. The sequence goes on along the minus strand of JBOGVA010000041.1, from coordinate 12,080 downwards.
CGGATGGTTGACGCACCGACCGGGCCTCGCTCGGACCTGCTCCAGGGTGCCGTCCCGCATCGGCCTAGCGTACGCGCTCCTTGGCCGTCTTCTGAATGTGTATGAGACGCCCGAGAATTGACATGGACGGCCTCGCCCCAATACCGTGCCGACGCGTGGACGTGCGGATCGCGGTGCTCGCCTCGGGCGCCGGCTCCAACCTTCAGGCGCTGCTCGCCGATCCGCTGGTCGGTTCCTCGGTCATCCTCGTCGTGTCCGACAGGCCCCGAGCGGGCGCGCTCGATCGTGGCCCGGCCGGAGGGATCAAGACCGTCGTCCTGGAGCCGGCTCATTACGCGACGCGCGAACAGTTCGACCGAAGCCTGACCGCGTTGCTGGAGGAGGAAGCGATCGAGTTCGTGGTGCTGGCCGGTTACATGAGGATCCTGGGCCCGGAGACCGTTCGGGCGTTCCGCGACCGCATCATGAACGTGCATCCGGCCCTCCTCCCGGCCTTCCCGGGCGCCCACGCCGTGCGGGACGCGCTGGCCTGGGGAGTCAAGGTGACGGGGGCGACCGTGCATCTGGTGGACGAGGAGGTCGATCACGGCCCCATCGTGCTGCAGGAATCGGTCCCGGTGATGCCCGAAGACGACGAGCGTTCCCTTCACCTTCGCATCCAGGCGGTCGAGCATCGGTTGCTCCCGCAGGCCGTCCGGCTCATGGCAGAGGGCAGGCTCAAGGTGGAAGGGCGGCTCGTCCATGTCCTGCCTGAGCCCAGGCGCGCATGAACGATACGAGCGAGACCATCCAGATCCTCCCGGTGCGCCGCGCCCTTCTGGCGGTGGCCGACAAGTCGGGGCTGCCCGCCCTGGCGAAGAGCCTCGTCGATCTGGGCATCGAGCTGGTCTCCACTGGGAACACCGCGGCGACCCTTCGAGAGGCCGGCGTCATCGTGACCGGGGTCTCCGACATCACGGGCTTCCCGGAGATGCTCGAGGGGAGGGTGAAGACCCTGCACCCCCGGATCCACGGAGCGATCCTGGCTGACAAGCGGAAGCCGCACCACATGGCCGAGCTCGAGGAGCAGGGGATCGAGCCCTTCGATCTGGTCGTGGTGAACCTGTACCCGTTCATGAAGACCGTGCTGGCCGGCGCGACCGCCGATGAGGTCGTCGAGCAGATCGACGTGGGCGGGCCCGCCATGGTCCGGGCGGCGGCCAAGAACTTCGAATCGGTCGCCGTTGTGGTCAGGCCCGACGAGTACGAGGGCGTGCTCGACGAGCTCGACCGACATGGCGGGTTCACGTACGCGACCCGGCTGCGCCTTGCTCGAGAGGCCTTCGAGCACGTCGCCGCCTACGACGCCGCCATCGCGGCGTGGTTCGCGGATCTGGAGGGGGACGAGGGAGCCGAATTAGATCGAGACATCCCCGAGGTCCTGAGCATCGTGGTCGAAAGGCGGTCCGAGCTTCGGTACGGGGAGAATCCGCACCAGCGGGCCGCGCTGTATGCCTCCCAAGGAGCGCCAGGGCCCCTCGGGGGGGCGGAGGTCCTTCAGGGCAAGGCGATGTCCTTCAACAACTGGCTCGATGCGGAGGCGGCCCGTGCGACGGCAGCCCTGTTCGACCTGCCCGCCGCCGTCATCGTGAAGCACCACAACCCCTGCGGTGTGGCCCAACGACCCACGGCGGCCGAGGCGTACCGGCAGGCCCTCGAGTCGGACCGCGTCTCGGCCTTCGGCGGCATCGCCGCGTTCAACGTCGAGGTGGACGAGGAGGCAGCCACGGCCTTGTCTCAGGTGTTCAGCGAGGTGGTGGTGGCTCCCTCCTTCAGCCAGGCAGCGCTGAACGTGCTCGCCGGGAAAGCGAACCTGAGGGTCGTCCGCACCCCGCTTCCGGAGCCCGGCGGCCTGGACGTCCGTCCCATCGATGGAGGAGCCCTGGTCCAGGACATGGACACGATCGTAGAGACCAGGGGTGACATGAAGATCGTCACGACCACGGAACCGAGCGCTGCGCAATGGGAGGACCTGCTGTTCGCCTGGAAAGTAGCCGCGCGAGTGAAGTCCAACGCGATCGTGCTGGCCAGGGATCTCGCCACCGTGGCAGTGGGCGCCGGCCAGATGAACCGGCTCACCGCGGTCGACGTGGCCGTCCGTCGGGCCGGCGATCGGGCTCGAGGGACCTGCCTGGCCTCGGACGCTTTCTTTCCTTTCAGGGACGGAGTGGACAGGGCCGTGGAGGCCGGCGTGGCCGCCATCATCCAGCCCGGGGGCTCGGTCCGCGACGAAGAAGTTGTGGCGGCGGCAGAGGAACGCGGGATCGCCATGGTGTTCACCGGCCGTCGTCACTTCCGACACTGAACCCCGGACGCTGCCCGGCGAACGGACACAGTAAGGTGTCGGCGTGACCGCGAAGATCATTGACGGTAAGTCGATCGCGGCCGCGGTTCGAGCCGAGGTCGCCGCGCGAGTGCGTGCCCTGGCCGACCGAGGAGTCATCCCCGGGCTGACCGCGATCCTGGTAGGCGACGACCCCGCATCCAAGATCTACGTGGACGCCAAGCAGAAGGCCAGTGCCGAGGCCGGGATCCGCTCGGACCGCCTGGACCTCGCCGCGGAGATCACTCAGCAGGCGATCATCAGAGAGATCGAGCGCCTGAATAGGGATCCGGAGGTCCACGGGATCCTGGTTCAGCTCCCGCTCCCATCGCAGATCGGTGTCCGCAGCGTCCACGAGGCCATACTCCCCGAGAAGGACGTCGACGGCCTGACGCCGGTCAACGTGGGCCGCATGGTCCGGGGCGAACCCACGTTCCTTCCCTGCACGCCCCTCGGCATCGTCGAGCTGCTGGTGAGGTCGGGGATCACCATCGAGCGTGCCGACGTGGTGGTGGTGGGGCGGGGCGCCCTGGTCGGCATGCCCCTCGCCATCATGCTGGCCCAGAAGGCCCCGAACGCCAACGCCACGGTGACGCTTTGCCACACGGGGACACGGAATCTCCTCGCTCATACCCGACGGGCGGAGATCCTGGTCGTCGCGATTGGCCGGCCGGGGACGGTGACGGCCGACATGGTGATGCCGGGGGCCACCGTTGTCGACGTCGCGGTGAATCGCCTGGAAGACGGCCGTCTGGTGGGTGACGTCGACTTCGAGGGCGTCAGCCGGGTGGCCGGCGCCATCACGCCGGTACCGGGAGGAGTGGGGCCGATGACGGTGGCCATGCTCCTGGCGAATACGGTGACGGCGGCCGAACGGGTGGCCGAGTCCTCGGCCCCCGCTCCATGACGCTTCGCTCGGACAGCTCCCTGGAGCGACTGCTCCACCAGGGACTCTTCTGCGTGACTTCCGAGGTCGTCCCGCCGCGGTCCGGAGATCCGGAGAAGGTGATGGCGCAGGCGCGGGGACTGGTCGGGTACGCGGACGCCGTGAACGTCACGGACAACCCCACCTCCTCCGCGCACATGTCGGCGGTGGCGGGGGCCGGACTGGTGGCAGCTTTGGGATTGGAGCCGGTGGTCCAGCTCACCTGCCGGGACCGCAATCGGCTGGGGCTCACGAGCGACCTGTTGGGGGCGTGGGCGCTCGGCGCCCGGAACGTGCTCTGCCTGACCGGGGACCCTCCCAGGGTAGGCGACCATCCCGACGCCAGGCCGGTCTACGACCTGGAGGTGCTGGACCTGATCCGGCTGGCGGCCCTGTTGCGAGACGAGGGGCGGCTCCTCTCCGGAGCGGTCATCGAGCAGCCCCCGCGATACTTCATCGGGGTCGCGGACGTCCCGCTCGAACCCACGTACGACTTCGGGCGGTTGGACGCCAAGGCCGAAGCGGGCGCGGACTTCGTGCAGACGCAGATCGTGTTCGACGTCGAGGCGTTCGAGGGGTGGGCCGAACGTGCGCGGGCTCGGGGAATCTTCGAGCGGATGTTCGTGCTCGCCGGGGTGGCGGTGGCAGGCGCGGCCCGGACGGCCCTCTACATCCGTGAGCACCTACCGGGGGTGGCGGTGCCAGATCGGGTCGTCTCTCGCCTGGAGGAGGCGGGTCCGGACGCCGAGGCGGAGGGGGTTCGCCTGACGGTCGAGATCGTGGCGAAGCTCAAGGCGATCCAGGGCATCGCCGGCATCCACGTGATGGGCCTGGGACGCATGGACCCGGTGCGCCACGTGATCGAAGGGGCCGGCCTGACGCCGCGCCCCGCATCGACCTAGCGTGCTCCTGCATCGGACGGTCCGGCCGTTCCAACGGATGTGGCGGTCGAACCATCCTCTGGATGCGTACGCGCTGGTGCACATGGCGAGTGCAGCCGGAGACGCCCTCTTCGCCATCGCCCTGGCCGACTCGGTGTTCTTCTCTCTTCCGGTCGGCCGGGCCAAGGTCGAGGTGGCGCTGTACCTGGGTCTGACCATGGCCCCGCTGGCGGTGGCGGCCCCCCTCCTGGTCCCGCTCCTGGACCGGGGGGGCTTCCGCAGGGTCATCTCCTTCGGGTCGGCCATCGGACGACTGGGAGCGGCCGTCTACGCCGCGCCTCGGCTCTCGTCGCTCCTGATGTTCCCCGCGGCCTTCGTCCTGCTGGTCCTGTCGAGAGTGCATGTCCTCACCAAGAACGGGCTGGTCATGGCCTACGCCTCGCGAGAGGAAGGCCTGATCCGGGCGAACGCCCGTCTGGGCCGGATCGCGGTGGCCGGTGCGCTGCTCGCCGCGGCCCCCGGCGTGGCCCTGCTGAAGCTCGGTGACGCGACCGCCGTCCTCTATCTTGCGGCCGCCGTCTATGGCGTCGTGATGCTCCTCGTTCTTCGTCTGCCACAGCCCGAGGTGCAGGTGGTCGAAGGGCGAGTGGAGCGTCGCGGGCGCCTCCCCAGCCTGGCCGTCGGGGCTGCCGGCTCGGCCGTTCTTCGAGGCGCCAGCGCGTTCCTCCTCTTCCTCGTGGCGTTCGCTCTGCGGGGGGGAGATCGGCCCGCCTACTGGTTCGGCGTGCTGGCCGCGGCGGCGATGGTGGGGGGCTTCCTCGGCGACGTGATTGCTCCGCGGCTGCCGCGGTCGCTTCGGGAGGAGGCCGTGGTGCTCGGGTCCCTGGTGGGAGCGGGGATGGGGGCTGTGCTGGCCTTCTCGGCGTTCGGGTTACCCGCGCTGGCCCTGTTCGCCGGGGTGGTCGGCATGGCCACAGAGTTCGGCCGCCTCGGATTCCAGAGCTTGATGCAGCGGCTCGCTCCGCACGGAGCCCACGGGCGGGTGTTCGTCCGCTACGAGGTCGTCTTCCAGCTCGCCTGGGTCGCCGGGGCGTTCCTCCCGGCCATCTTGGACATCCCGCTTCGCGGCGGGGTGCTTCTGATGGCCGGCCTCTACCTCGGGGTGGGGCTGACTTATTTCGGACAGTCGGTGCTCAAGAGGCGACAGGTCCAGCCCGGGACTTGAGACACGGGGGCGTCTCTTCAGTCCCAGGCGCCGTGCTCGATGCGCTCGAGACGCCGTTCCCGGACCAGCTCGGAAGCCTCGACCAACTGCTCGAGGGCCTCCGGCTCGTTGAGGGCCCCGGCCAGGACACCTGCCAGGTCTCGCTGGGAGACGATCCCCACCAACTTGCCGCCATCGACCACCGGCAGGTGCCTGAACCAGCGGTCGGCCATGATCTTCGCGGCCTCCCGAAGGGACGTTCCCGGCCCCACGGTAATGAGGTCCTTGGTCATGAGCTCCGAGACGTGTGTGTCCTGGAACGAGGCTCCCGTCGCCACCGCCTTCAGCACGTCGCGCTCGGTGATGATCCCGACCAGGTCCTCGCCGTCCAGGACCAGGAGAGAGCCCGTCTGCTGCTTCCACATCTTCCGGGCCGCCTCGGCCAGGGTGTCGTCGGGCTGATCGGTGACGGCGGCGCTCGTCATGATCTCGGAGACCCTCACGACGCGGCCTCCGGTGCGCGCTCCTCGATGGGAACGTATCGCTGGTCCCTCGGCCCGATGTACTCCGAGTCCGGCCGAATGATCCGGTTGTCCGCGTACTGCTCCCTGATGTGCGCCGTCCAGCCTGCGGCGCGGGCCGCGGCGAACATGGGGGTGAACAGGTCGGTCGGCAGGCCCAGGTAGTGAAGGACGCTCCCGGCGTAGAAGTCGACGTTCGGACGAAGGCCCTTTTCGGCCAGGACGGCTTTCTCGACGGCTTCGGAGATCTCGTACCACCGGGTGTCGCCCACGGCCTCGCCGAGCTCGCGGGAAAGCCGCCGGAGGATCGTGGCTCGGGGATCGTCGACCGTCCGGTAGACCCGGTGCCCGAACCCCATCACGATCTGCTTTCGGGCGAACAGGTCCTTGATGTACGCCTCGGCCTTGCCCGGCTCACCGATGTCCTCCAGCATCCGCATTGCCAGCTCGTTGGCCCCGCCGTGCAGCGGCCCCTTCAGCGCGGCGATGGCCGCGGTCGCGGCCGAGTGGATGTCGGCGAGCGTCGAGGCGACGACCCGCGCGGTGAACGTCGAGGCGTTCATGGTGTGGTCGGCGTACAGGATGAAGAGGGTGTCGAAGACCTCGGCGGCGCGCTGGTCGGGCTCCTCGCCGGAGAGCATGTACAGGAAGTTCGCGGCGTGCGGAAGCTTGGGATTCGGCTCGACGATGGGCATGTCCCTTCGGTGCCTGTCGTAGTACGCGATCAGCGTGGGCATCAGCGAGGTCAGACGGATGGCCTTGCGGTAATTCGCCTCGGGAGACTGGTCCCAGCCGTCCGGGTCGTAGGCAGAGGCGGCCGAGACGCTCGTTCGAAGCATCGACATGGGGGAGGTCTGCTCGGCCAGGGTGGGCATGAGGCCGGCCACGAAGTCGGCCGTCTCCCGGTCGTTCACCATCTGCTCGGTGACCTCGTCCAGCTCCGTCTGGGTTGGGAGCCGGAGGTGGTGGAGGAGGAACACGACCTCCTCGAAGGTGGAGTGCTCGGCCAGGTCGTCGATGGAGTAGCCGACGTACCACAGCTTCCCCAGCTTCCCGTCGATGTCGGAGATTGCCGTCTGGGCGGCGACGACTTCCTCGAGTCCCTTCCCCGTCACCAACAGCCGCTCCTCACCGTGCCCGAGAGCCTAGTTTACCAACAGGTAGGTTAGCGCTTCGGCTAGCATCGGTGGCTCCGAAGGCTCGCAGGGGCAGCTCGCAAGGAGGCACGGATATGGCGTACAGGGTGACGTTCATCCCGGGTGACGGTGTGGGTCCGGAGCTCTCCGAGGCCACCCGCCGGGTCCTGGAGGCGACCGGGGTCGAGTTCGACTGGGATGTCCAGGAGGCAGGCGCGGACGTGATGGACAAGTACGGGACGCCCCTTCCCGAGCAGGTCCTGGACTCCATCCGCAAGAACGGGGTGGCCATCAAGGGGCCGATCACGACGCCGGTGGGAACGGGGTTCCGGAGCGTGAACGTGGCCCTGAGGAAGGAGCTGGACCTCTTCTGCTGCCTCCGTCCGTGCAAGTCGTACCCGGGGGTTCGTTCCCGCTACGAGAACGTGGACATCGTGATCTGCCGGGAGAACCACGAGGACCTGTACGCCGGCATCGAGTTCGAGCAGGGACAGCCCGAGACGCGGAAGCTGATCGACTTCCTGTCTGAGATATCGGGCAAGACCATCCGGGAGGACTCGGGGATCTCCATCAAGCCGATCTCGGTGACGGGAACCAACCGCATCGTCACCTTCGCCTTCGACTACGCCAGGAGATACGGGAGGCGGAAGGTCACCGCAGTCCACAAGGCGAACATCATGAAGTTCACCGACGGTCTGTTCCTGGCCACTGCCCGGGAGGTGGCCCAGGGCTACCCCGGCATCGAGTTCGAGGATCGGATCGTGGACAACCTGTCGATGCAGCTGGTCGGGCGGCCGGAGGAGTACGACGTGCTCGTGCTGCCCAACCTGTACGGAGACATCATCAGCGACCTGTGCGCGGGGCTGGTCGGGGGCCTCGGAGTGGCGCCTGGAGCCAACATCGGGGACCGGGTGGCGGTGTTCGAGGCCACCCACGGCAGCGCCCCGAAGTACAAGGGCATGAACAAGGTGAATCCGATGGCAATGATGTTCTCCGGGATGCTCATGCTCCGTCACCTCGGGGAGGAGGAGGCCGCCGATCGCCTGGAGCGGGCCCTGGCCGCGGTGATCGCGGAGGGGACGTCGGTGACCTACGACATGAAGCCGGCCCGCGAGGATCCCACGGCGGTCGGGACCAGCCAGGTGGCCGACGCCGTGATCGGGAAGCTGGGGGCTCCGACCGCCTAGGGACGAGGTCCTCCCTCGTTCAAGACAGGGCTCGGACCAGCCGATTCATGCTGTGGTACCGCTCTGTACTCGACGCGGGAGGAAAGCCTTGCCAGAGATAGACCTCACGGCGCTGCTTCGAAGGCTGGCCGAGAACGATGGTTCGGACCTGCACCTCAAGGTTGGATCACCCCCCATCTTCCGGCTGGATGGTGTGCTTCAGCGAATGGATGGCGAGCGCCTTCGGGCGGAGGACACCGAGCAGCTTGCCGTCTCGATCGTGCCCAAGGACCGGCGTCACCTGCTCGAGCAGAAGAAGGAGACCGACTTCGCGCTGACCGTCCCCGGGGTGGGGCGGTTCCGGGCGAACGTCTTCCACCAGCGAGGCGCCATCACCCTAGTGCTCAGGCGGGTCCGTGTCGGCAGCCCGAGCTTCGAGGAGCTGGGGCTTCCTCCGGTCGTTCGCCAGCTGTCCGACTCCCTCCGTGGCCTGATCCTGGTGGCGGGGCCCACCGGGGCCGGGAAGACCACCACGCTGGCCGCGATGATCGAACACATCAACAGCACCAGGGCCTGCCACATCGTGACCATCGAGGAGCCCATCGAGGTTCTCCACGTCGATCGGCTGGCCACGGTGAACCAGCGCGAGGTGGGCATGGACACCGAGAGCTACGACGCGGCGATGCGCTCCGTGGTTCGCCAGGACCCCGACGTCATCCTGATCGGCGAGATGCGGGACACCGACACGGTCTCGGCGGCGCTGGCGGCCGGGGAGACCGGCCACCTCGTCCTCTCCACATTGCACACCAACGACGCGGTGGAGACCGTCAACCGCATCGTGGACTTCTTCCCCTCGTATCAGCAACACCAGGTCAGGGTCAGCCTGGCGGCCGTGCTTCGTGGGGTGATCTGCCAGCGACTGGTCCAGCGAGCCGGCGGTGGGCGTGTGCCCGCGCTGGAGGTGCTGGTCAACAACGGCCGGATCGCCGAGCGAATCATCGAGGCCCGCCGGACCTCCGAGGTCCATCAGATCATCGCGGAGGGTTCCTTCTACGGCATGCAGACGTTCGACCAGTGCCTGCTGTCCCTCGTGCTCAGCGACCAGGTGACGGTGGACGAGGCCGTCCACGTGGCCTCCGAGCCACACGACTTCATCCTCATGCTCGAGCAGGCGGGAGTTCGGGTTCCGCAGACCGCATAGACATGCCTCTCAGCCTTTGGTCCTAGGCCGAAGTTAGGCATTCTGCCCTCTGGCGAGGGAAGCGACCGTCCGCCATCATGGGGACACCATGAATTGCCCTACCTGCGGCTCCGACCACATCATCGTCCTCGTTCACTCTCTTCGTGCCCTCTGCGCGAGCTGCATGACGCAGTGGAGCCCGACTGTTCCCCTCGACGAAATCCTGGGCGCTCCGGAAGTCGCCCAGAGCCTCTACGGCAACGGCAAATCCCCTGCCGGCGACGTTCCCGAGTAAGCCCCCTACCGGGGCGGAACCCGCATTTCTCCAAGACTCGGATCGCTGCTGGAAATCCGTAGGATTGCCGTTCAGGACGTCTCTGCGGAGGACACGATGCGCGTGACGATGGTGGGCAGCGGGTTCGTGGGAGCGACGGCAGCCATGCGAGTCGTCCAGAAGGGTCTGGCCGACGACGTCGTGATGATCGACATCGTCGAAGGCCTCCCCCAGGGCCTCGCCCTCGACATGAGGCAGTCCGCGCCGATCGAGGCCTTCGAGCCGAACGTCAGAGGGACGAACGATTACGCGGACACCGGCGGCTCCGACGTGGTGGTGATCACGGCGGGCTTGCCCCGCCAGCCGGGGATGAGCCGGATGGACCTCCTGGACAAGAACGCCGGGATCGTCCGCGACGTGGTGGGAAGGGCCGCCGAGCACTCGCCACAGGCCATCCTGATCGTCGTGACCAACCCGCTGGACGAGATGACCTTCCTGGCCTCGGAGGTGTCGGGGTTCCCACGGGAGCGCGTGATGGGGATGGCCGGGGTGCTGGACTCCTCCCGGCTCCGCTATTTCATCGCCGAGGAGCTGAGCGTCTCACCGACGAAGGTGGAGGCCATGACGCTCGGCTCCCATGGTGAGGCCATGGTCCCCCTACCCCGTCAGGCGACCGTCGGCGGCCGGCCGCTGACCGAGCTGGTCGACGAGGCGACGCTGGCGCGGCTGTACGCCCGGACCCGAGACGCCGGCGCGGAGATCGTGGCGCTCCTGAAGAAGGGAAGCGCGTATTACGCGCCGTCGGCGGCCATCGCCCAGATGGTGAACGCCATCGCCGGCGATACCAAGGAGGTACTGCCGGTGTGCGCCTGGTGCACCAGGCAGTACGGGATCTCCGACGTCTACGTGGGGGTCCCGTCCCGGCTCGGCGCCAAGGGCGTAGAGGAGATCGTGGAGCTCGACCTGAACGATGAGGAGCTGGCGGCTCTTCGAGCGGCGGCGGAAGGCATCCGGGCCAAGTGCGCCGACCTGGCCCGACTCTGACCGGGAAGGCGCTGAGAGAGGCTTAACGACCCCCTAACCCTCCGGTTGCCACGGTCCTGAGAGGCTTCCTTCATGCGGAAGATCTGGCCCCTGGGCCTGCTCGTGGCGCTGGCCGTCGCCGCCTGCGATTCCGTGCCCGACTCCATAACCCTAGGTGAGCCTTCGGCCTCATCGCCCTCTGCGTCATCGCCCTCCCCGTCATCCGAGCGAGCGTCCCGCCCGGCCCGCGCCAGGCCGGTCGATCCTCGCCGCGGAGGCTTCGAGGTGGGTTTCGGGGAGTGGTCCGTGACGCTCGAGGCCAAGGCCATCAGACCGGGTCCGGTGACCTTCGTGGTGAAGAACGGTGGCAGGCTCGTGCACGGGTTCGAGATGAAGTCGGAGGACGAGGGTGGCTCGAACCGCGGCCCCGGCGGAGGTGGAGATGACGACGAGTTCGAGATCGAGTCGGCCACCTTCGGACCGGGCGACACGATCCGCATCAAGATGAACCTTCCCCCCGGCCTGTACGAGATCGAGTGCTTCGTGGCCGACCACGACGACGGGATGAGGGCCTTCCTGGAGGTCAGGGAGGACGCTCCCCTGGTCAGGCCGAAGAGGTCCAGCGAGAACGAGGTTCGGGTCGAAGGGTTCGCCTTCAGACCCGGGACCATCGAGGTCGTGGGCGGCACCCGGGTGGTCTGGACGAACGCCGACCAGGCGCCGCACACGGTGACTGCCGAAGACCAGTCGTTCGGCTCCGACCAGCTGAACCGAGGTGACACGTTCGCGTTCCGGTTCGATGCGCCGGGAGACTACCGGTACTTCTGCGCGATCCATCCCGCCATGAAGGGCGTGGTCCGGGTCACCGGCTGAGCCTCGGCCGCTTGGTCCGCCTAGAATCGGCGGCGGAGAGAACCGTGTCCAACCACCAACACGACGATCGACAGGGGAGAAGGACCGTCGGTCATTACGTGCGGGACTTCTTCACCAACTGGAGCAGCTACCAGGGCCCGCTCGGCCGGAAGCTCTGGCTCACGGCCAGGAACCGCTCGAGGGCCATCGCTCCGCCCTTCAGAGGCTGTTGCGGTCACCCGGGCGAGCCGGGCTGCTGAATGCCCAAGAGGACGGCTCCCGGTCGGGAGCCGGATCCCTAGGAGGCGCGGAGCGCCTCTTTCGTGGCCCGGGCGACAGCTGCGGCCATCTCGTCGGTGGTGGACGAGCCGCCGAGGTCCGGCGTGCGGATCCTCCCCTCGGCGAGGACGGCCGTGACGCCCCGACGAATGGCCCGGCAGGCCTTCATCTCACCGAGGTGGGCCAGCATCATCGCCGCCGAGAGGATGATGGCGATGGGGTCGGCCACGCCCTTGCCCGCGATGTCCGGCGCGCTCCCGTGGACGGGCTCGAACAC
>JBOGVA010000040.1:0-15303 GCA_050692195.1 Actinomycetota bacterium | reverse complement strand
ATATCGACGGACCGGTTTGGCACCTCAATCATGGGGTGGGGCGGCAGAAATGTCGTCCTCGAATCGGCTTATAACGGTGAACCCCTCCTGTGTCAGACCCTGTCTGTACAGTGGGCAATACCGTGGGAAGTCTGTCGGGAGTGCAGCACGAGGTCATCGTCGGATCGCTTCTCGGCGATGGCTCGATGCGCTGCAAGACCAACGCGCTTCTTGAGATCAACCACTCTGTCCAGCAGCGAGCCTATGTGGATTGGAAGTACTCACTCCTGGCTTCGCTGGTCGCTACACCACCCACGGCGAGACTCGGGAACGCTGGTCGGATCGCGTATCGATTCGTGACCAGGAGTCTGCCCGAGCTCACGCCGTACTATCGGCGGTTCTATCCCTTGGGGAGGAAGACCATTCCCAAGGTGGAGTTGACGCCACTCACGATGGCGGTGTGGTTCATGGACGATGGTTCGAGATCGCGGAGTGCGGTGTACCTCAACACCCAGCAGTTCGACGAGGAGACTCAGTGTCGGCTGCTCAACGAGTTGCGGGAGCAGTGGGGAATCGAGGGTTCCCTGAACCGAGACAAGTCATACCACCGAATCCGATTGACGGTGGTGGGAACGGTCAGGTTCGTGGAACTGGTTGGTCCGCACATGCTTCCGGGGTTCTGGTACAAGCTCCCGCGTGTGACCCCGTAACGACTGAGGCCGCAAGGCCGAGGTGGTGGTCCTATCTCCGCAAGGGGAGAAATCTACGGCCGCCACAATACGCCGACCCCTCGCCTTTGGTCGGGCAGGGTGGAGATATAGTCTGCGCCACCGGAAACGGTGGATCAACGCGCGATGTCGGCTCATCGCATCCTGGGGCTGGAGCAGGTCCCAAGGGTCGGGCTGTTCGCCCGTTAAAGCGGTACGCGAGCTGGGTTTAGAACGTAGGTATCACTGCGTCTCCACGGAGTAATCCGTGGATGCCCTCCGGCTCATATCGGTGGAACCCTGATTGTCACTACCGAACAGTACGATCAGGGCAATACCGAGGGAAGGCCGGCACATGGAGGCACTGGAAGCGTCCTATCTCGCGGGATTCCTGGACGGAGATGGAAGTATCCACTTCCAGCTCGTCCGGCAGACCGGTTATCGGTTCGGGTACTACATCCGAGCGAGTCTGTCGCTGTCACAGAGCACGTCCGCCCGTCAAGGTCTGGAACAACTCCAGAGCCTCGTCGGAGCAGGCTACCTCCGCGATCGCGGCACCGGCATGAGTGATCTGGTGATCACCAGCCGGCCGGTTCTGATGGTGGTCCTTTCCGAGGTCGAGCCTTTTGTGATCTTCAAGCGGCGCCAGGTACGGCGGGCTCTTGAAATCCTTCGAAGGCTTCGCCCAAGGATGGACCCGACGGAATTCCTGGAGTTGGCGCGCGATGTAGATGCCTTCGCAGCCCTAAACCATTCGAAATCGAAGCGGAACTCCGCCGCAGATGTGGAGCAACATCTGCGTGGTATGGGTGTGCTGGTCCCCGTAACGACTTCTCCGATCGCTCAGCGGAGAGATGGGGTTTCTCGACCGGCAAGCGGTCAAATCTATGGACCCCATAACACGCCGGCTCCTGGAAACAGGATGGAGGTATAGTCTGCACCTGCAGTAATGCAGGACACATGTGCGTGAGACAGTTCGGTCCCTATCCGCCGTGGGCGCAGGAGGCTTGAGGGGAGCTGTCCCCAGTACGAGAGGACCGGGACGGACGGACCTCTGGTGTGCCAGTTGTCGCGCCAGCGGCACTGCTGGTTGGCCACGTTCGGCAAGGATAAGCGCTGAAAGCATCTAAGCGCGAAGCCTGCCCCAAGATGAGGCCTCCCACCGGATCAAACCGGGTAAGGCCCCTCGCAGACCACGAGGTTGATAGGCCGGAGGTGTAAGCACGGCAACGTGTTGAGCCGACCGGTACTAATAGGCCGAGGACTTGACCCGCTCGCGCTCGCTGTGGAGTTCCGGGGTGATGCCCGGGGCTCACACCCCCAACACGCGTTCCACGGATCGGCATGCGCCGACCCGTGGAGGCAGCGTTTCGGTGGATATAGCGGAGGGGAAACACCCGGTCCCATTCCGAACCCGGAAGTTAAGCCCTCCAGCGCCGATGGTACTGCCCTGGTGACGGGGTGGGAGAGTAGGTCGCTGCCGGAACATCTTCCATCGAGGCCCCTTCGGGGGCCTCGATGCGTTTCGGGGTCCGTTACGCTCCCCTCCGTGACCCATCACCAGGATCCCGATGCTCGAGGCCCCCGCCGTCACGGCGCCGACCGCGGGCGGCGGGACCGCCGTCCCCCTCCGGCCGATCCCCGCCGTCGAGATCGTCGTCCGCCTCCTGCCGAGCCGCGGCCCCACAGGGCCCGCCCCAGCATTTCCCGCGACGCCGCGGAGGAGGTCCGAGGAACGGCCAGGATCGGCCGGGCCGACGAGGCGGTGGCGCTCGCCGAGACGGCGGCCGTGGCCCTCGGCGAGGGTGATCCTCTGATGGCCGAGCAGGCTGCGACCAGGCTGAAGGCCCTGGCCCCCCGGTCTGCGGCCGGCCGCGAATTGCTCGGTCTGGCCCTCTACCACCAGGAGCGGTACCGGGAGGCGCTCCGCGAGCTCCTGGCGTACCGCAGGATGTCCGGAAGGCGGGACCAGAATCACCTGATCGCCGATTGCCACCGTGCCCTGGGGGCGCCCGACAGGGCGGTTACCGAGGCCCGGGCCGGCCTTACCTCCCCGGTCGACGAGGCCGTCCGGGCCGAATGCGCCATCGTGGCGGGCGCGGCCCTCGCCGACCTGGGCCGGATCGAGGAGGCCCTGACGGTGCTGAGGTCGGTCCCCACCCGGGCCGAGGTGGCCCGGCCTCACGACCTCCGCCTCTGGTACGTGATCGCCGACATCCTCGAGCGAGCCGGCCGCCTCGATGAGGCGGCCGAGCAGTTCCGGCTGATCCTCCGGCACGACCTCGAGGCCTTCGACGCCGCCGAACGCTTGTCCGCGCTCTCCTGATCCCGGCAGCCGGCAGCCGGAGGTCGATGGCTGCACCACCGCGATTCAACTTTTCGGCCCGAGCGACCGATACATCACATTGGCTCCACCGAGTCGAATCAAACAGGCTCACCAGGAGGAGCAAACTCGTGAGCCCCGATCGACGGGGAACCATCGGTGGACCGGGGCACGTTCTGCCCCGCCACCGGATGCGCGTGCGACAGCGGGCCTCCGCTGCGGCCGTCCTCTTCCTGATCCTCGTGGCGTCTCCGGCCGCCGCCGAACCCTGTGCCCTCACGGATCCGGACTGCCTCACTCAGACGGTCGACGAGGCAGTCGACGCCGTCGAGGGAACCGTCGATTCCACCGAGGAGACGATGGACGAGACCGTGGAGAAGACGGCCCAAACCGTCGACGAGACCACCACGGAAGTCGTCGGCCAGGTGGGCAAGGTGGTCGACCAGTTGCTTGGGAAGGATGGGGGGACCGACCCGGGCGGCGGGGGAAAGACCAAGGAGGGGTCCGGGACGGGACGTCCCACGGGAAGGGAGGGTCGCGCCCCTGACGCGGTCCTCACCGGCCGATCCGCGCCCCGGGACCCGAGCATCGGTCCGTTGTTTCCCGTTCAGGACTCCGCCCTCGAGAAGGAGATCGCCGGCCCACCGGGCGGGGACCGGGCGGGCGGCACCATCGGCGCCGCCGCCAGGCAGCTGGCGTTCCCGGCGCTCCTGGCCATCGTGGTGCTGGCGTTCCTCGTGGTTCAGAACCGGCTGGATCGCAGGGATCCACGGCTCGCTTCGGCGCCCCTCGGCCCGGAGCTGATGACGTTCGAATAGTCGCCGGTGTCCGGATTCGCCACGGCCCCCGCCTCTTCGGCCACCGACTTCACCTCTCTCGTCGAGCGAACCGACCAGCTCCACGCGCTTCGCGCGTCGTTCGCGTGTGTCGTTCTTGCGGCCAGCATGTGGCTGCCGCATACGGCGTGGGGCTCCATCGGCGTCACCGCGTTGATCACGGCGGCCTACCTGCTGGCGGCGGTCCTTTCCGAATGGATGCGGCGACGGGCCAGGGTCCGGGCACTGTGGGCGCTCGGCGGGATGCTGCTCGCGGACGGTGTCTACCTCGCCTGGGCCACCTACCTCGGCAGCGGGGCGGAGAGCCCTCTTCGCTTCCTCATCTACGTCCACATCGTGGCCGTTACCCTGCTGGCCTCCTACCGAACGGGCCTGAAGCTGGCGTTCTGGCACAGCCTGCTCTTCTTCGTCGTTCTCTATGGGCAGGCCGGAGGGTTCCTGGATCCCGGTGGGGCAGACGCCTCGGCGTTGCCCGGCGGTTCCCGGTACGGAACCGTCGCCGCCTCATCCGTGATGGCGCTGTGGGGCATGGCCCTGGGGACGGCCGCATTCTCCTCACTCGTGGAGCGGGAACTCCGCCGGCAGAAGGTTGAGCTTCAGGAGTTGGCGTCGATGGCGGGCGAGCTCGATCGCCGGATGAAGCCCACCGAGACTGGTGAGATCCTCCTCGACCGGCTGCGCGGGTCGTTCGGATTCACGCGAGGGGTCGTCCTGGCGTCCCCCGGCGGCGAGCTATCGCTGGTAGCCCACTCCGGCGCCACGGTCCCATCCGACGATCCTCGAGGCGTCGATCCCATCGTCCAGCGGGCATGGGCGACCCGCGAGGTGGTTCTGGTAGGGCGACTCGATCCATCGACCGATCCTCGCCTCGCGGCCATGCTTCCGGAGGCGCGAAACCTCCTCGTGGTCCCGCTCTTCGCGGAAGGTCACCCGATCGGGGTGGTGGCTCTGGAGCGGGCCGGGCGGACGCGCCACATCCGCAGGTGGGCTGTGTCCATGGTCCACCAGTTCGCCTCCCACGGAGCGCTGGCACTGCACAACGGCTGGCTGCTGGAGGAAGTTCAGCGGATGGCGGAGACGGATCCGCTGACGGAGCTGGCGAACCGCAGAGTGTTCGAGGCCGCGCTCGAGCGGGAGCTGGCCCGGGCTTCTCGAAGTGGGCAGCACGTCTCGCTGCTGATCCTCGACGCGGACCACTTCAAGGAGTACAACGACCGGTTCGGTCACCGAGCCGGAGACGGCTTGCTGCAGTCCCTGGCGCGAGCCCTGGTGGAGCATTCCCGGGCCTTCGACACGGTGGCCCGGTACGGGGGTGAGGAGTTCGCTGTGATCCTCCCCGAGTGCTCGGCCGAGGAGGCGCGCAGCGTGGCCGAACGACTCCGGCTGGTCGCCTCGGGGCTGGAAGGGCGCGCTCCCGTCACCCTGAGCGGAGGGGTGGCCACCTATCCGGTCCACGCAGGGGACGGAGCGTCCCTCATCGAGGCCGCCGACGAGGCCCTGTACGAGGCCAAGCGAGCCGGAAGAGACCGTCTCTCTCTCGCGGGCGATGGCCGGGGGACCGGGAGGAACGTCTTCACGCCGACCCCGGCGTGACCCGCCAGCTCTCTCCTTCTGGCGGGGAGGATGAGGCGAGACCGCCGCGAGGTCCAGGTCATTCTCTTTGCCCCAGGCGCCCGCTCTAATTGGAGCCGGAGGCTCCAATCGGCCCCTTCGAGGTGCTCATGGCAGATCGGATCCGCATACCGATCCAATCGGAAGGCGACATCGTGACCGCGCGCGAGCGCGGACGGGCCCTCGCCCGCCATCTCGATTTCTCAGCCCCGGACCGCATCCGGGTGGTGACGGCGATCACGGAGGTGGCGAGCAATCTCCTCGAGCATTCCATCGGTGGTGAGATCCTGCTCAGCCTGGCGTCCCGGTCCGACGAGGAGGGGATCGTCATCGTTGGGCGTGACCACGGGCCCGGCATCGCCGACGTGGAACGAGCGCTTCAGGTTGGGTTCTCGACCCGGGGACGGCTGGGCCTGGGCCTCCCGGGGGTCAAGAGTCTGATGCACGAATTCGCGTTGGAGTCCCGAGTGCCGAGCGGAACCACGCTCACCGCGAAGAGATGGGTCCGGGGTGACGCGTGAACGATGTAGAGGTTCTCCTCGCCGAGCGATACCAGGAGGCCCTCGAGAGCTTTCTCGCCGGTGCAGACGAGAGCGGTTTGTGGCGAGCCTATGAGCTGGGGCGGGAATCCCTCCAGTCCGGCCTGGGGCTCGTCGATCTGGTGCTGCTTCACCGCCGGGCCCTTGACCGGAGCTCCGAGGACCCGGCCGGCCCGGCAGAGACGATGCGACTCGGCGAGGTCGATGAGGCCGTCACGTTCCTCCTCGAGGCGCTGGCGCCATACGAGATGGCACAGGAGGTTCTGCGACGAGGGGCGGAGGATCTCCTTCGGCGGAACGACCGGGCTCGGCGATCGAGCTCACGTGATCAGGGAGCCCTGCGGCGAGTCCTGCTGACCGTGGACCGGCTGGAACAGGAACGGAGACGCTTGGCCGCGGACCTCGTCGATGCCGAGGAGAAGGAGCGCAAGCGGATCGCTGCAGAGGTCCACGATGATTCGCTGCAGGTGCTCTCCGCACTGGACATGCGGATCCAGGGGCTCATCAGGACGGAGGAGGACGGAGATCGTCGCCGGGCCCTCGAGACGGCCCAAGAAATCGTCCGGTTGGCGAGCGAGCGACTTCGGAGCCTCGTGTTCGACCTCCGGCCTCCGGATCTCGAACGGGTCGGTCTGAGCGCGGTGCTTCGAGCGACCCTGGAGCGGCTCGCCGCTGAGTGCGGGATCCAGGTCGAGCTCCAGGACCGGTTGGAGACGGCGCCTCAGCCTGAGGCCGGGATCGTGTTGTACCGGATCGCCCAGGAGGCGCTGGCGAACGTGCGCCGTCACGCTCGCGCGACCGCCGCGCTGGTGACCCTGTCCCAGGAGGATGAGGGGTTCCTGATCCAGATCCGAGACGACGGCCAGGGATTCGACCCGGCCGAGCGAACCGGGGATGGCTCCAAGCACTTCGGTCTCACGGTCATGCGCGAGCGCGCCGAGACCGTCGGCGGGCGGATCCGTGTCGAGAGCCTTCCCGGGAAGGGAACCGTCGTGGAGGCGTGGGTGCCTGGACACCCGAGTTTGGACGACGTGACGGGAGCGAAGGCAGGCTCGGAAGGTCTGCGGTGAGGGGGCACTCCATCTCTCGGGCCCGCAGGCGGATCGCAGCCTTTGCCATCGGAGCTGCGATCAGCGCAACCGGGCTGCTCCTCATCGCCCGCGACGGACGCTTCGGGTTGCCGGAGCCGGGCACGCTGAAGGCTCCTCCGGGCGCCGAGGCCATCCAATCCGCGATCGGTCGAGCGATCGGGCCGGTGGTCACGCCCGTCATGGCGAGCACCCCCTCCTCATCGTTCATCCGCTCGGTCGAAGCATTGTTTTCCGGGGAGTCCGTCTCGCTGTCCGGGCGAGTTGGCGGTGACGCCGACGGCTCCCCATCGATCGGCCCACCGTCGGGGAGGTCCAGACCGGGACAGGCTCTGGGCAGGAGCCGCGTTTCCCGCCACTCCTCGACACGGCCAGCGCCGGGGCCTGCTGCGAGTTCCGGCCGGCCGCCCGCCCCCCAGCCTCCAAACCGACAGCCAGGGCGGTCGGCCGAAGCAGCAGGCCCCGGCGCCCCACCCCAGGGCCCGCTCGGAGAGCGTCAGTTCGGTTGATTCTCTGCTCTCACGCCCCAACGGTTGACAGACCGAACGGGGTGGGGAGCGATGTTCTCCCTCGAAGAAGGAATCCCGAGCGAGGCGGCGAACGTTCCACCCACAGCATCGAATCACGGTGGGGGGAGCACGGGGGCGGAGAGGAGAGGACTCTTGAACGCCCTCATCATTGTGGAACCGACGAAAGATTTGGGACAGCTGGTTGGCCGGCTTCGCTCCTTGGGAGTCGCACCGATCGTGGGACTCAGCGTCGATCAGGCCACCAGGCTGCTGTCGACGTTCCGGCCCGACTTGGCCATCGTAGGTCAGGGCGCTCAGTCGCCGCGGTTGCTGCGGCGCTTGGAACGACGTGGTGTCCCCGTCGTCCTGGTCGACGGCTCAGACGGAGCAGCGCGAGAGGGAGAGTTGCGGATGGTCGTCGCGGCTCTGCTGTCCCCGGTGAAACCCGACCTCGCACCGACCGTGGTGGACCTCACGGAGGAGGAGGCCGCCCAAGGCGATGACGTCCTCGAGGCGGGCCCCCTACGAGTCGACAGGGTCGCCTGCGTCGTCTTCGTCGATGAGGAGCGGGTGGACATCCCGCCGATGGAGCTGGCCATCCTCGAGGAGCTGGCCATGCGCCCGGGAGAGCCCGTTCCGGCAGAAGCGTTGCGGCGGCGGCTGTGGCCAGAGGAGGGTCCGGCCACGACGGAGGACGTGCATCGCCACGTCTATCGGCTCCGGAAGCTGATCGGCGATCAGGATCGCCTCCGTCCCCTGATCACCAACCGGCGGGGATACGGTTACGTTCTGGAGCTGCCGGAGCCGGCGGCATCGCCGGGGAGATCGTCTCGGCAGGGGTTCGGCGACACGCGCGAGGCCGCTTCGGGGGGCTGACAGGTCGTTCCCGGAGAGGGCTACGTACCGCCGGCTCGAGCCTCGGCGCGCTTGCGGACGTAACGGACGAGTCCCATGGCGTTCATCTCGTAGCTCGACGCGAGCTCATACCGATCCTCCAGGGCGTCGTGCCGCGGTTGGTCGGCGGGACTGATCTCCGACAGCGTCCGCGCCCGAAGCATCCGCACGATCTCGGTGAGGTCTTCCGTCTCCTGGAGGGCTTCCTCGACGGCCTCGGTCCACTTCCGCATCCGGTGGATCGCGAGCTGGCAGAGGTGGGGGACCTCCTTGGCTGGTCCAAAGTGGCTGAAGAGGATGAGCGGGGGTTGGCGGGCGGCGATCCGTTCCACGCTGGCCACCGCCAACTCCAGGTCGAACTCGGGCGGGGGCATCGCGGGGCGCAGGATGCGCACGTCGGGCAGGAACACTCCCAGTGCGTCGCCGACGAACACGCCGCCGGACCTCGAGTCCGCCAGGGCCACGTGGTGGCTCGCGTGGCCGGGCGTGTGGAGCGCCTCGATGTGGCGGTCCCCCAGAGGCACGCGGTCCCCGTCGGATAGCGAGCGCATCCGGTCGGCGGGAAGGGGATCCACCGGTCCGAAGAGCTCTCGCAGCCGCTCCTCGCTGCCGTAGACCCGGGCCGCGCTGGCCACCAGTTTCGTCGGGTCGGCGAGATGGGCAGCCCCCCGCTCGTGCACCCAGACGGTCGCTTGGGGGAAATGGGGCGCCAGGCCCCCCGCCCCCCCGGCATGGTCGAGGTGGATGTGGGTCACCACGATGTGAGCGAGGTCGGTTGGCCCGATCCCCAGGTCCCGGAGCCCCTCGATCACGGCGTCGCGCGACGTGCTGGGTCCCGTCTCCACCAGGGCCGGCTCGGCCGCATCCACCAGGTAGGCGGACGTCACCCGCTCCCGCCCGCCCATGACGGTATCGATCGCCTGGATACCATCGGCGGCCTGGAAGGTGATGCCCACCCCAGCAGTCTATCGAGGCGGACGGACCGAGCCATGTCGGTGGGGGCCCCTACGATGGCCGCGGAAGGGAGGTGGCGCATGGTCACGGTCAACGTGGTCGTGCTCGCCGGTCGGCTCTCCGCGGACCCCGAGGTCCTGGAGATGCCCTCGGGCGACAAGGTGGCCAGGCTCCGCCTCCAGGTCCCCGAGGCCGGAAAGCGCCTCCTCCCCCTCCCGGTCATGGCCTGGGACGCCAGGGCCCGTCGCGGCTGCGAGCGCCTGACCAAAGGCGATGCGGTCATGGTCCGAGGGCACCTGGTCCGGAGGTTCTTCCGGGGACAGGGGGGCGGAAGGTCGGTGATGGAGGTGGTGGCCAGCGAGGTGAAGAAGCTGCCCGACAAGGACGGCGACGGCTAGGCGCCGACCGCCTGAGCGGGAGAGGTATCCGGGCTTCGGGTGGGGAATACTAGGGCAGGCAGTTCCCTCACCTTGGAGGCGAGATGGGGCAGCCCGATCTTCGGGTCCGCTACGGACGGTTGCTCGGCCTGTTGTTCTGCGTCGCGGGGTTCATCGTCATCGCCCTGGGATGGAACGGCATGGCCAGGGAAGCCTGTCCCGACTGCCAGCTCCCGTACATCGTGTCCGGCGGCGCCGGAGGAGTGGCCCTGGTCCTGTTCGGCGTGGGCCTCTTGGTCTTGGCCCAGGTCCGGGCGGAGCGGATCAACCTCGCCGAGCAGATCGGCCAGGCCATCCGCCCGCTCGTTCAGGCCACGGCGCAGGATGGATCCGCCGACGGGAAGGTGGTGGCGGGGAAGTCCACCTTCCATCGGCCCGACTGTCGGCTGGTCAAGGACAAGTCGGACCTCGACGAGATGTCCCTGGCGGCGGCGCAGGCCAAGGGGCTGACACCGTGCAGGGTGTGCAAGCCGGCGGACGCCGGGGCCGTCATCGCGGAGGTCGCTCGCTCCTAGCGACGGTGGCGAGATCCCCCGCAGGAGGGTGGCGGGGACGGGACCGGGGGCGCGCCTAGGCCGGTGCTCCCAGATACGCTCGCCGGAGCTCGCCCTGCTTGAGGATGTCCGTGCCTGCCCCCTCGTGGAGGATCCTTCCCTTGTCCATCACGAAGGCCCGGCTGGCAAGGCGCAGCACACCGGCGTTCTGCTCGACCAGGAGGACCGTCACGCCCTCCTCGTTGATCCGCCGGATGGTGTCGAACACCTCTTGGGCGAGCTTGGGGGAAAGGCCCAGCGACGCCTCGTCGATGAGCAGCAGCCGTGGGCTTGCCATGAGTCCTCTGGCGATGGCCAGCATCTGCTGCTCGCCGCCCGACAGGGTCCCGGCGGCCTGGTCCCGCCGCTCTCCGAGCTGGGGGAAGATCTCGAAGGCGCGTTTCAGGTTCCTCTTCACCAGGTGGCGGTCGCGGCGGCGCGACCAGGCCCCGAGGCGCAGGTTGTGTTCCACGGTCAGGCCGTGGAACACGTGGCGGCCCTCCGGAACCAGGACCAGTCCCTTCCGCACCAGGCTCCGAGCATCGTGTCGGGTGACGGGCTTGCCGTCGTAGACCACTCGCCCGCTCCACGGCCGGAGCAGCCCGGCGATGGACAGGAGCGTGGTGGACTTCCCGGCGCCGTTCAGCCCCATGATGACGGCGGTGGCGCCCTCGTCGACCCGGAGGTCCACGCCGTGCAGCACCGGGATGGCTCCGTAGCCCGTGCGGAGGTCCTCGACCTCAAGAAGCGACATCTGATTCCTCTCCGAGATACGCCGCCACCACTTCGGGATGCCGCTGGATCTCAGACGGCAACCCCTTGGCCAGGAGCTTCCCGAAGTTCAGCACGTACACGTAGTCGCACACCCCCACGACCAGGGGAACGTGGTGCTCGATCATCAGGATGGTGAGGTTCAGGGAGTCCCTCAGGAACTGGAGGGTCTCTCCCAGGCGGTTGGCCTCTTCCGGCCCCATTCCCGAGGACGGCTCGTCGAGCAGCAGCACGTCGGGGTCGGTGGCCAGGGCCATGGCCATGTCGCAGAGCTTCTGGATCCCGTACGGGAGCCCACCCACGGGCTCGTCGGCGAGATGCGGGAGCCCCAGGAAGTCCAGGATCTCGCGGGCGTTCGCCCGCAGCTCGCGTTCCTCCAGGAACGAGGCGGGGGACCCCAGGAGGCCGGAGAACGCTCCGTACCGGACGTGAGCGTGCTGCGCGGTCATCACGTTCTCCATGACCGTGAGGGAGCGGATGACCCCGAGGTTCTGCCACGTCCGGCCGATGCCCATGGACGCGCGGCGGTGAGTGGCGGTCCGAGTGATGTCGTTGGCGCGGTACTTCACGGTTCCCTTGTCCGGCCGGTAGATCCCGGTCAAGCAGTTGAAGAGGGTGGTCTTCCCGGCGCCGTTCGGGCCGATCAGCCCGACGATCTCCCACTCACCGACGTCGAGGGTCACGTCGTCCAGCGCCTGCAGACCACCGAACCGGATCGAGAGATCGCGAACCTCGAGCGCCTGCGCCATCAGCCCCTCTCTCTCCGCTCTTTCTTTCCGCGCCGATGCCCCCGCTCCAGGAACGGCCCGCCGGCCAGCCAGCGGCGGATCGGCAAGAGCTGCTGGCCGATGCCGCCCGGGTACAGGGTCAGCGTCAGCAGCAGGAGGAACGCCCCGAACAGCGGGGCCAGGATGATGACCAGGACGTCACCGACAAGCGGCAGGGTCCACGTACTTCCCCCGGCGATGTCCGCAACCACGAAGTCGAAGAGGGCGAAAAAGGCCGACCCGATGACCACGCCGGCCCGCGAGCCCAGCCCACCGACCACCGCCATGAGCACCCATATCAGGGCTCTGCGGAGCTCGAAGTCTTCCGCTTGAACGAACTGGTTCCAGTGGGCGAACAGCGACCCGGCCATTCCCGCGATGAGTCCCCCCACCACGAAGGCCAGGAGCTTGAACCCGGTGACGTTGATGCCCAGCGTGGCGGCCACCCGCTCGTCGTTCCTGAGGGCCACGATGGCTCGCCCCGCTTTGCTGCTCAGGAGCCTCCAGTCCACGAGGAGACAGGCCGCCAGCACGGCCAGGCAGAGGTAGACGTAGGCGAGGTCCGACTGGAACAGCGCCGGCCGCGGGGCGGGCGCGCCCGCACCTCCACCCGTGAACCCCCGGATGCCGAAGATGGTGTTCTCGGCCATCAGTCCGAACGCCAGCGTGATGAGGGCCAGGTACAGGCCCCGGATCCGCAGGGCCACCAGGCCGAGCACCAGGGCAAGGAGGGCGCCCGTGAGCCCGGCGGCCACGAACCCTGCCACGAAGTTGAACCGGGCCACCACGTACGCCGACATGAACGCGCCGATGCCCACGAACGCCTGATGACCGAGGGAGATCTGGCCGGCGTGCCCGGTGATGACGTTCACCGACAGCCCGATGACGGCGAAGATCACCGCCAGGGCCATGCGACTGCGCCACACGTTGTCGAGCGGGATCGGGAGGAGCAGTACTCCCGCCGCGATCAGTGCGGCCACCGCCGCGCGGGCGGCGAGGCCGGCGCGCGAGAGGCGGGGCGCATGGGCAGCGGCATCGTCCCGGGGCGCGCTGACTGGCGGTGACCGCCCCGGGGGGCGCTGGGAAGGGAGCCTCCCGGTTTGCGGCGACCGGGTGACCGTGGGCGCGTCCCCGGACTCGGGGACCGTGACCACCTCGGCGGTATCGTGCGTCTCCTCCCCGCGATCCGCCGGGGGGTCGTCGCCGACCCGCGCGCTCCTGGTGGCCACCTAGGCTTCCTTTCCCAGGAGTCCCTGCGGCCTGATCAGGAGAACCAGGAGCAGGAGCGCGAACACGGTGAGCTCGGAGGGCCCCGGCAACGCCAGGCGCTGTCCCAGGAAGTAGATCCCCAGGTTCTGGGCCACCCCCACCAGCTCACCCGCGATGAACGCCCCCGGCAGACTGGTCATCCCGCCCAGGATGGCCGCGGCGAACGCGGGCACCAGCCACGTCGTGGTCATGAAGCCGGGGGTGACGAAGCTGATCGGTGCGGCCACGATGCCGGCGATGCCTCCGAGCAGGGCGGCGAACCCCCAGATGAAGCGGGACATCGACGGGAGGCCGATCCCCACGATCTGTGTCGCCAGGGGGTCCTGTGAGGTCGCCAGGACGGCCAGTCCCATGTTCGTACGAGAGAAGAACAGCCACAGGGCGGCGGCCAGGACGCAGAGGATCAGGACGGCCAGGATCTGCTGCGGCTGGATCGCCGTGTCCAGGATGTTGAGGGCGCGGCCACCCACCGCCGGGGGCAGGACCCGGGCCTCTGGCTTCCCGAGCACGAACATCGCGCCGATGATGAACAGCGCCACCCCGACCGTCGCCACCAGCAGGGTGACCCGCGATGACTGGAACAGCGGCCGGACCACCAGCCGCTCGACGATCAGGCCCAACACGACGGCGGCCACCAACCCGACCGCCACGGCCGCCGCGTACGGAACCTCGAGCTGGGTGACCAGGGCCCACACCACGTAGGCCGCCACCGTCCCGAACTCGCCCTGAGCGAAGTTGAAGACGCGGGCGCCCTTGTACACGAGCACGAGACCGACGGCCAGAAGCCCGTAGATCGCTCCGGTGAACAGGCCGATCACCAGGAACTGCCGCACCCGTCCCTCCCGCCGCTCCCGCGGCTTCCTAGAACCCGCTCACGAAGGCTCGCTCGGTCACGTAGTAGCCGGCCTGGTTGCCCCGACGCCCGCACACGTTCTCGAGGACGCTGAAGTTGAGCGCCCCGAAGTGGTCCTGTGGAGAGAACCGAGCGTCGGGGAACACCCCGGAGCGCACGCTGGCCCGAGCGGTCGAGTTGACGAAGCCCTCGCGGGACAGGTTCTTGCCCGCTTTCAGGAACAGCTGATGGAGTGACTTCGACAGACCCCACAGGAGCCATTCGATGTCGTCCTTCCCACCCGCCGCCCGGAAGCCCCGGTCGTAGGTGTCCGAGTTGTGGAACGCTGGCGCGGGAGAGAAGAACCGCGCTCCCTCGGTGGCCCGGTCGCCCTCGCACCCGGTCGAGGCGACCTGGTCGAGGCCCATGGTGATCCCCACGCCCACGTACCGGGGGTGACACTGCGCGGCCTTGGCCAGCTCCAGGTAGTAGGTCGGCGCGGTCAGGGGGAAAACCACGTCGTAGTTCTTCTGGGTGGCGGTGCACAGGTTCTGAGCGACGCTCCATCCTCGCTCGTTCTTCCCGGGCCGGAACACCTGGACTCCGGGGAACGCCTGGGTGAAGGCGGAGACCGCGTCGTCGAAGTTCGCCGTGTCGGTGGCCACCATGGCCACCCGAGATGCGTCCCGCACCTTGAGGACCTTCCGGATGTAGCTGGCCAGGGTGCGGGATTGCTCGGGGTAGGACATCGACGCGGCGAAGTAGAAGGCCAGGCTCCGGAGCCCCACCTCGGTGACCCCGCCCGACAGATAGGGGACGCCCACGCGCTCGGCGTACTGCGCGCAGGCCTGGATCTGATCGGTTCCCCCCCCGCCGATGAGCAGGAACACCTTCTCCCTCTCCACCATCTCCTGGCAGACCTGTTGGGCGTGGGAGGGGTTGTACTGGTCGTCGCGAAACTCGACGAGCACCCGGCGTCCGTAGATGGAGACGGCCTTCCCGCCGTTCCCCCGGGCCCAGTACAGGTCCTTGCCGGCCTCGAACGAGCTCGCCTTGAGGGGGGCGGCACCGGTGAGCGGGGCGTGGATGCCGATCTTGATCGTGGAGGCGGTCACTCCGGTGGTGTCGCCGCCGGCGGATGCGCCGGCGCCCGTCGTTCCGGAGCCACCGGACCCGCCGCCGGCGACCGTTCCGGCGCCCGTTCCGGCCGAACCGCCGCCCGCCGCGGACGTGCCAGCGCCCGTCCCCGTCGTC
>JBOGVA010000039.1:0-34508 GCA_050692195.1 Actinomycetota bacterium | reverse complement strand
GTGTGGCGGAGCACCTCCAGGCCCAATGCGTAGCTGCGCCGCATGTCGGACATGCGTTCCTCTTCGTCGTCCTGCGGATCGATCTCCGGCCGTACCCGATTGATGGCCAGCCCCGGCGACTCCTTGTCCAGCGCGACCTCGCCCAGGAGCATTCGGATGAGGACGTCCAGGTCCTCCGCTGTGACCACGGGGAGAACTTCCACCGCCTCGATGCCGGCCTTCTCGAAGGCATCCACCAGCCCGTACCGGGTCAGCGAGTCCCTCGGAAGAAGGACGGATCCCAGGTACACGGCGTGGCGAACGACGAAGAGCACCGGATCGGAGCGCAGGCTGGAGCGCAAGCCGGTCGTGGCCTCGAGGGTCGCCTGGACGGCTTGCTGACGGTTCGGATGGCCCGCCGGATAGAGACTGTAGACCTGCCGGGCCGAGGAGAGGGCTCGAAGGAACTGGCTGGCGTCCTGAAGGGCTTGCCGCGACACCGAGACGGTCCCCGTGCCGAGGCTCATAGCAATCCCTCCCGGCGTTCTCGGAGCAAAGCCTTTGCGTATCGCCGAAGCCTCCACGGCAGGCGAGGGCCGTTTCGTGAGGCCAGCCCCTGGAGGATCTCGGTGGCCTCTCGGGTGGGATGGTGCGCCAGCTCCTCCAGCGCGCGGCGCCGGTCTGCCGGGGCTGAAAGCTCGGCGGCCAGCTTGCCGAGTGCCGCGCACGCATCGGGCGAGATCATTCCTCCCAGGCCTCTCAGCACGGAGGCACGAACCGAGCCATCTGGGTCGGCGGCAAGCCGCAGCAGCTCCGGGATGGAACTCAGGCCGGCCACCTCGAGCAGCCCCGTCACCGCTTCCCGGCGGACGACCGCATGCGGGTGTCTCGACGCCTCGACGAGGGTGCGCACCACCTCGGATCCGCCCGACCGGTACAAGATGGTGACGGCGTTGCGGGCCACGTACCACCGCAGATCCGACAGGCGCTTCGTTACCGGTCCGCGGTGAGTCCGGGCCAGCTCCGAGAGCACGTTCAACAGAAGGGCTCGTCGCCCCTGCTCCTGCTCCTCGGCCAGGTCCACCAACAGGCATTCCACAGCGACCTCTCCGAAGTGCTCGAGGAGTGGAAGCGTGGAGGCGGCGTCTTCATCTGCCGAAGTGATCAGCTCAGCCAGCAACTCCCGGTCAAGAACCCGGCGACGAAAGGCCTCGACCATCGACTGCTTCTCCGCAGCCAGCGCCTCGCCTGGCTGGTTGAACTCGAGGACGTGGATCAGCCGGGCGACCTGGTCTCCATCTCTGGCCTTCAGTGCCTCCGTGACCTCGCGCAGCCAGATCGTCAGCACCTCGCCGAGCTGCTCCAGGTCGGCGACGATGCTCAGGTAGTCACGGAAGGCCTCCAGGGCCAGCTGTCGCTCGTCGTCTTCGGAGGAAGGAAAGACCTCCCGGATGGCGCGGATGTCATCCTGTCCCATGCCGAGCAGCCCGCGCGCGACCAGGTCGGACACGGTGTCCGCAACCCTGGAGCCTGCCGCCCGCGGGGTCACCGTGATGCCGACCCGCTCCAAGCCGACCAGGATCGTTCCCCCCTCTTCCTGACCGGCCAGCAGGGCCATCGTGAGGTCCACGAGGTCTTCGCGGCGGGCTCCGATGGTCACCAAACGGTTTGCCAGGTCCAGTGGATTGGGCCCTCCATCCACGCCGAGGTCCACGAGCATCCGAGCCAGATCGGCGTCCGTCAGGGTTCCGACGAACCGCTCGGCCAGCGGATCTTCTGCGGCTCGTTCGACGAGGAGGGACGCGACGGCGCGGCGGACCGCCGGGGGTAGGTTGGCCACTACCTCGTGCAGCCGGCGATACAGCTCGAACCCCTTCGCCTGCTTCTCGGGAAGGAGCGCCACCAGCTGCTGGAGGCGGCGGAAGACCGCCTCCGCCTGTTCGAGGAAGGATTCGACCAGCTCCTCGTCGAGGAGGTCCTCGGCGAACGCTTCAGGGTCCTCCAGCCTGTTCCACAGGGCTCGCTGCTCTGCGGACGGTCCGAACTCGTCTCCCCCAGCCTGGGTCGCCTGGGGACCGACATCGCTGACGCCGATGGATGTGACTCCGGCCACCCGAAGGGACGCGCCGATGTTCGACCCGGTCCCATCTTCGACCGCTGCGGAAGACAGCGCTTCATACAGCACGGCGAGATCGTGGGGGTCGGGGGCCGCCTTCACGGACAGTCGTTCCACGCGGTGCTGGTAGCAGGCAAGGGCCAGCCGCTCGATGCGCTCGTCCGGCGCCACCGGGCCTGAGGCCGTCCGGAAGTGGGTCCCTCCCAGGATCTCCGTCTCCACGGGTCCCCAGTGCAGGGCCTTCTCGGCGGCGGCTCGGATCCGCTCGACGGCCGCCACGAAGCTCGGCTGCCGGAGATCACCCGGGAACAGGCGATACGCGGAGAGGCCGCTCGAAAGCTGGCGCAACAAGACGGCGATCGCGGCGTCTCGCGCGACCATCTCTGCCAGCGTCACTCCCGAGCCGGGAGGAGCTACGGCTTCGCGGCTTGCCATGTGAACGTCGGGCCTTTCCTCTCCGGCCACCACCTGCTCGAGCGGGTGCAGCACCCTCTGCTAGGAAATCGTCCATTCGGCGAGCGTCCTGAAGCCGCCCGGCGCGACCTCTCTACGCGGCCGGACGCCGGTGGAGGACGAGGAGGAGAGCTGCCTCCAGGGCGCCGTCCGCGTTCCTCGGGAGTCGCCGCGCCGCAGCCACGTCTATCGAGGTGTCCCGGGACGGATGGCTTCGGCCGGAGAGCGCTCGTCGCCAGCCAGGCTGTACACCTTGTACGCATGGTTGATGACAGGCTGGGCAACGTTTCGCACGTGGATCCCGCCCGGGGTGACGCCCTTCTCCACCCCGCGATGCGCGTGGCCGTGAAAGACGAGGTCCGCCCCCCATCGGTCGACCGCCTCTGCCAGGAGGTAGCTCCCGAGGAACGGGTAGATCTCCAGCCGTTCTCCCTGGAGGGTCCCCTCGATGGGCGAGTAGTGGAGGAGCACGATCCGGATGTCCGCCCGGAGTTGGCTCAGCAGCTCCTCGAGTCGCGCGGACACCGCCTTCGTGTGGCGGACGAACGCTTTCATCTCTGGCTCGCCGAAGTCGCTTCCACAAGCTCCCGCGAAGCCCCCTCCGAACCCCTTCGCACCGACGATCCCCACGCTGGTCCCGTCGATCTCGACGACCTCGGCCTCGCCCTCGAGCACACGCACCCCGGCCCTCTCCAACCGGTCCCGGATGAATCCTTCTTGCCCCGAGTGGTAGTCGTGATTGCCCAGGACGGCCACCATCGGCACAGGCGGGTTCGCCAACTCCTCGGCCAGGGCTTCGGCCTCGCTCAGCTCGCCTATCCGCGTGAGGTCGCCGGCGACCAGCAACAGGTCGGCCAGCGCGGGGAGCCCCTCCATGTGGGGCCTGAAGGTCCCCGCCGAATCGGTGCCGAAGTGCAGGTCGCCCGTCCCGGCGATCCGAATCATGAGAGATCCTCCGTCTCTTCCGGATCCGACAGGGGGCTCACGGTGGTCAGGTTGTGGACCTCGTGGTCCGGCAGAAGCTCCTGAACCAGGCCCGAGATCGCCTTCTGCCGTTCGGCGGTGGCCACGCTGCCGGCCAGGAACACCTTGCCGCCGGCGATGGTCACCTGAACGTAGAGCTCCCCAACACGAGGATCCTCGGCGAGAGCCTCGCGCACGCGCTCGATCAAGTATTGATCCGGTTCGCGCCCGGTCACCGCCATCAGGCGGACCTCGTGTTCTCTCCGGACTCCGACACCATCGCGAACAGCTCCTGGACCACGGAATGGGGGACCAGGAGGTCGTTGGACTGGGCGTACAGGAGGAGGCTCAGCACCCTGCGGGCCGCCCGCCTCGCCCGGCGCATCAGGTACTCCCAGTCCAGCTCCGAGTGGGCGAGGATCCCCAGAGCGTCGTACCAATGCCGAGGGGTCTTCTCATCGTGGACGACGGCCTTGATGACCAGCAGGTCCTCCGGGGACACCACCCGGAGCCGCCGACCCTTGAACTCCTTGATCGTTGAGCGGGAGAGCATCTCGTCGTCGAGATAGATGTCCCCCGTGGAGCGAAAGATGATGTCCACGAGGACGCCTTGCTTGATCGCCTTGAAGAGCCAGAAGGGATCGGTCTGCTGCGTGGAGAAGCCGGCACCCACCAGAGCATCGAGGGTTGGCCTGGCGTCCTCCGGCCTCACGAACAGGTCGAGATCGCGGGTCCACCTGGGGCGCCCGTGCAGCGCCGAGGCGATCCCTCCGATGAACACGTACGGGAGCTCATGGCCTTCCAGCGCATCGATGGCTTCCCCCAGGATGCACAGGAAGGTCTCCTCGTCGACCACGCGCCCTTCGAAGGATGGATCAGGCACCACCCACCTATACCCGTGTGCTTGCCTTCCTACGCCAAACCGCCCCCAGCCATGAAAGCCCCGGAAGCCCTCCGCGAGGATGGCCTATGCGCGTAACGACCCTTCCCGCCGGGTAACAACAGTTCGACCAACGGCACGAGGGAGGTAACCATGTCGATCCTGGTGAGACACGCCATGACCGAGTCGCCACAGACCATCTCGCCGGACATGAACGCCCAGGACGCCGCCGGCCTGATGAGGTCGGAGGACGTCGGTGTCCTGCCGGTAGTGAAGGATGCCGAGCTTGTCGGACTGGTCACCGACCGGGACCTCGTTGTTCGGGTACTGGCAGATCGACAGAATCCCATCGAGGTGAGGGTGGGCGACATCGCCACGAGATCTCCCGTCACCGTCACTCCTGATACGAAGTTGTCGGAGGCGCGGGAGCTCATGGAGAAGCACCGGATCAGACGCCTTCCCGTCATGAAGAGCGACCAGCTGGTGGGCATCCTGTCCCTCGGCGACGTGGCCTGGGCGGACGCAAGCAGGCGAGAGGTCGGCGAGACGCTTCGCGGAATCTCGGAGTCCGAGCAGACCAGGACCTTGAACGAGGGGGCCGACCGCGGCACACCCGAGCGCGTGCAGAGGAACCGCGAGAGCTAGGACGCCGCTTCCAGCTCCCGTCTCAGGGCCTGGAGAGGAAGCGACCCCATCGCCAGGAGCCCGTCGTGGAAGTCGGGAAGCGAGAACCTGGGGCCTTCCCTTTCTTCCGCTTCGCGGCGCAACCGGCTGATCTCGAGCTGCCCGATCATGTACGAGAGGGCCTGCCCCGGCCAGGCGATGTACCTGTCGACTTCGATCTCCGCGGCCTGGCGCGGAGGGCCGGCCTCGACGAGCTGGGCGATGGCTCGTTCCCGGTCCCAACCCAGGGCATGGATCCCGGTGTCCACGATCAGCCGGGCTGCCCGCCAACCCTGCGCGTCGAGCATGCCGAGCCGCTCGTAGTCATCGGCGTAGAGTCCCATCTCCTCGGCCAGCCGTTCGCAGTAGAGGCCCCAGCCCTCGATGAACGCGCTTCCCGCGAGGAGTCCACCGAACCGCCGGAGTGGAAGCCGGTCCGTGAATTCCTGTTCGATGGAGATCTGGAAGTGGTGGCCCGGGTTGGCTTCGTGATAGGTGATGCTGGCGAGCTGGTGCAGGGGCCGCTGGGGAAGATCTCCCGCGTTGATGTAGTAGATCCCCTGCCGAGAACCGTCGGCGCTGGGTGGGAAGTAGAAGGCGGCGGGAACGTCCTTCTCCCGGTACTCCTCGACCGTCTTGACCTCGCAGTTGGCCTTGGGGAGCCGTCCGAAGAACAGTGGAGCCGCGTCCCAGCTCGTCCGGACCTGCTCCTCCACGAGGCGGATCAGAGCCTCCCTCGACTCCGCGGTGTTCTTCCCGCTCGCCGTGTGCACGGCCAGCGCCGAGGGGGCGTCGGAGTGCCCGAGTCGCTGCGCGATGGTGCGGCGCTCGTCCTGGATCCCGGCCAGCTGCTCCCTCCCCGTGTCGTGGACCGGTTGGGCCTCCAGGGGAAGCGTGGTGTAGGAACGGATCTGCGACGCGTACATCGCCTCGCCGTTGGGCAGGTGCAGCAGGCCGATCGATTCCCTGGCCGATGGCCTGTAGGCGCGCAGCGCGTCCAGATAGCGTCGGAAGGCAGGCCATACCGTGTTCCTCAACACGCCGGCAACGCGATCCCGATCGTCCACGCGATCCTCGGGGATGGGAGCGACCCCCGGAGAGTCCTCGGGGGCGAGTTCCAGGAGCCGCTCCACCTGAGCGATGGACCGATCAACCACGAGCGCAGGCGCAGTTTGCCCGGCCTTGGCCCCCTCCTCGGCGATCTCTCCGACCGCACCCAGATACTCCGGGAAGGCGGAAAGCCTGGCGACGTACTTCTCCAGCCGCTCAGGCGTATCCGCCCGCTGGAGCGACCCGAGCTCGGCCAGCAGGTTGCCCGGTCCGAAGAGGTGCGTGACGGCCTGGAGGCGATCGAGCCTGTACTCGATGGTGTCCAGTTCGCGACGGGCGGCGGCCTCGAGGATGTCCAGCGTTGTCCGCAGATCCAGGTCCAGGTCTGATCGTTCCAGCTTGCTCAGATCGCCCAGGGCGCCTTCGTTGAAGTCCTTGCGGCGGGCCAGCCCCGCCTCGCTGGGGTCGGGCAGCTGGTCGTCGAAGCGTTCGTCTCCGACCAGCGTGGCCAGAAGTGGATCGAGGCCGAGCAGGCCCTCCCAGTACCTGTTGGCGAGTTCCCGAGCCGTCTCCTCAGTCTTCTCGGCCATTGCCTCCCTCTCTCACCCTCCGTCCCCCGCACTGCGATCGGCCAGCATAGCGGACCCGGGGGGCTTGCCTGTCATAGGATTCCGCCAGCACTCGGCGGAGATTCGAGGGAAGGGGAAGACCCCATGTCCCTGGACAGCTTCGGTGACATCAACTATCTGGCCGTGCTGGTCGCCGCGGCGGCTTACTCCGCCCTGGGGGCACTCTGGTACTCGCCGGCCCTGTTCGGCAGAGCCTGGATGGAGGCATCCGGTGTCCGTCCGGAGGCGGGCGCGAACGCCACGCCGCTCTACCTCCTGTCCTTCGTAGCCTGGTTCATCGTGTCGCTCGCTCTGGCCTTCCTGGCCCAGGAGACCGGCTCCGAGACTTTCCGTGACGGGATCCTCCTGGGCTTGGTGGCGGCCATCGGCTTCGTGTTGACCACGTTTGCGGTGAACATGGCGTTCGAGAGCAGACCGAAGGGCCTCTACCTCATCAACATCGGGTACGACGTCGTCGGGTTCCTGATAGCCGCGGTCATCGTGACGGTCTGGGACTGAGGCCCTCCAGAAGGTCGCCGAGTGCCCGGATCGCCTGGCCTCGGTGGCTGATGGCGTTCTTCTCCTCCGGGAACAACTCTGCCATCGTGCGCCGGTGGTCGTGCGGAACGAAGATCGGGTCGTAGCCGAAGCCCCCGCTCCCTCTCGGCTCAGTGATGACCTCCCCCTCGCACGTTCCCTCTGCCCAAACCTCCTGACCGTCTGGCCAGGCGCACACGGCGACGCATCGGTATCGAGCGGTACGGCTCTCCTCGGGGACCGAACGGACGCGGTCGATCAGCCGCTGGACGTTCTCCTCATCGCCGGCGGCATTCCCTGCGTACCTGGCCGATCGCGGTCCCGGCTCGCCACCGAGGGCGTCGACCTCGATACCGGAATCTTCCGCGATCGCCGGCGCGCCCACGGCGCGCCCTGCCGCCCGGGCCTTGAACAAGGCGTTCTCCAGGTACGTGGTCCCGCTCTCCTCGACGTCGGGCCACGACGCCACTTCGTGGCCCGGGTCGGGATCGATGGCCAGGCTCGAGCCGAGCACCCACTGGACCGGCCAGTCGGGGCAGATCTCCAGGATCTCTCGGATCTTTCCGGGGTTCTTGGAGGCAAGGACGAGCCTCGGAGGGAAGGCCACTCGCTCAGCCGGCCAGCGACTGCCGCTGGAACTCCGTGAGCTGCTCGATCCCCTCCGCCGAGAGGCCGACCAGCGCGTCGAGCTGCTCGCGGGAGAAGATCCCACCTTCGGCGGTCCCCTGGACCTCGACGAGCCCCCCGGATCCGGTCATGACCACGTTGAAGTCCACCTCGGCTCTGGCGTCCTCCTCGTAGCAGAGGTCCAGCAACAGCTCGTCGCCCACGATCCCGGCGCTCACAGCAGCCACCGAATCGGCCATGACCTCCCCCGAAAGAATGCCCGACTCCGCAAGCCGCCTCACCGCCTGACCCAGTGCCAGGTACCCAGCGGTGATGGACGCCGTGCGGGTCCCTCCATCGGCCTGGAGAACGTCGCAGTCGATCCAGATCGTGCACTCCCCCATCCGCTCCAGGGCCGTGACCGAGCGGAGCGACCGTCCGACCAGTCGCTGGATCTCCTGGGTGCGGCCGGACGGCCGCCCAACCTGGACCTCACGCGGCGTCCGGACGGCGGTGGCCCGGGGCAGCATGGCGTATTCGGCTGTGACCCAGCCGGTGTCCTTCCCCTGGAGGAACTTCGGGACCTTCGGCTCGAAGGAGGCCGAGGCAAGCACGCGGGTCTTCCCCATCTCCAGCAGCGCGGAGCCTTCCGCCCATTCCAGATAGCCCATCTCGACCTTCAAGGGTCGAAGGTCGCGGGGGCCTCTGCCGTCGATCCGCACTCTTGCCTCCCTCACGTGGACCCCTTCACGATCCGTGCGAGACCTCAACCCTGAGGCCTTTCTCCGCAAGGTCGATCGAGCCCCCGAATGCCACGCTGGCCTGCTCGGCGACCTCCTGCCGATCGTTCATGGGCCAGACGTGGGTGAGCACGAGCCTGCGGATCCCCGCACGCCGGCCTGTCTCGCCCGCCTCGCCTGCGGTCATGTGGACGAAGTCCCACCCCTCCTGGCGCGCGATCCAGGTGGCTTCGGCGAGCAGGACGTCCGCGTCCCGCGCCAGGTTGACCAGGTCCTCGGTCGGGCCGGTGTCGGCGCTGTAGGCCAGGGTGCTGCCGTCGCACTCGATCCGCATCCCCAGGGTGGGGACCTGATGGCGCATGCGGGCGGTCCGCACGGTGAACGGTCCGGCTTCGAAGCCGGCGCCCGGCTCGATCACCTGCGGCGTGAAGACATCGGCGAGCCCTTGCTCGAGCTGGAGGGCGTGCTCGAACATCCCGGGCGGGGCGAACAGCGGCAGCGGAGGGGGGCGATCCGGGTCGAAGACCCGGGACAGGTAGAAGGGGTAGATGTCCAAGAAGTGATCGAAGTGGCGATGCGAGATGGCCACCGCGTCGAGATCCACCAGGTCGATGTGCTCCTGGAGGTTTGCCATGGTGCCGGTCCCGGCATCGACCCAGAGGTTGAATCCGTCGTGCTGAAGGAGGTAACCGCAGGCCGCCCCGCCGGGCTTGGCCCATCCTCCTCCGGCGCCCAGCACCACGAGCTGCACCTAGGGCCCCACCGTCTCCAGCGCCACCCGCAGCGCTCCCCTGAACTCGGGACCGAGGAAGCGCCTGCCGAGGGCGGCGAATCGTTCCGGCTCTCCCGAGGACTCGAACCAGTGCTCGGGGACACCGGGGCCCTCGTCCAGGAGCTGGTTCGAAGAGAGCACTTCGTAGACGTCCACGGCGGTCTCCTCCGCCGAGGAGATCAGCAGGACGCCCGGACCCATGACGTGGTGGATGGCGCCTCGAAGCAAGGGATAGTGAGTACATCCCAGGATCAGCGTATCCACGCCGGCTGCCTGGAGAGGGGCGAGGTACTGGGCCGCCGCTTCCATCAGAGCCGGGCTGGTCGTATCGCCTCGCTCCACGA
This sequence comes from Actinomycetota bacterium, assembly GCA_050692195.1. Taxonomy (GTDB): domain Bacteria; phylum Actinomycetota; class UBA4738; order UBA4738; family UBA4738; genus JBOGVA01. The sequence goes on along the minus strand of JBOGVA010000039.1, from coordinate 24,797 downwards.
ACTCGACGAAGGAAGGACAGGCCTGAGCAATGACTCGGACGTCATCATCCGTCCTTCGGAACGCCTCCTGGTATGCCCCGCTCCTCACGGTGGCCTGGGTACCGATGAGCCCGACCCGGCCGTTGAGGGTTGCCCTGATGGCCGCTCGAACTGCCGGCTCGATGACCCCGACCACCGGCACCGCCACCATGGCCACCACGTCCTCGAGCGCCGCCGCCGTGGCCGAGTTGCAGGCGACGACGATCAGCTTGACGTCCCGCTCGACCAGGTGCTGAGCGATCTGAACGGCGAACTCCCGGATCTCCTGGAGCTGCCGGGGCCCGTACGGATAGCGGGCGGTGTCGCCGAAGTACACGATCGACTCGCGAGGGAGCTCGTCGATGATCGAGCGCACCACGGTGAGGCCTCCCACCCCCGAGTCGAACACGCCGATCGGCCTGGGGTCACCCACCGAAGCGCTCCTCTTGGCGAAGTGGCTTCACGATCGACCGCCCGCGGCGGCTACCACCAGAGCGTCTCCTCGACCTGCTTCTCCGCGAGCTCCAACTCGGGAGCCCAGGCCTGCGTGGACAGGTATTTCCATCCGCCGTCCGGCAGCAGGCAGACCACGTCACCTGAATCGCTGGTCGCAGCGATCCGTTTCGCCACGTGCAGGACCGCTCCGGAGGAGATCCCCGCGAAGATCCCCTCCTTCTCCGTGAGCTCGCGAGTCGCCCTCAGGGCATCCGATGACGAGACGAGGAACTTCCTGTCGAGCACGGACTCGTCGAAGATCGGAGGGATGAACCCTTCGTCCAGCGAGCGGAGGCCGTACACGAGGTCTCCCAGCTCGGGCTCTGCCGCGATCACCTGGACGTCCGCCCTGTGCTCCTTCAGCCGGCGACCGGCGCCGGTCAGGGTCCCGCCTGTACCCAGCCCGGCCACGAAGTGCGTGACCTCGGGGAGGTCTCGGATGATCTCTTCCCCGGTGCCCTCGTAGTGAGCCCTTGGATTGGCCGGGTTCCCGTACTGGAACGGCATGAAGTACTTCTCGTCCCTGGCCATGGCCCGCGCGACCTCGATCGCCCCGTTGGTTCCCTTCTCGGCGGGTGTGAGAACGATCTCCGCTCCGTAGAGCTCGAGGAGCCGTACCCGCTCCTCGCTTGCGTTCTCGGGGATCACCACGGTCAACCGATAGCCCTTGCGCCCGGCCACCATGGCGAGGGCGATGCCCGTGTTGCCCGACGTGGGCTCCAGGATCGTCGACGTGGGGCCGAGCTTCCCTTCGCGCTCCGCGTCCTCGATCATCGCCAGCGCGATGCGATCCTTCAGCGAGCCGGTGGGATTCTGCCCCTCCAGCTTCGCCCACAGCCGAACCTCAGGCTTGGGAGACAGGCGCTGTATACCCACCAGAGGGGTGTTTCCTATGGCCCCGAGGATGTCGTTCGAGCGCATGGCAAGCCGATTATCGCAGCGCACGCCGACAATCCCGTCTGGACCGCGGTCGACTTTCGGCTCAGGCGGTAGGGATGCGGCGGCGCGACATGCGCGAGCGGTCCGGCAGTTCCTCGATCTCGTCGCGCACGTGACGGATGTCCTTGGTACGCCGGGCGGCCTCGAAGGCCGCCCCACGGATCGCAGAAGGAACCCTCCCTCGAAGGATCGCCTCACCGTCCACGACGCGGACACGCAGATCCCTGGCCCCCCGGGCGAGCGGGTCGCGGGTCAAGGCGATCCGTAGGCGGGCCTCGGCCAGGACGTCGCTGGAACCCCCTGTGACGAGACGCGGCACGGCGTCCGCTCCGAATGACGCCCAGCCCCGAAGCTGCCGTCGGTTTCGCCAGACCCACAGGCCTATGGCCCACCGACTCCAGGGCAAGAACCTGGCGAACCGGGCCATGAGGCTGCTAGACGATCCTCCTTCGCCCGGTCGCGGACCTGATGAGGAGCACCAGCACGACCGCCACGGCGATGGAGGCGATCCAATCGACGCCCCGGGTCTCCTCGAACAGGTTCCCGGCGAGCCATCCTCCGACGACCGCGCCGACCACCCCGATCAGGATCGTGCCGATCACGCCGATGGGGTCGCGCCCGGGCACGAGGAACCGAGCGAGGATCCCGACGACCAGCCCGATGAGGATGTAGCCGACGATCGACTGGAGCTCGACGTCACGAATGCTGAACGCGGCGTCGCCGCGAGCGGCGATGAGGGGAAGCGCCGCGAGGGCCATTCCCATCCGTTCGTCCTTCATCCTGTCCTCCCCCTTCCGGACGATCCTCCCTTCCTATACCCGACGCGATCCGGTCCTACCCTCTGACGAGAAGGAGCATCTTGGCGGGGGAAAGGAGTCCGGCGGGCAACACCCTCTAGCTAGCGAGGCCCGCGCTTCCAGTCCGCGAGGATCTCGCGGGCCGCGTTCGCTCCCGGCCCTCCGGTGACCCCACCGCCTGGATGGGCTCCGGAGCCGCACAGATAGAGGCCCTCGAGCCCCAGTCGATAGCGGCCGTGGCCGAGGAGCGGCCGCCACGCGAAGAGTTGGTCGAGGCCAGGCTCGCCGTGGAGGGGATGCCCTTCGGTCAGCCCGTACTCCCGTTCCAGGTCCAGAGGGGACAGAACCTGGCGCTCGATCACCAGGTCGCCGATCCCGGGGGCGTACGTCTCGAGCGTCTTCAGCACCAGGTCCCCCAGCGCGTCGCGGTCGGCGTCCCAATCGCCCTCTCTCCTGTGATAGGGCGCGTACTGGACCAAGATGCTCATGGCGTGCTTCCCCTCCGGCGCCAAAGTCGGATCTACCAGCGTCGGTATGTTCGCCTCGAGATTTGGCTCGGCCGATGTGGCGCCGTACTTCGAGGCATCGAACGCCCTCTCCAGATAGTCCACGCCGGGGGCCACGACGATGCGGCCTCGGAGCCTGCGGTCTCCGTCTTCCCCCTTGGCTCCGGCGAAGCGGGGCAGCCCATCGAGCGCCAGGTTGACCTTCGCCACGACGCCGGGCATCCGGATGTTCCCGGCCCGCCACACGAGGGTCGGCCCGAGGGCTACCGGATCCACCAACTTCAGGAGTGTGCGCTTGGGGTCCACGGCCGAGGCGACGAAGGAGGCCGCGACCTCTTCTCCCCCGGCCAGCGCCACCCCGGTCACTCGGTCCTCGCGGCGGGTCACCGCCATCACCTCGGCACCGGTCCGGATCTCCGCTCCAAACGATCGGGCGGCTTGGGCCAGCACGTCGGCGAGGGCTGCGGGGCCGCCCCGTACGAACGTGGCCTGGCCGGCCGCGCCTCCCTCATTTCCCGCCGAGTCGAAGAGGAGGACGGCCGCCGTGCCGGCCGACCACGGTCCCATGGCCGTGTACTGAACGCCCCGGGCCGCGACGGCCGCCCGCACCGGATCCGCCTCCAGCGCCTCGCCCACCAGATCGGCCACGGCCATGGGCAGCACCCTCAGGATCTCCCGGGCCGCGCTGCTTCCCAGTCCCCGTAAGGCCCGCACCAGCTTCAGGCCCGCCAACGCGTTGGGCAGCGACATGCTCTTCAGGTCGGGAGGGGTCGCCGCCTGGACGTGGGCCAGGAAGCTCGCCAACGACCGGACCTTCCGGTCGAACTGCGGGTAAGCGTCCGAGTCCGCGGCCGACCAGGCGCGTAACCCCTCAGCGGTCCGCGCCGGGTCGCCCCACAGGGTGACAGAGCGGCCGTCTGGCTGAGGAGCCAAGACCCGAACGTCCGGACGGAGCAGGACCAGGCCATGCTCCGCCAGGCGGAGGTCACGGATCACGGAAGCCCGTAGCCGGCCCACCGTATGTGCCAGGGCCGGAGCTTCGATGCCGGGAGCCAGCCGGACGTTGGCGAGAGCTCCCCCGACCTGGTCCCGCCGCTCCAGGATCAGCACGCGCAGGCCGGCCCGGGCCAGATACGCTCCGGAGACCAGGCCGTTGTGGCCCGCGCCGATGACGATGGCGTCATACGGGCTGGCGGCCCTCATCCCTGCCCGGCCACCTGGACTCACGCCACGCGGCGGCTTCGGCGACGGGACTTGAGCAGCTCCAGGGCGGCGATCCGGCCCGACGCGCCCATGATCCCTCCGCCCGGATGGGTCGCCGAACCGCACAGCCACAGGCCGCGGACCGGGGTCCGGTACCGGGCCCACCCCGGAACAGGCCGGCTGAAGAACAGCTGCTCGAGGGAGAGCTCTCCCTGGAAGATGTTTCCTTCCGTCAGGCCGAACTCCCGCTCCATGTCGAGGGGGGTCAGGACCTGCCGGTGAAGGATCAGGTCCCTGATGTTCGGGGCGCGTTCCGCGATCGTGTCGATCACTGTGTCGGCGAACTCATCCCGTCGCTCGTCCCAGGCCCCCTGGCCCCCGGCCAGGTGATAAGGCGCGTATTGGACGAAGCAGCTCATCACGTGCTTCCCGGGTGGGGCCATCGACGGGTCGACCAGGGTCGGGATGACCATGTCGATGTAGGGGCGGTGGCTGAAGCAGCCGTATTTGGCGTCGTCGTAGGCGCGCTCCATGTAGTCCACGCTCGGCGAGAAGCTGACGGCCCCCCGAAGGTGATCGCCCGGACCGGGAAGGCACGTGAAGTCGGGCAACCCGTCCAGGGCCAGATTCACCTTGCCGGAGGAGCCGCGGAACTTGTAGCGGCGAACCTCGGCTTCGAACCGGGGGTCCAGAGTTCCGGGTTCGAGCATCCCGATGAAGGTCCGCCGCGCGTCCACGCTGGACAGGATGGCGTCGGCCCGGATCTCCTCTCCCGACTCCAGGACGGCGCCGCTCGCCTTTCCGCCACGGACCTCGATCCTGGCCACCGGAGCCTCGCAACGGATCTCCGCCCCCGCGGCTCGAGCCGCGGAGGCGATGGCTTCGCTCACGCCGCCGGTCCCGCCGCGAGGGATGCCCCAGGCCCGGAAGGCTCCGTCGATCTCGCCCATGTAGTGGTGCAGCAGCACGTAGGCCGTCCCGGGAGACCGGATCCCCTGGAGCGTCCCGATGATCCCCGAGGCGGCCATCGTGGCCTTGAGCGGATCGGTCTCGAACCACTGATCGAGGAAGTCCGCCGCGCTCATCGTCATGAGCTGGACGAAGACGGCTTGATGCCGCTCCGAGAGCCGGCGGAAACGGCCGGCCATGGCGATCACCGGCAACCACTGCCTGGGGTCGAGCCTTCCGGGGTCCGGCGGAACCGCCGACAGGATCGGCTTGACGAATCGGGCCATGTCGACCATCAGTCGGCCGTACTCCTCGTACGCCTCGGCATCGGTCCGCGACCAGCGGCGAAGCTCCCGCATGGTCCGGCCGTGGTCGTTGACCCGCCACAGGTAGTCGCCATCGAGAGGAGTAAAGGTTCCGTCCAGGGGCAGGATCTCCAGCCCGTGCTTCGGGAGGTCGAGCTCCCGGATGATCTCGGGACGGAGGAGGCTGACGACGTATGAGGCGACACTGAAGCGGAACCCTGGGAAGACCTCCTCGGTCACCGCGGCCCCCCCGATGACATAGCGCCGCTCGAGGACCAAGGTCCTCAGGCCCGCTCGTGCCAGATAGGCCGCGCTCACCAGGCCGTTGTGGCCTGCGCCGATCACGATGGCGTCGTATCGCTCAGCCACCGAACCTCCACGAGAGAGCAGGATCCGAGCCCGCCTACTCTACGGGACCGTCGGACAGGGGAGATTCCGGCGCATTGCCGGCCGAAGGGCCGGGTTGTGCTACGCGCTCGTAAGCCTCGCGGTGATAGTGAAGTCCGCGCCGCCACTACTACAGCCGAGCATGGAGGGATGGCGTTCGACCAGTGTTCCCACGAGCCTTGTGGCTCGCCACTCACCTCCCCGGCCCCGGGCCTTCACCACGCGGAACTCGATGGTCATCGTGGCGGTGAGGTTCGTCACGGTCCCGCACTGTCCGGTCCACCTCCCGCTGTCCGATCCCGAGTAGTTGAGGCCCTTTCGGTCGAGCGTCGCCCGGAATGACCTGAACAGCACATCGCTCCACACAATGTCGCATGGGCCCGAGTCGCACTTCGGCCTGAACCTCCAACCAAGTGTGAACGGCTCGAAGTCCTCGATATATCCGAACTGCGAGACCTGCTTCGCCCTCACGTCGAACGTTCCCTCGACCCGGGCGGCCCTCAAAGGGGGGACCTTCGTCTTGACCGTCACGGAGGCGCGCTCCGACACGATGCCAACGCCCGTGGCCGCAAGCTCGTACGTGTAGTCCTTGCCTGGATCGACCTCGTCGTCGGTAAAGGTGGTCGCCGGAGGCGTCGCCCTCCCAGCCAGATCACCGTTGCGGTAGACGCTGTATCCCACGATCTGTCCCCCACCCGGTGGCTGGGTCCAGCTCAGCTCGACGCCGAACGCGCCCGCCTCTGCCGTCAGGCCGGTCGGCGCGAGGATGGTGGGCGACGGCGACGGTGATGGCGTGGTGGCCCGGGCCACCGTGCTCTCGTCCCGATCGCCCCGCGAGAGGACAAGAGCCACGGCAACACCGGCCCCCGCGATCACGACGCCGACGATGAGCGCCGCCACCCAAAGGCGGGACCGGCGGGGAGGGGGCGGCGAGGCAGGCGCCACAGGCTGCGTCGGTTCCGGCAGGACGAGCGTGATGTCGTCTGCGGGGCTATCGACCGGCGACGGTGGTTCGGGGGACCGATCCATAGACCGCTCTGTACTCTTTCCTATTTCCCAAGTCAATAGTCGATCCTCCGTAGTCCGCGCGGAACAGGCTCCCCGGACCGGCGATACTCTTCGAACGACCTGACAGAGGGGAGATGCGTGAGCGTCGGTACGGCCTTTCACCCGCGAACTGCGACGTGGAACCGAAAGATGCAGTGGCGCGAGTGGGCCGGCTACTACGCCGCCAGCGTGTACGCCGACCACCATGACATCGAGTACAACGCGATCCGCGAAGCGGCCGCGCTGATCGACGTCTCCCCTCTCTTCAAATACCTCGTGTCGGGGCCCGACGCCACGCGCCTGGTCGACCGGGTGACGGTCCGCGACGCCCGCAAGCTCCAGGTGAACCAGGTCTGGTACACGTGCTGGTGCGACGAAGAAGGCAAGGTGGTGGACGACGGCACCATCACACGGCTCGACGAGACGACCTATCGATGGACGGCGGCCGATCCGTCTCTTCGATGGTTCCGGATGAACGCGGCCGGGTTGGACGTCCAGATCGAGGAGATCACCGAGTCGCTCGCGGCACTGGCGCTCCAGGGTCCGCGCTCCCGCGACGTGGTCGAGGCCGCGACCGGCCAGGACTTCGGCGATCTACGCTACTTCCGGCGCCGCGCCTCCAAGATCGGCACGATCGACCTCGACGTGACCAGGACCGGATACACCGGCGACCTCGGGTACGAGCTCTGGGTCGATGCGGCGCGAGCGGTCGACCTATGGGACGCGGTCATGGAGGCCGGGGGGCCGTACGGAGCCAGACCGGCCGGGATGCTGGCCCTCGACGTGGCCCGGATCGAAGCGGGGCTGATCCTGCTGGAGGTCGACTACACGAGCGTTAGGCACGCCCTCATCCCGGAGCAGGTCTACTCGCCGTTCGAGCTGGGGATCCTGGGCCACTTCGTCTCCTTCGACAAGGCCGATTTCGTCGGGAAGCGAGCGCTGCAGAAGGAACAGGCGGCCGGCGGCCCGGCCCGGCGGCTGGTCGGCTTGGAGCTCGACTGGGACGGGATCGAGCGCCTGTACTCGGACCGGGGGCTTCCACCGGACATCCCGGCGAGCGCCTCACGGGCGCACGTCCCCGTCTTCAACGGGAAGCGGCCGGTAGGCCGGGCCACCAGCACGACCTGGAGTCCCACGCTGAAGAAGACCATCGCCCTGGCCTCTGTAGCGGCAGCCCACGCCGAACCGGGGACCCAGCTCTCCGCGGAGTGGACGGTGGAAGCTCGACGGAGCAGGGTTCCGGCCACCGTCGTCGAGCTGCCCTTCTTCGACCCGCCCCGCAAGCGGGCCTGAAGTACCCATCCCCGCCCGCCAGTCTCCCTTGACTGCTGGAAACCGAGCCCTTCGCGGAGTGGAACGTTCACAGCAGCCTTGAGGCTTTCCGACAGTATCGACTTAGCCCGACTGGGGAGTCTTCGGCGCTTGTGTATCAACGCGCTGTCTCAAGGATGACAGAGCGACAAGGCTCTTCAACTGAACAGCGAAGCTACCCAACCGCCGCCTTCGGGCAGGGGTCATATGTCACTTGGCCGACTCATCGGGCTTCGGGTCTCCCTGATGTGGATGGCACTACTCCAGAATCGAGGTAGACCGCCCATTCGACTGCCTCCCTTGAGCCTGCTCTGACGGTCTGCTCGCCGAGAAGAGCAGAAGTCGCGGGATCGAAGATCAGCTCCCTTCGGAGCTCGCCTTGCGAATAAGCGACAACCACGCCCTGCCGGCCGATCGCGTCTTCCAATGTGCCCAGAACCTCAATCCCTGAAAGGCCAGCTGCAACTCTGAACAGAGACGCTCGGAGGGCAGGCGAAGCATGCGTCTCTCGTAGAAGATCGCCCAGAATATCAAAGGTTTCAGCTGTGCCGGCGGGCCCAGGAAGGATACGTCGCTCCTCGATGGCATCTCGAAGTAGTTCATCGTTAGTCGGGAGCGCCGAGAGATCGAGGAAGGTTAGCTGTCCGGGACGGTAAGACTCGTCAGATGAAGCTCCCCCGGACGTCAGCGAAGGCCGACCACTCGCTTCCCAGGCCTGACGATCGTCTTCCGAGGGGAAAGACAAGTCGGTCGTGGTCTCGATGATTCTCCCGGACCCATCGGGGCCAATCCAGGCCTCCCGCGTCACAGTGGCGAAGACGGCCCAAGTCTGACCTGAAGTTATATGGGCCACCGTCCGAAGGCTACGCGCAATCGACTTCGTGTACACATACGACCCGGGACGGACCGAGGCTCCAAGCTGGCTGGCGGCGATGGCTGCCATGCGCTCAAGAGAGGCCGCCGCATTTTGACTTCGCCCGCCCAAAACAGGCATGAGTGAGATTACTAGGCCGATAGCCAAGACAGCACCGAGGGCTGGCAGCCAGCCCCTGACGTGCCGCGGTCGCTTGGCGGCTCGATGGTGATCGGATGATCCAACAGCTGAGCGCAGGGCGCCCAATGTGCGCTCCTTCGCTCTAGCCTCATGAGGTCCCTCCGAGCTGCCAATCTGCCGTATGAGTTCCAGCTCGTCCATCTTTGCCGCCTCCTGACTGGGTTATTACGACCTTCCCTCAATAACTTGCCTCTCGGACCCCCAGCAGTTCTCTGATCTGCTGACGTATCCGGTGTAGACGCGACCGGATGGTTCCAACAGGCAGCAAGAGCGCCTCGCTAATTTCCTGATAGCTCAAGTCCGCCCAGGCATAGAGGAGGAGTACGTCCCGGTCTCGTCGCTTGAGCCGGGCAAGGATTCTGACGACCTCTGAGATAAGAGCGCGGTTTTTCAAGTCCCCGTCATCTGATGGTTGAACTCCGGCGTCGCTTCGCAGACGTGAGTAGGCCGCGAGTCGCCTTTGCTCGTCCCGATAGTAATGACGAAGGAGATTCGTCGCGATCCCGAATAACCACGGTCTTGCGTTAGCGCGACTGATATCGTACCGGTGTCGGCGCCTAAAGGCTTCCAGAAAGGTCCCTGCCGCAATCTCCTCGGCCGAGGAGGGCCCGATCCGACGAACCAGGTACCTATAGACGACTTCGAAATGGCGCTCGAACACCAACGCGAACATGTCGGGGTGGCGCCACGAGGCCTCGATGGCCTGGCCGTCCGTCCAATCCTCGTACACGCTACAACAATCTTGCCCGAACTCATGAGGTAAGTTCACCAGATGTCGCTGGACCAGCTCTTCTCGCTCCGTCCGGCCTCCCGGGCAGCTTCCTATCGGACGCCCGTGGCCGGACTGTATCTGTGCGGGTCCGGATCCCATCCGGGAGGCGGGGTGATGGGCGCCCCGGTCGCAACGCAGCCCGCGTAATCCGCACAGACCTCAGGCGAGGACGGGCCTCACGTTCCAGGGCTGAAGATCAAGGGGAGTGGGGGACCGGAAGGAGGTGACCAGGCGTCCCGATAGTCGTTCCTCTCAGGCGAGGACTCGGTCTCCCGCGACCGGCCGGGCGTGGGTGCCACCTTCCGGTCCCTACCACAAGGAAGCCTAGCTCACTCCACCCCGTCTGGAAAACCCGCAGCTCGCCCGACACGACCTGGGCCGGCCCATCGCCTAACGGTAGCCGCGAGCCTTCTCGGCCTCCGCCACTCGCTCCACGCCGATCAGGTAGGCGGCCTCGCGCAGGGAGACGCTCTCGGCCTCGGCCCGGCGCAGGACCTGCCCGGTGGCAGCTTCCATGAACTCCTCCAGCCGGCCGTTGACTCGCTCCTCCGACCAGGCCTCTCGCTGGAGGTCCTGGACCCATTCGAGATAGGAGACCGCGACCCCCCCGCCCGAGGCGAGGATGTCGGGAACGACGGTTGCGCCCCTGTCAGCGAGGATGCGTTCAGCCTCGGTGGTGACCGGGTAGTTGGCCTCTTCCAGGATGATCTGCGCCTTGATCCGGGGAGCCGTTCGTTCGTTCACGCTTTCGTCGAGCGCGGCCGGCACGAAGACCCGACAATCGACCGAGAAGATGTCCTCGCATCGAATGGTCTCCGCGCCCTCGAACCCGATGACGCTTCCTGTCTCATGCTTGTGGACCAGGACCTTCTCTGGGTGCAACCCCCCGGGAGCCAGGATCCCCCCCCTGCTGTCCGACACGGCCACGATGGGATATCCCAGTTCGGCGGCGAGGACAGCCAGCCAGGAGCCTGCGTTTCCGTATCCCTCGATGGCGAGGGTGGTGTCCTCGCGATTCCAACCGCGTGCGCGCACGATATGGTCCAGGCAGATCAGCGCCCCGCGCCCGGTGGCCGAATCCCTGCCGAGGGATCCTCCCACCGAGAGGGGCTTGCCGGTGATGACCGCGGGATGAGGACCGTACCGACGGGCGTATTCATCCGCCATCCACCCCATGATCTGGGGATTCGTGTTGATGTCGGGTGCCGGCACGTCGACGTTCGGCCCGATGACGTCGGCGATGGCCCGCATGAAACCACGAGACAGCCGCTCGAGCTCGGCCTCCGACAACAGCTTGGGCTCGACCTGGATCCCTCCCTTCCCACCGCCGAAGGGAATGTTCATCAGGGCCGTCTTCCAGGTCATGAGCATCGCGAAGCACCGAACCTCGTCGAGGTTGACGGTCGGATGGAACCGAAGCCCGCCCTTGTAGGGTCCCCGGGCATTGTTGTGCTGAACTCGGTATCCCTTGAAGACCTTGAATCCTCCACCGTCCATGGGCGTTCGCACCTGGGTGGTGATCTCGCGGGTGGGCGTGGACAGCGCCTCCCTGAGTGACAGCTCGAGCTCGAGCTTCTCCGCCGCCTGCTCGTAGAACCCTCGGACAGCTTCGAACGCTGAGCTCATCGGCCACTCCTTGGGTAGGGAAGGGGGTGAAAGCGTAGCACCCCCGGTCTTTGCCTCTGGTGGCGCTAGCCCCCGGCGACGGCGGGGAGGATGGAGATCGTGTCGCCCTCCCTGATCTCGGTCTCCAAGGAGCCGCTGAAGCGCACGTCTTCGCCGTTCACGTAGAGGTTGACGAAGCGATGGAGGTCGCCGTCATCGTTCAAGATGCCGGGCTTGATCCCGGGATAGCGGCGATCCAGGTCGTCCAGGAGGTCGCGCACCGTCCGGCCGTCTCCCTGCACTGTGGGCTCGCCGCCCACGTGGTGGCGGAGGATGGTCGGGATCTTCACCGTCACCGACACGGGCGTCTCCTCGATCAGGCTTCCACGGTGGTCTTGACCCCGTGCTCCGCCTCAGGTGGCGCCTGTCCCGGGGCCAGGCCGCAGAACAGGTCGTAGTCGACCAGCTCGGTGACGGTGGGGCTCTTCCCGCACACCGGGCAGTCCGGGTCCCACCGCAGCTTGACGGTGGTGAACTCCATGTCCAGGGCGTTGAAGAGCAAGAGCCTGCCGACCAGCAGGTCGCCCACCCCGGTGATGAGCTTGATCGCCTCGACGGCCTGGATCGAGCCGACGATGCCGGGAAGGACGCCGAAGACACCACCCTCCGCGCACGAGGGCACGGTCCCGGGAGGAGGTGGCTCGGGGAAGAGGCACCGGTAGCACGGGTTCTCGGGGCCGGGGAGGAAGACGCTGGCCTGGCCGTCGAACTGGTAGATCGACCCGTACACCAGCGGCTTGCCCAGCATCTGGGTTGCGTCGTTCACCAGGTACCTCACGGGAAAGTTGTCCGATCCGTCGACCACCACGTCGTATTGGCCCAGGATCTCGAAGGCGTTCTCCGAGTTGAGCACCGCGTTGTGCTTGATCACCGCGACCTCGGGGTTGATCCCCTCCAGGCGCTCCGCTGCCGAGTCCACCTTCGGCCTCCCGACGTCGTCGGTGTCGTGGAGGAGCTGGCGCTGGAGGTTCGTGAGGTCGACCGTATCGAAGTCCACGATGCCGAGGGTTCCCACCCCGGCCGCGGCCAGATACATCGCCGCCGGCGAGCCGAGCCCACCGGCCCCCACGCACAAGACCTTGGCGTCCATCAGCTTGCGCTGGCCGGTCGCTCCGATCTTCGGCAGAATGATGTGCCTCGAGTACCGCAGGACTTGCTGCTCGTTGAACAGAGTGCCGCTCACGTGATCCTCACTTCCTCCTCGCGAATCTCCCCGTCGCGAATGGTGAACGCCCGGAGCACCGGGTTTGCACTGTCGGCCAGGGACACCAGCACGTAGTGCGCCTCCGGATAGAACGCCTGCCCCCTGTCGGTCTCCGAGGGGTAGGCCTCGGTGTGTGTGTGGGAGTGGAAGATCCCCACCAGATCCCATCCCTTCTCCTCGATCTCATTGAAGACCCGGAACTGCTCGGTCGGATCGAGCCGATAGGTGACCGGGCTGTCATCGGCGTTTCGCATCCTGTAGAAGTGCTCGACCCGGCCGTCTCGGCCTGCCAGGATCCCGCAGGCCTCCTTGGGCACCCCTTCGACGGCGTGGGCGATCATGGCCTGCCGCACGTCGCCTGGGATCTCGATCACCTCCGAGCTCTCCATTCTCCGGTCTGGTCAACGTTTGCCCTGGCAGCGGCCATTCCTATCGGGCCGAAGAATCTACCATCGCGGAGCGCGGTTGGGGAGTCCGGATTCGCAGATCTTCGAGCGGGATCAGGCGGTGACACGGCCCCGGAGCCAGATGCGGCCCGCCGGACCCTCCTCGACGGCGCCGAGCTGGGCGGCGGTCACTTCCCGGCGGGACAGCTCCTCCCGGAGCGTATCGGCACGGCGCTCGGGGACGGCGATCAGGAGGCCGCCGGAGGTCTGGGCGTCGGCCAGGATCAGCTGCTCGGGTGCAGGTAAGGTCCCCCAATCCACGTTCGGTGTCACGAACTCGTGGTTCGAATGGGACCCGGAGGGAACAACGCCTCGCTCGGCGAGATCGAGCGTCCCGGGCAAGAGCGGCACCGCTCCGGCGTCCACCCGCGCGGCGACCCCGGAGGCCGCAAGCGCGATGTGCAGATGGCCGAGTAGGCCAAAGCCGGTGACGTCCGTGGCGGCGGAGGCTCTCGCCTCGAGCATCGCCTCGGCGGCGGCTGCGTTGAGGGTCGTCATCATCTGAACGGCCAGCCCCACCTGATCGGGCGAGGCCTCCCCCCGCTTCACCGCGGTCGTGATGATGCCGAGCCCGAGCGGCTTGGTCAGGAAGAGCACGTCCCCCGGTCGAATGGTTGAGTTCCGGATGATCCGATCAGGGTCGACGAACCCCGTGACGGCCATGCCGTATTTCGGCTCGGGGTCGTGGATGGAATGGCCGCCCAGGATGACCACTCCGGCCTCGCGAGCCACCGCCGCCCCGCCCTCCAGCACGCGGGCCAAAAGGTCCAGGGGCAGTTCCTGGATCGGCCAGGCCACCAGGTTCATGGCCATCGCCGGGCTCCCGCCCATGGCGTAGACGTCCGAGAAGGCGTTGGCCGCGGCGATCCGGCCCCAGTCGAACGGGTCGTTCACGATGGGCGTGAAGAAGTCGACCGTCTGGACGAGGGCCTGCCCGCCGGGCAGGAGATAGACGGCCGCGTCGTCGCCCGTGGCGGGCGAGACCAGCACCTCGGCGGGGTATTCGGTTGGGGTCAGGCGGCCCAGGACCTGGGCCAGGTCGCTCGGAGCGAGCTTGCACGCTCAACCCGCGCCGTGGCTGAACCGGGTAAGCCGCACCTCCTCCCGCATCGTCTCGGCCATCGCAGCGAGCATACGCCCCAGTCTGGGAACGCCACGCTGCTCAGGGAACGCAGACGTCGAGGAAGCAGCGCCCACGCAGACCAATGTAGGCGACGCCGGCGAGGACATCCACCGCGAAGTGGGCGGTCACCAGCGGCCACGTCCGGCGCCATCGTTGGAACGCGTAGCCGAAGGCCAGCCCCAGGGCAAGGTTCCCCACGAACGCGCTCCATCCCTGATAGAGGTGGTAGGAGCCGCGCAGGACGGCACTCGTAGCCACGGCCGCGAGCGCCGACCACCCCGTTTGCTCCAGGCGCCGGATCAGGTAGCCCACCGCCACGACCTCCTCCAGCAGGGCGTTCTGCATGGCCCCGAGGACCAGGATCGGCACGGTCCACCAGTGTCCGAGCGGCGGCACGGGGACCACGAAGCGGTTCACGTCCAACGCCAGGCCCGCGAGGTACACGCCGAGGCCGGCGATGGCGACCCCGAGGCCGGCCAGCAGGCCCCACGCCGCATCCCTCCCAAGAGTGTTCGTGGCCAGCCCGAACGGACGGAGACCCTCGCCGGTCCGGCGAGCCAGGTGGAGGACCAGGGCGACGGGAGCCAGGTCCAGGACGATCGAGGCGAGCTGCCTGGCGAGCTGCACGTCGGCGAAGAGTCGAACCGCCACTCTTCGGGAGACCGGCGCGGACAGGAGGTCGATGAGGGCGAACACGGCGCTGGCCAGAAGGGACAGAGAGAGGACGACCAGTATCTCCTCGGCCAGCATCTTCCGACTTGGAAGCGCGAGCGCCGCCCCGGAGGAAGGGTCGGGGTTCCTCATGACGGGAGGTGTTCCAGCCACGGGGACCACTGTAGGCGGCGCGTAGCGCCTTCACACGAAGAGGCTCGGTGTCTACAAGTTGGAGTGGAGCGGCTGGCGACTCAGTCGCCCAGGCGGGCCTGGGGGAGGGTGCACTCCCAGACCCGCAGCTCCCACAGCAGCCGGCTCCCCCGGCGGATGAACCGGACCACGCCTGAATCCATCAGTCGCCTGACCACCGCACTGTCGGTGATCTTCGCCGGCAGAGGAAGCAGCCGTTCCCGCAGCTTGCGCAGGCTACCCTCGCCGAAGATGGCCCGGGCCGCCCGCAACACCGCCCCCTCGTCCTGGATCGATCCGGTGGGCAGATACAGCCGGCCGCCGGGCAAGAGGTGGGACCGAGTGGCCTCGAGCATCGCCACCGGGACTTCCGCTCCGGTCGGGCCGCCGCTGAATCCGCCGGGGAACCAGTCCGAGATGGCCGCGATATCGTCGGGGACGCCCGACACGTCTCCGATGATGACGTTGGCTCGAACCCCATCGAGGGGCTCGAACAGGCTCCCCTCCCGGAAATCGACCCTGTCCGAGAGGCCCAGAAGCTCGGCGTTGCGCCGCGCCAGGTGGACGGCCCGCCCGTTGACCTCGGTCCCGTAAACGGTGCTCGCTCCCATCCGGGCTGCCACGAATGACAGGACGCCCGAGCCGCTCCCGACGTCGATCACACTCTCGCCGGGATGGACCGTGAGGCTCTCCGCCACCTCACGGCTGGTCTGGGTGGGAGCGAAGACACCTTCGTCCAGCAGGATCGTGAACGGACCCGCGGGGCCCTGCCAGACATACTCTCGAGCCGACGACGTCTCCATCGGTTGGAATGCTACCCTTTCTCGCGCCCCATGCACCCTCTGGGCCGCTTCTCTCCTTGCCGGCCTCACCGTGGGGGCCGGCCTACCATCGGGATCGGGACACCACATGGACGTTGAGATCCGACCGGTCACCGCCGAGGAGTTCGACACCTGGGCACGGGCAGTCGAGCGTGCCTTCGGGACCCAAGTGCGCGAGGACGAGCTCGATGTCCACCGGCGCACGTTCGAGCCCGACCTGAGCCTCGCCGCGTTCGAGGGCAACGACATCGTGGCCACGGCAGGAGCGTTCTCTCTCGTCCTCACCGTGCCGGGTGGCCGCCTCCCCATGCCGGGCGTCACGGCGGTCGGGGTCGCCCCCACGCACCGCCGGCGTGGGCTCCTCACGATGCTGATGCGCCGGGAGCTGGACGACTTCCGGGACAGCGGAAATGCCATCGCCGGCCTATGGGCCTCCGAGAGCTCCATCTATGGGCGCTTCGGCTACGGGCTGGCCGCCTACTCCGCCGACTTGAGGATCGAACGGGATCGGGCGGCGTTCGCTCGGCCCCACCAGCCCTGGGGGCGGATGGCCCTGGTGGAGAGGGACGACGCCCTGGAGGTGTTCCCGGATGTGTACGAGCGATTCGCGACCGGACAGCCCGGGATGTGGATGCGCAGCAAGACCTGGTGGGACACCATCACCGCCGATCTGGAGCGGTGGCGCGACGGCGCCAGCGCGCTCTTCTACCTCCTGCACCGCTCTCCGCAAGGCACTCCGGACGGCTACGTCATGTACCGGATCAAGCACGACTGGAACGAGGGCGTCCCGGAGAACGTGCTGAAGGTCCGGGAGCTCGTGGCTGAGACGCCGGGGGCATATGCGGACCTGTGGCGGTATTGCTTCGACCATGACCTCATCAAGCACATCGAGGCGTGGCCGCGACCGGCGGACGAGCCGCTGCTTCACATGGTCGCCGAGCCGAGAAGGCTCCGCCTGAAGATGGCGGACGGCCTGTGGCTGCGCTTGGTCGACGTCCCCAAAGCGCTGGAGGGCCGCCGATACAGCTCGGCCGACCAGGTGGTGCTCGAGGTGCGCGACACGTTTTGTCCCTGGAACGAGGGTCGGTACGAGCTCGAGGGAGGTCCCGACGGCGCGCAGTGCCGGCCGACCGATCGAGCCCCTCACCTCATTGTGGACGCCGCCGACCTGGGAGCGACCTACCTCGGCGGCGTGCGACTCCGGACGCTCTCTCGGGCAGGCCGGGCGCACGAGGCGAAACCCGGCGCCTTGGCCCGAGCCGATGCCATGTTCGCCTGGGATCCGCTCCCCTACTGCTCGACCGTGTTCTGAAGCAGAGGCTCAGGCGGAGGCGCCCGAGTACCGGCGGAGCCCCCGCTTCCAGAGCCACCGCGTGAAGGTGAAGAGGACGACGGCGAACGCCGAGGCGCCCAGCAGCGTCGAAGCGTGCAGGCGCGACGTCACCGCTTCGGCCGGGACGGTCACCGCGAAGGCGATCGGGACCAGATACGTGAGCCCGACGCGCAGCCAAAGGGGGTAGATCCCGACCGGCCATCGTCCCGTCTGGAAGAGCCCCTCGAACAGCTCGATCGCCTCCCACATCCGCACCACCCAGAACGAGACGCAAGAGACGATCAACCAGAAGCAGTAGAGCATCAGCCCGCCCAGGAGAATCGCGACGGCGAAGGCGAGCGCGTCGATCAGGCCGATGCTCTCGGTGAGACTGGAGAGCCCCACGCCCAGGACGATGCCCCCGCTCACCACGTCCACCGCGTGCCATATGCGCACGCGACGTACGCTCACCAGGACCTGGGCATCCTCGGGCTTCATCAGCGGGTAGTCCAGCTTCCCATCGCGTACCTCTTCCATGAGCTGAGTCATGTTGGGCTGAATGACCGTACGGATGACCCCGCCCATGAGGATCTGCACGCCCAGCACAGCCAGGAGCTGCGGCCGGCTCCAGCCGTTCAGCTCCGTGGTGTAGCTGAACACCAGGGCCAGCACGACGAGGCCGGTCCCCAGAGAGAGAAGTGACTGGAACAGGTGGATGAAGAAGTTCACCCTGTACTGAAGCTCGTTCATGATCCCGACGCGGAGGAAGAGCAGCGCGACGCGCCCGGCCCGCAGCGGCTCCAGTCGGCGGACCTCAGCCAGCCGCCGGCCCATCAGTTCCCCACCGACGTGAACCTGCGCACGGCCCGCCGCCACATCACCGTGACCAGCGACCAGCCGGCCAGGGTCCACAGCGCCTGCATGCCGAGGCCGCCGACCAGCTGGGCCGTCGACAGGTCGCCCGTCAGCGCCTCGATGGGGTATCCGAACGTCCACTTGAACGGGAGCACGCCAGCAAGGCTCTGGACCCACTGTGGCATGAGCTGAAGGGGAACGAGACGGCCCGACAGCAGGAGCTCGGCAACGAAGTAGGTCTCGAACATCGCGCTCGCCCTGGTCGTCCAGAACGTGATCAATCCCAGCGCCGTTTGATTCATCGACCGCAGCAGATAGGCCCCCCAGATCGCCACGGCGAACACCCCGATCTCGAGTGCGGTCGGGCTGAGCGCCGGCCGGAACAGCAGGGTCAGAACGACCGTGACCGGGAACCAGAGCACAATGACCACGAACTTCCAGCCGGCGATGTCGGCCAGGTCGTAGTGCACCGGGTGCAGCGGCCGGAGCAGCTGTCCGGCGAGCTGCCCCTCCTTGATCCGCCACTCCCAGCCGTAGGGCGTGAACACGATGTTCATCTGACGGACCAACGTCCATACGATGTAGTAGGCGGCGAAGTCACCGGGCGTGAATCCTTCGACCGATCCGCCCTGCTCGCGGGCGATCGTCGACCAGACCACGAGATAGACAACCGGCTCGATGAGCATTCCGATCAGGTAGAAGTAGTTGCCGAGCCGGTACTGGAAGCCCCGGATGATCGACGTCTTCATCAAAGTGAGGTACACGTCGAGCATCGACCGGAGCCGACCGGCCTCGGGCAGCGGAGCCGGGGGTGTCGATCGCTGTCGGGCGCCGACCCCGGGGCCGATCACCCCAGATCTTCCTGTGCGAAGACCAGCTCGATCACGTCTTCGATGGGCGGTTCCTCGACGGTGAGGTCCATGACCTGGTGTTCCGTCAGGAGCCGGGCGGTCACCCTCGACGTCTCCGCCTTCGGGACCCGCAAGGTGATCCGGTCCCCGTCTCGGTGGATCACGTCCCCATATGCGGAGAGGTCGGCGGACCCGCCCTGGAGGACCACCCCGATGGTCTTGTACGCCGCGAACCGGTTGGAGAGCGCTGCGAGATCGCCGTCGAAGAGGATCCGGCCGTGGTGGATGACGATGACGCGGCGGCAAAGGGCTTGGACGTCGGCCATGTAGTGGCTGGAGAGAAGCACGGTCGCCCCGTGCCGGCGGTTGTACTCGGCCACGAACGACCTGATCCGCTTCTGCATCGTCACGTCGAGGCCGATCGTCGGCTCGTCCAGGAACAACACCTGCGGTCGGTGGAGGAGAGACCCGGCGATCTCCATCTTCATCCGCTCCCCGAGCGAGAGGTTGCGGATCGGTTTTCGCAACAGGCCACCCAGGTCGAGGAGTTCGACCACCTCGTCCAGGATCTGCCGGAAGCTGTCCGGCGGGATCCGGTAGATCGCCCGGTTGAGCTCGAAGGAATCAAGGGCGGGCAGGTCCCACTCGAGCTGGTTGCGGTTCCCCATGACCAAGGTGATCTGGCGGAGGAAGGCCTTCTCCCGGCGCGATGGGGTGTGTCCCAGGACGGCGACCTCCCCGGAGGTCGGGAAGAGCAAGCCGGAGAGCATCTTCAAGGTTGTGGTCTTCCCAGCCCCGTTTGGACCGAGGAACCCGACGACCTCGCCCTGGGCGATGTCGAAGGTTATCCCGTCGACGGCTCTGACCTCCCGCCGTCTCCGGCGAACCAGGCTGCGCAGAGCGGCACGGAGGCCGGCCTCGCGCTCCGGGACGACGTACGTCTTTCGGAGGTCGGCGACGTGGACGACCGAACCATGATCCTGCATCGGCGAAGAGAGCCCTCAGGGATCCCTGAACCGGGCTTGAATGTGCGAGCTGTCGCAGAATGGCTTGTTGCTCGAGTACCCGCACCGGCAGAGCGTGGCGCGATTCCGAACCTCGTACTCGAAGCCGTCCGCTGCCTCGACCGGAATCCCGCCCCGAACCCAGAACGGCCCGTTGTCCAGGACGCCGATCTCCGGTGCAAGGTCGGGTTCCAACGGATCGCCCTCCGGCAGGCGGTGCAGCACCAGCCGACCGGACGGGCACCGGAAGACCATCTCGGTCAGCAGCGCACGCCGCTCCGGGTCGGCGGTCTGCTCCGCCAGGTTCCAGACGTCCGTGTCCCCGCGGTGGCAGAAGGCCGCGCTCGAGCACAGGGATACGTCATCGGTGACGACGACCACGGGGCCCGTCCCATACTGCTCTCGGCGCTCGGCGGTGGGAGCGCGGTCGGCGGTCTCGGCCCCATCGAATGCGATCTTCTCCTCTGTTCGGTCGCAGAACGGCATAGTGTTCGACTGCCCGCACCGGCACAGCTCGAAGGTCTCCTCGTGGCTGATGTCGGATACCTGCTCCCACTCGACCTTGTCGCCCTCCTCGTCCTTGATCGGGCGCATCCGCATCAGGCGAACGGGGCCGGTCACGCGATAGGGGCCGTCCTCGATGACCTTGATCCTCGGTCCAAGCGAATCCGACATAGAGCCTCACCCCCTTGATCGCAACACCGCCGAACCTTACCGCGAGCCCGGCCCGAGGAGGAAGCGCCCGTCAGATGGACTGCGCGAACATCCAGCGATGCCCCTCCAGGTCGGCGACCCGGTAGACACGCTCTCCGTACGACTGGTCCTCCGGCTCTGACAGGATCGTGGCCCCGGCTTCCCTGGCCCGCCGGAAGTGCTTGTCCACGTCGTCCACGGAGACGTGCAAGCCGTCGATGACGTAGGGCACCGCCGATCACTTGCGGGCGAACTCGCAGACCTCCGCATGATGCCTCGGGCTGTGGTAGTCAGGCGTGGGACTGGCCAGCATGATGACCCCGTCGCCGAGCTCCATCTCGGCGTGGGTGATCCTCCCGTCCGGCTCCGTCATTCGCGATCCGGTCCGCTCCCGGAAGCCGAAGGCCTCGGAGAGCCAGTCCAGCGCGGCAGCCGCGTCCTCATAGGCGATCATCGGAATGATCGCCGGCATTCCCTCAGGCTGGTTGGGTGCCATGGGACCTCCTCTCATTCCCACGATTTGCGCGATCCGGTTGATGTCAACGTCTTCGCCAAGGGCTTGGCGCAGTTTCTCTTGATCCTCGGGTCCGAACTCGACCTCGATCCGCATAGCTCCTCCTTCTCAGTTAGGACGCTCCATGGAGGCACGCTAGCCTCACCCATCATCACTAACAAGACTAGTAACGGGCTCTGCGACGCGCGGAGGGCCGCCGGCCAGCCCACAGCGCGACTGAGTCGAGGTCCGCTTCAGAACTAAGGGCCGACGCCTCGAGAAGGAGTTTCGGTTTCCCCATGCGAGATGGGCTCTACGCTCTTGCGCAGGCGCCCTCGGATCCACTCGACGAACGCGGCGGGGTCAGGGCTCTTATCGAGGCTCATCCCCCGCTCAAGGTGCCACTTTGCGGCCGGGTCGCCACGAGCCTCCAACAGGACGCCGAGGAGCTCATGGGTCGGTGCCAAGTCCGGCGCGAGCTTCAGAGCTTCGCGTGCGAGTTCTTCTGCCCATGAGACCTCCCCCGGAACGCCGATCAGGGCAGACGCCATGCTCAGGAGCAGAGGCACACGGTGGCCTTTCGATGGTCCTTTCTCGAGAGCGATACGGACCTGCCTCCTCGTCTCTTCCCAATCGTGCATATCCGAGGCGACCCAGACTAGCGACCGCAAGAACCGCCTCCGGTCAAATGGTCGAGCAGGCGACGTGATGCGCCGCAAGGTCCTAGGCTGATGACGTGAAGGAAATACCGCTATTCGACGCTCGGGAGCCTATCGCCTGCACAATCGAAGCCGGCCAGCGCTCGCACCGAAGGGACCTTCTCCAGCAAATGCGGGCCGCAACGCTAGAAACTGAACGCACTGAGGCGGGCGTTCTTCTGTCGTTCCCACCCAGCGCCGACGGTCTCTTCGAGCAGTCTCCATCTCCGAGAAGCAGTGCTGCGCATTCTTTGGCTTCCGCTTCGCGAGTCAGAAACTGAGGTGGGAGGCTCCACCTGACGCCTCCGCGATGATGGATGCCATCTATCGGTTCTTCTCCGATCCCGGCTCCTCGGTAGACGAACTCGAGCTGCTCGCCCTTGGCTGACGCGCTTCAGCGAATCGTCGGATCGCCACAAGGCACCAGACTGCCTCAACCACGCCGAAGGGCCAGACTCCAGCGAGGAAGCCGTAGATGCTAGAGAGCGCGCATCCGAGAGCGAACCCGAGAATGAATCGGCGGTCTCGGCGTTCGAGCCCGTACATCACCACCATGAACGTAAGCGCCCCAATACCAAACCATGTGATCGCGCTCATCTGCGTCCAGGCCGACCGTACCAGCATCGCCGAAGGCGGGGACGAGGGGCGCCAAGCATCTCAATGCCTTGGCGTTCTGAGCCGTGGGGCTGCCCAGTCACTGCGCTGCGCGCATCGGGAGCTGCACCACAGATGTCTCCCTCGCTAACTCCTAGGGAGCGGAAAGAGCTCTGTGGTCTGACATGCGTTGATGGCTTCTTAAAGCCCAACGGAGCGCAGTGGACCTGAGAGGAATCGAACCCCCTCAGACAGGTTCCGCCAAACACCTCTGAGTGTGAGAAATGTCGCTGCCGAATCGAATACATGTTCGTACTATCCGGCTATGCGGTTGTGCAGCCAGTGCGGGCGCACGTTCGCGCCCTCCAGTAGACATTTGCGCTGCCCCGCATGCCGGTCGAGGACGAGTTGAGAATCTGGAACTTTGGGTTCGCGCTCAGCCCAGCGGGATCCGGGTAGATGACGCCGTGGCCTGGGCTCGCGAGATCCTTCAGCGTTACGAGGGGAAGCGGTCACCTCCAACAGCGCTCAGAGGCGAGCCCTGAGCGTTCTTGGAGGTGGCGGGGCTCGAACCCGCGTCCCTAGGCGACCGTCTGGGTCTTCTACGGGCGTAGCCGTCGGGTAAGTCTCACCACGAGGCTCCCGTCGGCGGAGGACCTCGCGGCCAGCCCGGCTTCGGTTTCCGGCGGCGGCCACCAGGCGGAGCCGCCACCGTGAGCCTGCTCACGACGCCCGGCCCGCGGGCGCAGGCGTCCCGCGGCGGACGGCCGCCTAACTAATTAGGCAGCGAGCGCCATTGGCTTGGCACTTGTTTTGCTTCCGGCTTTTAACGAGGCATCCGGAGACCTCGGCCCGCTTCTCCCAGATGGTTCACACCCAGGTCGAAGCCATTTCACCCCCGTATGCAGTTGTCAGACTTGCAAGTATACGGGTGCGCGCAGAACCTCAGTTACCGAACTTGGCGCTTGGGTGCAGCCCAGCCTTAGAGAGTGCGGTCTTTGTCCCTGAGGGAGGCGCGGTCCCCTCGCTTCACCCGAAGGACATCCGGGTCTCGGGGGTCCAGCGGGAGGACGGGGGCGCGGTCCTCCGGCTGCCGGCGTACCTTCTGCTCGATCCTGATTCGACGCATCGCCTAGTACCTCGATCGAGATATCGGTCCGCGCCACCGTGAATCGATCCCTCTTTCGTCGAGACGTTGGCGGGCCTTTGACGGGAGGAACCTGCCGAGGGCGGGCTAGGTCGAAGGTCCTATCCGCGAGGAGGTACCGGACGCCCCCGGCGTGACCGAGCGGCCTGGCGCGATCCGAGGGCCCGCTCCATCTCCCTTCGGTGCTCGCGCTCCACGATGGCTTGGCGTTTCTCGAATTGCCTCTTGCCCCGTCCCAGGCCGAGCAGCATCTTTGCGAGCCCTCGGGTGAAGTAGATCTTGAGCGGGACCAGGGTCATGCCCGGCTCGGACGTCTTCCCTACCAGGCGCCGGATCTGCTCCGCGTGCAGCAGGAGCTTTCGGGGCCGCTTGGGATCGTACCGCCGGTTGTCCGCCATCTGGTAGGGCGGGATGTGCATGTTCTCCACCCACACGGCGGAGCCCTCGACCCTGGCGAACGAATCGGTGAGCGAGGCCCTCCCCGCCCTGAGTGACTTCACCTCGGGGCCGGTCAGGACCATGCCCGCCTCGAAGGTCTCGTCGATCGCGTAGTCATGGCGGGCTCTCCGGTTGGTTGCGACCGTGCGATCCGAACTTCGTTCGCCGCCGGCGGGCTGCCGGCCGGCCACCTAGACCTCGAGGAACCGCCGCATGGCGAACAGGCTCGCCACGGCGGCCACGGCGATCCCCAGCGCCAGCAGGATGGGAACCGTGAAGATCACGTCGTTCGTTCCGATGAGCGGGAGGAATCCAACGTTCCCCCGAAGCGGATCGATGAAGAGCACCTCCATGATGAAGAGGCCGAGGATCGCGGCCCCCGCGCCGAGCATCCCCTCGATGACCCCCTCGATCAGGAACGGCATGCGGATATGCCAGTTCGTCGCGCCCACCAGCCGCATGATGCCGATCTCCTTTCGGCGGGCGAAGACGGCCATGCGGACCGTGTTCCCGATGAGGGCCGACGCCGACACCAGCATGATGATCGACACCACCAGCATCCCCCAACGGAACACGTTGGTCACGGCGAACAGCCGCCTCAGGATCTGGCGGTTGTCTCGAATGACGTCGATGCCCGGCTGGCCGGCGAGGCGGGCATCCACCACGGCGAACTGCTCGGGATCCTCCAGCTTCACACGGAACGACGCGGGGAGGGCGTCGGCGGTGACGTTCGCCACCAGGTCCTGCTGGTTTGCGAACAGCTGCTTGAAGTTCTCGTAGGCCTCCGTCTTGGACTCGTACCGGACACTGTCCACCTCGGGCATCTGG
>JBOGVA010000038.1:0-21430 GCA_050692195.1 Actinomycetota bacterium | reverse complement strand
CTCGACGAGGACCCTCTCCACGAACTCCTCGGGTGACCACCTGGAGAACACCTCGGTGAACGCCAGGATGAGCAGCGCTTCGAACCCGAGCGCCCCGATCAGGCCCGCCTTTCGCTCGGTGGTCGTCAGGAGCAGGGGTTCGCTCCCGGGAGTGAGGATCTCCCTGGGGTGCCGGTCGAAGGTCACGGCGACGGAGGTCAGGCCGCGCTCCTCCGCCACCTCCACCGTGCGGCGGAGGACCGCCTGATGTCCCCGGTGCACTCCGTCGAAGAACCCGACGGTCACGGCTGTGCCTTCCGCCTTCAGAGGAAGGGACCCGAGCCCTCGCAGCACCTCCACGACGGGCAGGGTACAGGATGCCCCGCGGAGTCCCGCCCGCCCGAAGGTTCCGTTCGAGACCAGGTCGCCGTGGCCAGGCGGCTAGGTCATCCGTACGCGTAGGGCGTGTGTGTCGGCAAGTTCGACGCCGCCGACGATGTGGGTGATAGGGGCTATCGCCTGCAGCACCCCTTCTGCCCCGCCCCTTTCGATGCGCAGCACGCCTACCCCCGGCGTGCTCCCCACGGCGTTGTCCACTCCGGGCACGTTCCCCGTGAGCGGATTCGGGCCGCGGAGCGACACGAACATCCGATTGCCGGCGGGTGAGATGTCCATCAAGTCGGGCGCGGGGTCATCGCTTACCGACCCAACAAGTTCGATCTCGGTCACGACCGAATCGGTCCTCGTATCCACGACGACCACGCGGTTGGCAGCTCGGTCCGCCACCCACAGGAACCGGTCGTGCTTGGTCAGGGCCGCGCCATGCGAGTCCACGAAACCGCGGTCATCGTGGCTGAACACGATGACTGGAGGAGGCGTGTTGGGTGGGTTAGGTGAAGACGAGAACTCGGTCATCGGGAAGAAGTAGAGATCGGCCTCCAGCGGATTCGGCATCGTGCCCCCGCCCGAGTTTATGTACATCTTCCCGGCGGTCTCCACGCCGCCGCAGCCGTTGGGGTGCACTGTCTCCTTGTCGTACTCGGCCACGATCGCCATGGGAGTGGCCGTGCTGTCAACTACGAACATCCCTCCCCCCCGCAGGGTGACGAACGTGAACTGGCTCGTCGAGTCAACAACTGGGCAGATCGGCGCGGTGTCTGGCCGGAGGTTGGGATCCTGGCAGGCGAAGCCGTTCGGGGTGACACAGGTAGCCAGGTCGAGCGTGGCCGCGTCGTCGAGAGCGAAGGCGTTTGCAGCGTAGTCCGTGCTGATTCGCTGGAGCAGCTTTCCGTTCTGGTTCGCCACCACCACATAGGTCTGGTCCGGTGTCGGAAAGGCGGCGTGGGCCTGAAGCCCGACGTCGATACACTCGACCGGGGACCTCGTTGCGGCGTCGAAGAATACGACGTGTCCTGTGGCGACGAACGCCAGGATGGCGTGTGTGTGCGGTTCGTTGAACATGAGCATGTGGGGCCGCCTAGGAGCCGTGCCCGTCTCCGCCTGACACAAGTCCCGAGACGCACCACCCAGGTCGATCACCTCGGGCCTGGCCTTGGCGGCCGCCCGGCCCTCCAAGCTCGAACCTTCGTATATGTAAAGCGTGCCCCCGCCATCCCCGGTGGTATCCGATTGGTCTATCGCCCAAACCTCGAAGCCGCCTTTTCCAGCGCTTGCCTCGAGACCGAACCACGTCACCGCTGAGAGCAGGCTCAATGCCGAAAGTAGGGACAGGAGCGCACGCCGCATCTCTCCACCTCCTCATGGATCGCGTCAGGTTACTGCCGGCCGCCACAGGGCGTAAACATGCAAACAGCGTAGGCAGGTCCGAGGATGCTCTGTCCGCCCGTCATGACCGCGCCGGGCGACGCTCCGCCGGGCCCGTCTCGATGTAAGAGAAGAGCTGCCGGCCGGTTTCGGGGGTCACCCGGCCAGGATCACCTCGGGCACCGCCTTGGCTCCCTGGTCGCGGTAGATCCCGATGAGACGCCCGTCCGGCCCGACGGCCCGGTACGGCCCCTCGATCCCGGCCGGCCCCAGGGCCCGGCCGTACGATGCGGCCTTGGCCTCCTCCTCCTCCAGGATCACCGCAGCCAGATGCTCGACCGCTCGCTCCATCGGAAGGATGGGGTCCGGGTCGTCCGGCCCTCGTGCGTCCTTCACGCTGAATGGTCCGACGTCCGTCCGCCGAAGGCCGGCCAGGTGCGCCCCGCACCCCAGGCGCGACCCCACCTCGGCCACCAGCGACCGAACGTATGTGCCACCCGAGCACCGCACCGAGAAGTCGAACCGTGGACCTTTGAATCGCCTCAAGTCGAACGCGTGGATCTCCACCTGTCTGGGGGGCGCCTCGACCGCCTCGCCCCTTCGAGCCGCGCGATGGAGGGCCACTCCTCCTACCTTCACGGCCGAGTAGGCGGGCGGCACCTGCTCGATCCGGCCGGTGAGCGCCGCCATGGCGGCGCGGAGCTCGAGCTCATCGACCTCGACGGGGGATTCCCGCACGACATCGCCGTCAGCGTCCAGCGTCGTGGTCTCCACGCCCAGCACGCCGGTGCCCTGGTAGGACTTGGACAGCTCACCCAGGAACCGCAGGAGCCGGGTCGCTCGTCCCAGCCCCATCACCAGGAGCCCTGTGGCCAGGGGGTCCAGTGTTCCGGCGTGGCCCACTTTCCGCGTCCCGAGCCCGCGACGAACCCGCTGCACCGCGTCGTGCGAGGTGATCCCGGCCGGCTTGTCCACCAGCAGGAGGCCGCTCGGCTCGTCCCTCGTCACCCCGGCGTCCCGGGAGCGCCCTTCTCATCCTTCAGCGCCTGGACCAGCGAACGAACGGCCCCTTCCACACCGCTCGCGGAGGTATACCCCGCTGCCAGGCGATGGCCACCGCCCCCGAAGGCCTGAGCGATCGACCCGACGTCGGTCCCTCCCCTCGATCGGAGGCTCACCTTGAACCTGCCGTCACGCTGCTGCTTGAGGACGCATGCCACGTCCGCTTCCCGCGCGGTTCTCACGATGTCGATGAGGTCGTCGGTATCCGACATGGCCACGGAGGCCCTGGCCAGATCGGCTTGCGTGACGTAGGTCCATACGAGGCTCGCCTCGGGGTCGCGGACCAACCGTCCGAGAGCGACCGCCAGCACCCTGAGGTAGCCCAGGGTGTTGTCCTCGAACAGCGCCTGGCTCATCCGCGAGTGATCGAATCGGTGGCTCCGCAGCTCGGCGGCCACGCGCAGAGTCTCCGGGCTGGTGGCCTCGTACTGGAAGCGTCCCGTGTCGGTGATCAGCCCTGCGTACAGGCAAGCTGCGGCATCATCGGGAAGCTCCCCGCCCATCCGTTGCACCAACCGAAAGACCAGCTCGGCGGTGGAGGAAGCCGCAGGGTCCAGCACCACGATGGACCCGAATCCGGGGTTCGTCCGATGGTGGTCCACCACGATCACCTGCGCGGCGCGCTCGGCGTTGCCGGCGAGCACCCCCAAGCGATCGGGTGAAGCGGTGTCCAGGGCCACCAGAAGCTCGGGATCGGGGGGGAACTCCTGGGGCTCCACCAGGAACCGCTTGCCGTTCAGCGCCGACATCCACCGAGGCGGATCCATCGGCTGGCTGCCCCAGGAGCAGACGACCTCCTTGCCCTGAGAGGCGAGGTACCCGGCCAGGGCGAGCATGGAGCCGAGGGCGTCCGGGTCCGGGTTCACGTGACAGGCCAGGGCCACCCGGCTGGAGGCGGTCAAGGCCGCGGCGGCCCTGCCCAACTCGCTCTCGAGTCCGCCGTCGGGCCGGTCGGTCCCGTGCGGCGCGCTCACTCCGGGGATTTCTCCTCTTCCCCGGACCCGCTCTCTCCTCCTACCTCGATCTCCTTGAGGAGCTGGTGGACCCGTTCGACCTGGGCCAGCCCCAGATCCTCCTGGAACTCCAACTCGGGGGTGAACTTCAGCCGGACCTGGTGGCCCAGCACCGCTCGCAAGTGGGCTCGAGCCGATTCAAGCCCGGCCCGAGTTCGCCTCTGATCGCGGTCCTGCCCCAGGACCGTGTAGAAGACCGTCGCCTTTCGGAGGTCCGGGCTCACGTCCACGTGGGTCACCGTCACGAAGCCCACCCGAGGGTCCTTCAGCCGGGGTATCTCCTCGGCCAGGATCTCCCTGAACTCCTCCGCCACTCGTTCGGTTCGGGATCCGCCGCTCACTGAATCGCCCTCCTCGACTCATCTTGCGATGTGTGAACACCGTCAATCGTCCGGGCCGTGCAGGGACAGCTCCACGTCGATGATCTCAACTTCCCTGAACCGCTCCACATGCCGCTCGATCTCGTGCATCACGCGCTTCAGGTGATAACCCTCCCCCGCCACCGCCGAAACCGCCAGAGTGGCCCGCTGCCACAGCTCCTGATGGTCGACCTCGGCCACGGCGACGTTGAACTTCTGTCGGACCGATGCGGTGAGCGTCTTCACCACGTGCCGCTTTTCCTTCAGGGACATCGCCCCAGGGATACGGAGATCGAACCGGCACAGCGCGACGAGCATGGATGCCACTCGCTGCTTCCCCTTCATCCTTCAACCTACGAGAGCGTGCGGGCCACCTCGCGCACCTCGTAGGTCTCGATGATGTCGCCTTCGTGGATGTCCTGGAAGTTCTCCAGACCGATCCCGCACTCGAACCCTTCCGTCACCTCCCGGACGTCGTCTTTGAACCTGCGGAGGGACCCTACGCGGCCCGTGTAGACGATCGTTCCGTCGCGGACCAGGCGGGCCAACGACCCTCGTGCGATCTCTCCATGCGTGACCATGCATCCTGCAATCGTTCCCAAGCGAGGGACGCGGAACAAGGCCCTCACCTCGGCCCGGCCCAGCTCGACCTCCTGTTCCTCCGGCGCCAGAAGTCCGGACAGCGCCTGGCGGATCTCGTCTAGAGCTTGGTAGATGACCCGGTACAGCCGAACGTCGACCCCCTCTCGCTCCGCCAGCTCACGAGCCCCGACGTCGGGACGGACGTTGAACCCGATGATCACCGCGTTGGAGGCGAGCGCCAGCGAGACGTCGTTTTCGGTGATGCCTCCCACGCCTCTGTGCACGACCTGAATCCTTACCTCGTCCTGCGGAAGCTTCTCCAGCGCATCCAGGATCGCCTCGAGCGAGCCCTGGACGTCGGCCTTGATGATGAGGTTCAGCGCAGGGAGCTCTCCCTGCCGAGCTTGGACGAGGAGATCGGCGAGGGACGACGCGGGCCTCGCAGCCGCTTGCTCTGCCGCCCGGATCCTTGCCTCCCGCTCCTGGGCAATGTGGCGGGCCTCCCGCTCGTCCGCCACCACCCTGAAATCGTCGCCTGCCTCGGGGACGTGCGACCAGCCAAGCACCTGCACCGGCTTGGCCGGGCCGGCCTCCCTCACGGGCTGGCCGTTCTCGTCCAGCATGGCTCGGACCTTCGCGTAGGCGGCCCCGCAGACCACGGCGTCGCCAATCTTGAGGGTGCCGCGCCGAACCAGGACGGTCGCTATCGGGCCTCGGCCCTTGTCGAGGTGCGCCTCGATGACCACACCGCGGGCCCGGGCGTGAGGGTCCGCCTTGAGCTGCTCGACGTCGGCCACGAGCAGGATGGTCTCGAGGAGCTGGTCGAGATTCGTTCTGGCTTTGGCCGACACGTCGACGAACTCGTATTCGCCACCCCACTCCGCGGGAACGATGCCCTGTTGGACCAGCTGCTGGCGAACACGCTGCGGGTCTGCCTCGGGTTTGTCGATCTTGTTCACGGCCACCACGATGGGGACCTCGGCCGCCTTGGCGTGGTTCAGGGCCTCAACGGTCTGAGGCATGACCCCGTCGTCCGCCGCCACCACCAGGACCGCGATGTCGGTGATCTGAGCTCCCCGAGCCCGCATCGCGGTGAATGCCTCGTGGCCCGGGGTGTCGATGAATGTGATCACCCTCCCGTCCTGATGGACCTGGTAGGCGCCGATGTGTTGGGTGATGCCGCCGAACTCCCCCGCCACCACGTCCGTCCGGCGAATCGCGTCGAGCAGCAGCGTCTTTCCGTGGTCGACGTGGCCCATGACGGTGACCACGGGGGGACGGGGCTCCAGCCGGCTCTCGTCGACCGGCTCCTCTTCCTCCTCGACCGCCTCCTCCTCCGGCCGCACGATCTCCACGGTGTACCCGAGCTCACCGGCGACCAACTGGATCGCCTCATCGGAGAGGGACTGGGTGACGGATGCCATCTCGCCGGCGGAGAACAGCAGCTTGACGATGTCGGCCGGCGAGGCTCCCACCTTCTCGGCCAACTCCTGGGGCGTGGCTCCCCGAGGGACCCGGACGGCGGGTGGGCCGGCTTCGGGAGCGGGCTGTGGCTCCGCTGCCTCCTCCTCCACGGCCTCCGCGGGAATGACCGCCACGGCGGCGGCCGTGTCGACCTGCCCATCCCCGCCCCGACCCTGCTCCGGGGGCGGAGCTTCGCGTGCCCTGCGGACCGGAAGAGGCTCCGCCGTCGCCGCGCGAGGCTTGATCCCGGGCTTGACCTTTCCGCCCGCTGCCCGGATTCGAGGGACCGCCTCCTCGGGCACGGTGGAGGAAGCCGTCCTTCCCTCATATCCCATCTCCTGGAGGGAGGTCAGGATGTCCCTGCTGGTCACCCCCAGCTCTTTTGCCAGCTCGTGGATCCTCACCGGTCGTCTCCCAGCAATCTCCTCAACTCATCCATAAGCCTAGCGGCCTCCGCTTCTCCCAGGGAGGTCTTCAGAGCTCGCGCGATGGCCCCTCCGCGAGCCGCCCTGTCGACACAGTCGCCCGTGGCGTGCACGTAGGCGCCTCGGCCGGCGGCCCTTCCCGTCGGGTCGATCGCCACGCGGCCCTCCGGCCCGCGCACGATCCTCACCAGCCCGGACTTGCCCTCCTTCACTCGGCAGCCAAGGCAGGTGCGGATCGGCTGGCGGCGCCGAGGCATCTAGGGGGCGGTCGAGGCCTCCGTCCGGTCCTCTGGTTCCCCGGACTCCTGGACGGTCTCGACAGGTCCCGCGTTGCCGTCTCCCGGCTCCGGCCCGGCTGGGGACAGGGAGCCATCCCCCGGCGCCGCCACCTCGACCTCCGGGGCCTCGGACGCCTGAGCCAGGACCCTGGCCTCGGCCGCGGGCACGCCCTTCTGTTTCTGCTCGGCTGCCGCCGCCTCCGGGCGAGCGATCTCCTCACCTGCCGACTGGCTCTCGCTCTTGATGTCGATGCGGTAGCCGGTCAGCTTCGCTGCGAGGCGAGCGTTCTGTCCCTCCTTGCCGATGGCAAGGGAGAGTTGGTAGTCGGGGACGGTGACCTGGGCGGTGGAGGTCGAGGCATCGACGTGGACTTCCTTCACCTTCGCCGGCGCAAGGGCGTTCGCCACGAATCGCTCCGGGTCTTCCACCCACTGCACCACGTCGATCTTCTCTCCGCGGAGCTCGTTCACCACAAGCCGAACCCGGGATCCCTTGGCTCCGACGCACGCCCCCACCGGATCCACCCCCGGCTCGTGGGAGACCACCGCGATCTTCGACCGGTGCCCGGGCTCACGGGCTACGGCCTTGATCTCGACGAGGCCTTCGGCGACCTCCGGCACCTCGAGCTCGAAGAGCTTGCGGAGCAGGCCGGGGTGGGTTCTCGACACCACGATCTGCGGTCCCTTGGTCGTCTTGCGGACCTCGACGATGTACGCCTTGAGGCGCTCGCCGTGTCGGTAGGGCTCGGAGGCCACCTGCTCGGCCTGGGGAAGGAGAGCCTCGACCTTCCCGAGGTCCAGCAAGGTGTAGCGATGGGAGTCCTGCTGGATGATCCCCGTGACGATGTCGCCCTCCCGCCCGGAGAACTCCTCGTAGGTCATCTCCCTCTCGGCGTCCCGAAGCTTCTGGTAGATGACCTGCTTGGCGGTCTGGGCTGCGATCCTCCCTATGAAGTCCTGCGAGACCTCCTCCTCGTGCTCGGAGAGGACGTCACCCGTCTCCTCGTCGAGAGCCTGCACCCACACCCGCATCTCCCCCGACTCCGGATCGAGCTTCGCCCGTATCCCTACGGTCGCCTCGTCCATCTCGGGATCATGCTGCCGCTTCCACGACTTGTAGGCGGAAGCCAGGGCTTCCTCCAACCCGGCCAGGATCGTCTCGAACGGGATGCCCTTCTCCCGCTCCAGCTCCTTCAGCGCCTGTATCAGTTCCTGGTTCACCGTCTGTCACCCTTTAGCTCTTCGGCCCAGTCGAACACCAGCCGGGCCGACGCGATGTCATCGAACGAGACCGACCGCTCACCGGCTTCGGTTGCCAGGCGTACCTCATTCGGGTCCGCCTCGACGATCGTGCCGGTCACGACGCTCGAGCCGTCCACCGGACGTGAGACCTTCAGCTTGACCTGCTGACCCACCCGGCGGGCGAAGTCCCGCGGGTCCCGGAGCGGCCGCTCCATCCCGGGTGAGCTGACCTCCAGGCTGTACGCGCCCGGATCGAAGCCCTCTAGGTCGAGCCGACGGCTGACCCGCTCGCTGAGCTGTCCGATGGTGTCGAGGTCGACGCCGCCCTCGCGGTCCACCGTGACCCGAAGGATCCGTCGACCTTGCTCCCGGAGGAAGGTGGCGCCGACGTACTCCAGGCCCGCGGCCTCGACCACCGGCCGGACCATCGCCTCCACCTCCATCGTCTCCGCCCCACCGAAAAAGAACGTGGGCGCGTGCCCACGTTCCGGTCGTGCCCCTTACGTCTTCGCTGGTCAGTATAGCACCGGGCGTTCTTTCGAAGGAAAGACGCAGCTCTCCGGCTGCTCAGAGGCCCCTGCGTTGCCCCCCGGGCTCGTTCCAGTGGTCGCGCCTGCTCATGCGCCGGGCCATCCGATCATCCCACCCGTGATGCAGCGGGACGTCCAGGTCACCGGCGACGGCCTCCGCGATCTCCTTCGACGGGAACACTCCTCGAGTCCAGTTCCCCTGCACGTCGATCAGCAAGAGGTCGAACGTATCGAGCCCGCAGCGCTGGAGTACGGCCTCGACCCCTTGGCGGAGCATCGCGAACTTCCGTAGATCGGACGGAACACGGGCTCGGGCCACGGTCCGAAGCCTACGGGCGGCGTCCGGCGCCGGCAAGGTCAGGGAGCCGAGGCCAGCTGCCGGGCGGCCGCCTCCGCACCCTCGGCCAGCCGCGCCTGGCTGCGTTCGCCCGTGGCCCGGATCTTCAGGTCGACGGTCCCCGCCTCGATCCCCCGCTTCCCGATCACGACTTGAAGCGGGAACCCGATGAGGTCGGCGTCGGCGAACTTGACCCCCGCGGTGACGTCGCGGTCGTCGATGACCACCTCGAGCCCCCGCTCGCCGAGCTCCGCATAGAGGCGCTCGGCGGCCTCGATCACCTCGTCCTGGTCCATGTTCGTTGGGATCACCACGGTGTGATACGGCGCCACAGCCTTGGGCCACCTCAGTCCCGCCTCGTCGTTGAACTGCTCGGCGACGGCAGCGATGATCCGGGATACACCGATCCCGTAGCAGCCCATGAGATAGGGCTGCTCGGTGCCGTCTTCGTCCACAAAGGTAGCCTTCAGCGGAACGCTGTAGCGCGCCCCGAGCTGGAAGCAGTGACCCACCTCGATCGCTCTGCCGATGCGAAGGGATCCCCTGCACCGCGGGCATTGATCCCCCTCTTTGATCCTGGCCAGGTCAACCCACCGGTCCGCCTGGAAGTCGCGACCGACGTTCGCCCCCGTCACGTGATGGTCGGGTTTGTTCGCCCCGGTCACCCAATTCTTGCGGGCCTGAACGGACAGGTCGGCGATGACGGTGACGTCCCCCGGGAGTCCTTGCGGCCCGACATACCCCTTGACGAAACCATGGGTGGCGAAGTCCTGGTCGGTGAACATGCGGACCATCGCCGGGGCGAGGGCCCTGGCGAGCTTGCCCTCGTTGATCTCTCGGTCGCCAGAGATCAGCGCCGCAACGGTCTGGCCGCCGGCGTCGTACAGCAGGCATTTCAGCATCTCGGACGCCGGCCGGCCGAGGAAGTCCACCACGTCCTGGATGCCGGGGCGGCCGGGCGTATGGACCTCCGTCAGCGGCTCGAGATCGGCCTCTGGAGCCGGGGGGGGCGGCCAGTAGCTCGCCGCCTCCACGTTGGCCGCGTAGTCGCAATTCGTGCAGTAGGTGAACAGGTCCTCACCGATGTCGGCCGGCGCCATGAACTCGTGGTTGACGTCGCCGCCGATCAGACCCGGATCGGCTTCCACGATCCGATAGGTAAGCCCGCATCGGTCGAACACCTTCTTGTAGGCCTCGACCATGACCTCATAGGAGGCGCCCATGGCCGCCGCTTCCCGATCGAAGGAATAGGCGTCCTTCATCAGGAACTCCCGCGCCCGGATCAGTCCGCAGCGCGGCCGGAGCTCATCCCGGTACTTCCACTGGATCTGGTACAGATTGACCGGGAGATCTCGATACGAACTGAACTCGCCGGCCACCAGGGGGGTCACGACCTCCTCATGAGTGGGGCCAAGACCCATCTCCCGGCCGCCCCGGTCCTTCAGGCGAAACATCTCGTCGCCGTAGGCCTCCCACCGCCCTGTGAGCTTCCAGGGATCGGATGGAACGACGGCCGGCATCCGGACCTCCTGCGCTCCCGCGGCGTCCATCTCCTCACGGACGATCTGCTCGATCTTCCGGAGGGTCCGGAGCCCGAGGGGCAGCAAGGTGTACACCCCGGACATGAGCTTGCGGATGTAGGCGCCTCGGACGAGCAGACGGTGCGACGGCGCCTCTGCCTCAGCCGGCGCTTCTCTCAGGGTCCGGGCGAAGAGGTCGGACGCGCGCATGGGAGTGCCAGGATACGAGATCGATCGAGCCAGGCTGGCGCAGATCCTTCATCCAGGCGGCACCGGCCGCTCTCTAGACTGGTGGCGCCACCGTGAAGACCTCGTCGATTCTCTACTGGGCGCTCGTCGCGGTCATGGTGTCGTTCGGCTTCCTCGGTCTGGCCAGCATCGGCGCCCCCTTCCTCCTGATCGGCCTGGCCCTGGCGTTCCTGTGGCCGGCGAGGGGGAAGCCCACGGTCTTCTGGCCGGTAGTGATTGGGGTGGGCTCGTTCATCGTCGGGTACATCCTGGCCGCGCCATTAGCGTGCACAGGCGAAGAGGAGGACAGCTCGTCGGGGGCCTCCGGCAGTACCCAATGCTTCAACTTGCTCGGCATCGACTATTCGGGGACTGGCGATTACAACCCGCCCCTGTGGCCGGGGCTCGTAGTCGGCTTGGCGACAGGTGTGGTCGGATCTCTACTGACTGTGGTGGTGACCAGACGGGTCCAGCGGGAAACGGCCGCAAGACGCGCTCGGTAGAGCCGACGAACCCTAGTCCGGTGTCGAGGCTGACTCGAGCTCCTTCTCCCTGGCCATCTTCTCGGCCTCGGCCACCAGGACCTCCACGAACTTCGATTCCGGAACCTTGCCCCGGACCTCGCCCTTCACGATGAGGTGCCCGAACCCCTTCCCTGCGGCGATACCCAGATCTGCCTCGCGAGCCTCGCCCGGTCCGTTCACCACGCAGCCCATGACGGCCACCCGGATGGGAGCCTTCAGGCCTTTGGCCTCGAGGGCCTCGTTCACCTGTTTGGTCAGGCCGAGCACGTCCACCTCCGCCCGGCCGCACGAGGGACAGGCCACAAGATCCAGCCCTCGTCTCTTCAGCCCGAGCGACTGGAGGATCCAGTTGCCGACCTTCACCTCCTCGACCGGATCGTCGGTCAACGAGACCCGGATGGTGTCCCCGATCCCCTCCGCCAGCAACGTCCCGATCCCCACGGCCGACTTCACCCCGCCCGACGGCATCGGTCCGGCTTCCGTCACGCCGAGGTGGAGCGGGTAGTCGCAACTCTCCGCGAGCATCCGGTAGGCGTCGATCATGACCCGTGGGTTCGAGTGCTTGACCGAGATCTTGATGTCGAAGAAGTCTTCGTCCTCGAGGATGCGGACCTCGTTCAGGGCACTTTCCACGAGCGCCTCCGCCGTGGGCTTGCCGTGCTTGGCCAGCAGGTCCTTCTCCAGCGAGCCGGCGTTGACCCCGATGCGGATCGGAACGCCGCGGGCCTTGGCTTCCTGTGCGATCAGCCGCACCTTGTCCTGGTACTTGATGTTTCCGGGGTTGATGCGCAGCCCATGAACGCCGCCTTCCAGGGCAGCCATGGCGTACTACCACTGGAAGTGGATGTCGGCAATGACAGGGATGGTGGCGTGATCGGCGATGGTCTTGAGGGCCCTGGCATCTTCCCAGTGAGGCACGGCCACTCGAACGATCTCGCAGCCGGTGGCCACCAGCGATGCCATCTGCTGGAGCGTGGCGTTGACGTCGGCCGTTTTGGTGGTCGTCATGGACTGCACCCGGATGGGAGCATCTCCGCCGACCTCCACCCAGCCGACCCTGATCTTGCGGGACTTGCGCCGCTCGGCAGCCATCACCGCAAGTATCCCAAGTTGGGGAGCAGCCGTTAGTCGCCGAAGACGTGGAACAGGACCGATCGCTCCTTCGGCTCGTCCAGCTCGAGCAGGAGCAGGCGCTGCCACTGGCCCAGCAGCGGTTCGCCGGCGCCCACCGGGATGGCGTGCGACGTCGCCCCGAGGAGCATCTGCGTCACGTGCGCCTGGCCGTTCCTTCGCTCATGGCCCTCCTGGAGGTTCTGCGTGCGCCGCTCCAGGTCGTCGTGTGCGTAATAGACGGCCGCCGGCACGAGGGTCTCCAAGCGGGCTCGGAGGTCGGAGAGCGCACCCTCCTCCAACTCATTGACGATCAGGGCGCACGTTGTGTGGGCGCAGAAGGCCACGGCGCACCCGTCGGTCACCCCGGAGTCCTTGATGGCCCTGCGCAGATCGTCCGTCAAGTCGAGGAACCCCAGCCGGCTCACGGGCCGAACCCGGATCGTCATGGTCGTGGACTTCACGCTTCCTCCTTCACCGCTTCTCTCGCCCCGTCGCCCGCGGTCCGGTCCACATCAGGGTGCTGGGGGGCCCCGCTCCCTCCCCGTCGCGGACCATCGATGGGCAGCACGAAACGGAACGTCGATCCTGCACCCAGGGCGCTCTCCGCCCAAATCCGCCCGCCGTGGGCCTCCACCACCGAACGTGCGATGGCCAGCCCGATCCCCGTCCCGCCGTCATCACGGGATCGAGATGGGTCTACCCGATAGAAGCGCTCGAACACCAAGGGGAGGTGCTCGGCAGGTATACCGGGACCCGTATCCTCCACGGAAACTTCACAGGACCCGTTCTCCCGGACCGCCCTGACCGTAACCACCCCGCCCGGAGGCGTGAACCGATGAGCGTTGTCGAGCAGATTGAACAGCACCTGGTGGATGCGCTCGCGATCCGCCTCCACGGCCGGCAGGTCCGAGGGAACCTCGTTTCGGATCTCCACGTCCCTGTCCGGCCGGGCCACCTCGATCTCCTTGACGACCCGCTCCACGATTGGGGCGAGCCTGATGGGCTCCAGCTCCAAGGGGCGGTCCCCCGATTCCAGGCGCGACAGCTCGAGCAGCTCGTCCACCAGCCGCGAGAGTCGTTCCGATTGCTGAAGCATCACTCCGAGCAGGGCGGGGTTGGGCTCCTCCACGCCATCCAGGAGGTTCTCCAGGTGGGCTTGAAGTGCCGACAGCGGCGTCTTCAGCTCGTGGGAGACGTTTGCCACGAGGTCCCTGCGCAACCGCTCCAGGCCTTCCATCTCGCCGGCCATCCTGTTGAACGTACCGGCCAGCTGCCCCACCTCATCTCGAGAGCGGACCGGGACGCGCTGCCGGTAGTCGCCCCGAGCCATCATCTGGGCAGCCTGGGCCATGTCGCGGAGAGGCTGGGTCATGCCGCGGGCCAGCAGCCGGGCCAAGAACAGAGCGATGAAGGCCGCCACCGCCCCGGCCAGCAGGAACTGCCACCACACGCTTCGGACGAAGCTGACGGTCCCCGCCGCCGCCCCGGCCAGACCCCCGCCCTCGACTCGATGGGAGAGGTAGACGGCGCCGACCACTCGGCCCTCGCGGATCACGGGGACGCCGAGGTATTCGTCCGTCCCCATCCGGCCGGTATCGAATGGATCGCCGGCCAGTGCCCGAGAAACCGTCGGTGGTACGGAGAGATCCCCGGCCACTCGTCTTCCAGCGGCGTCCACGACCACGATCGGCCTGGAGATCTGCCCGATGGCCCTCCGAAGTGCCCGAGACGGGGCGCCCGAAGGAGTGAACGCGAGCGCCGCGACGCCCGTGGCCTCACCAAGGAGCTCGCGAAGCTCCCGGTCGCGCTCGGACTTGCGAAGGGCGAACCCCACGGCGACGTACATGATGAGGATGGTCACCGCCACCGCGAACACGATGACCGAGCCCAACTTGGCCCGAATGGAGGGAAGGCGGTCCAGCGGCCGCATCGCCATCAGCGACCGTCCACTCCGCTCACCTTCCGCTCCCGTCCTCCCGAAAGGCGTACCCCACCCCGTGGACGGTTCGGATGTACCTGGGCTCGGCCGCTTCGTCACCCAGTTTTCGCCTCACCCGGGCAACGTGCGAATCGACGACGCGGCCCCCCGCGTAGTCCCGGTAGCCCCACACCCGATCCATCAGCTGGTCGCGGCTGAATACCACCCCCGGATTCCTGGCGAGGGTCAGCAGGATCTCGAACTCGAGCGGGGTCAGCGCGATCTCCTCCGTTCCTCGCAGGACCCGGCGACGAGCAGGGTCCACGGTCAGGTCGAGACGGGTCACGGACTCGGTCGGGCTCATCTCCCGGATCTTGTCCATGCGCCGCAGGATCGCTCGGACCCGAGCGGCCAGCTCCCGCAGGCTGAATGGCTTCGTCAGGTAGTCGTCCGCCCCGACGGCGAACCCGGCGACCTTGTCGGCCTCCTCCGTCCGCGCGGTGAGCATGAGGACCGGTACCCAGTCCCCGCGCTGGATCTGCCGGCACACCTCCAGCCCATCCATCCCCGGAAGCATCAGGTCGAGCACGACCAGGTCGGGCGCCTCCTCGGCAGCCGCCTGGAGGGCCTGCGGTCCATCGAAGGCCAGGCGCACCCGGTAACCCTCGCTGGCGAGCCGCGCCCGGACCGCCTCGGCGATCGCCTCCTCGTCCTCGACGACGAGGATGCTTCGCCCGGTCATCGGATGGATCCCCGGTTCACTCGTTCCGGGTCTCTCACCCCCGATCCACTCACGAATCAATCCTAGTCTGAGGGCCATTCCCACCCTGAGGAGCGTCTATGGAGATGCTGTGGCAACCCCCGGCCGCCCTCGGGGCGCCGCGGTGCCACCTAACGGAACGGATCGGGGAGGGGACGGACGATGTCGATGTAGGAGACCGCCAAGGCGAAAAGGATCATGAAGCCCGCCACCAGCGCGGTGAGGGGGACGAGCTTTCGAAGGTCGGGCTTGCGCCGCCTGATCTTCTCGTAGGCGAGGACGGCCAGGTGGCCTCCGTCCAGGGGGGGCAGCGGCATGAGATTGAGGATCCCGACGAACACGTTGACCACGATGAAGAGCTCGAAGAAGGCATCCCAGGCGCCGGCCTCGATCGCCTGTCCGGCCAGACGAGCCCCTCCCACGATGCTCGCCACGTCGTCGGGCCGCCGCTCCGCACCAACCAGCAACTCGCCGATGCGCCGAAGTCCCGGAGGGCCGAACACGTCGCCCAGCCGTACCACGATCGCCTTCGTGAGAACACCCGTCTGGATCGTGGCGCGGCCGACGGCGGTGAAAGGATCCACCCGCTCTCGGGCCGCCCCGAGCAGGACTCCGAGCCGGCCCACCTCCTCTCCGTTCACGTCCGCAAGGACCGGGGTGGCGCTGACCGTGACTCGCTGGCCATCTCGCAACACCGTGAGTGTGATCTCCCGGCCGACGTGCGCCCGCGTGTAGGTGACGAAGCGCTCCGTGGAGCCGACCGGCTGACCGTCGATGGCCACGATCTCGTCACCGGGCCTGAGCCCCGCAGTCGCGGCCGGCGAAGTTTGGCCGTCCAGGCGGGCCTCCACGGCATCGACCACCGGCCGCCGCTCCGTCGGCACGCCGATGGCCACGTGGAAGATGGCCAGGAACAGCAGGGCCATGACGAAGTGGGTGAGCGGCCCCGCACCGATGACGACGAGCCTCTGCCAGATCGGCTTCGCCCCGAACGTCCGCGGGAGATCCTCCGGCGGCGTCTCCTGGAATGGATTCATCCCCGCGATCCGGACGTAGCCGCCGAACGGCAGAGCCTTGATCCCGTACTCGGTCTCGCCTCGCCGCGTCGACCAGAGCCGTGGTCCGAAGCCCACGAAGAACTCCTCGACTTTGATCTTGAAAGCCTTGGCGGTGAAGAAGTGACCCGACTCATGGACCAGCACGACCAGAAGGATGGCCACCACGAACAGGACGATGCCGACCGTCTCGGACATTGGGTGGGTCAGGCCGTCACAGGGTCTCGATGACTTCGGCGGCCTTGCCTCTGGCCCACCGATCTGCTCGCTCCAGGGCCACCTCGGACACGACGGCCGGCGCCTCGTGCTCGTCCAGGACCGCCTCCACCACCTCCGGGATCTGGATCAGGCGGATCTTTCCCTCCAGGAACGCCATGACCGCGACTTCGTTCGACGCGTTCAGCGCCGCAGGGTAGGTCAGCCCCAGCTTGCCCGCTCGATATGCCAGGTCGACCGCGGGAAACGCCTGTCGGTCGAGCTCCTCGAACGTGAGCTGCCCAAGCTTGGCCAGGTCGAGCCCCTTGGTCCCTCGCGGCAACCGGTCGGGATAGGCCAGGGCGAGTTGGATGGGGAGCCGCATGTCCGCCGAAGCGAGCTGCGCGATCATGCTCCCGTCGGAGAACTCGGCGATCCCGTGAACGATCGACTCGGGGTGAACGAGGACGCCGATGCGGTTGTAATCCAGCCCGAACAGATAGTGGGCCTCGATGACCTCCAGTCCCTTGTTCATGAGGGTCGCGGAGTCGATGGTGATCTTCGGGCCCATCTCCCAGGTGGGATGGGCCAACGCCTCCTTGACCGAGGCCTTGGCAAGCTCGTCCCGATTCCACCCCCGGAAGGGTCCACCCGAGGCGGTGATGATCACGCGCTTGAGATCGTCCCGTCGCTCCCCTCGCAGGCACTGGACCAGCGCCGAGTGCTCGGAGTCGACGGGGACCAGCCGGTCGGGTTCGCCCTTCACGAGGTCCATCACCAGCTCGCCCCCGACGACCAGCGATTCCTTGTTGGCGAGAGCGAGGGACTTTCCCGATTGAAGCGTGGCCAGCGACGGCCCGAGGCCGATGGCCCCGACCATGGCGTTGAGCACCATGTCGGCCTCGGACTCGCGGGCCAGGGTCTCCATCGCCTGGAGGCCGGACAGGATCTCGACCCCCCGAACGGATCCCAGGTGTCTCTTCAGCTCGACGGCGGCGTCCTCGTCGGTGATGGCCGCGAGCGGCGGCATGAACTCCCTGACCTGACCCACCAGGAGCTCATGGCTGCTGCCGGCCCCAAGCCCCACAACCCGGAAGCGGTCGGGGTTGCGCCGGACCACATCCAGCGCCTGGGCGCCGATAGAGCCTGTCGAACCGAGGATCGTGAGCGAACGCACCGCATCTAGAGGGTACTCCGCGCCACCGACTTTCGACAGGATTTGCGCGGGACCAGGACGGAATCGCACGAACAAGTCAATCTTGCCCGCAGGGGCTCGCGCGGGATCGTTCCGCTGGCCTGCGCGGGCCTAGAAAACCAGCCGCAGGAAATAGAAGGCCGCGGGAGCCACGAACAGTACGGAGTCGATCCTGTCCAGGATTCCGCCGTGACCGGGCAGGATCGAGCCCATGTCCTTCACCCCGAGATCTCGCTTGATGGCCGATTCCGCCAGGTCACCGAGGGGGGCGAAGATCACCACGACCAGCGCCAGACCGACGGCCCTGGCCACGGTGTCGATCGGACTCACCGACGGCAGGGCCGCGACCGCCACGGCGAAGGTGACCACGGTGGCACCCAGCAACCCTTCCCAGGACTTCTTGGGGCTGATCGTGGGGGCCAGGGCTCTTGCTCCCCAGAACGTGCCGATGGCGAACGCGGACACGTCGTAGAGGAACGTCAGTCCCAGGACGGCCATCATCGTGGCTCGCCCGGAGTTGGGCTGGGACAGGATGACCAGGATGAATCCGGCGAGGAAGGGGACATAGACGATCCCGAGCATGGTGCTTCCGATGTTGCCGATCGCCCCCTCTCGGCTCTTCGGCGCGGCGGCCATGTACCAGAGAAAGGACAACGCCAGGCCCAGGGCGACGAAGAACAGCATGGCTTGCTCACCCTTGAGATAGGCTCCGGCCAGGATCAGGCCCCCCACCACCAGGCCGAGCGCGGTCGCCGGCTGGTGGCCGCGCCGGTGCATGGTGGCGTAGAGCTCCGCCTGTCCGAGAAGCACGACCAGGCTGGCCACCACGGCGAACGCGGCCTTCGACCACGCCAGCGAGATCAGCGCCGCCACCGCCAGGACCGCCGCGGTGAGCAGCGCCGCCGGCATGTCTCGGGCCATCCCGAGGGGCCCGACCGGCTCCGCCGTGACCACCTGTGAGGTGGGCTCCTCCCAGGTAGGGCCCAGCATGCTCTCGGGCCCGACCCTCACCGTGCGGGGTCCCTCGGGCCGATCGAGGCCGGCCAGGAGTTCCCTCTCGACCTGTTCGGGCTCGCGGGCGCCCCCGACGTCCCCGCCAAGCTGGTCGGCCGCCGCAAC
Organism: Actinomycetota bacterium; assembly: GCA_050692195.1. GTDB lineage: Bacteria > Actinomycetota > UBA4738 > UBA4738 > UBA4738 > JBOGVA01. The sequence goes on along the minus strand of JBOGVA010000038.1, from coordinate 2,768 downwards.
CTCCCCCACGCCCGGCTCGTCCCAGTACGGCTCAGGGGGAGCATCGGGAGTGAAGGGTCGGCGCTCGTCGCCCTCGGCTCCCTCCCGCTCGGCTTCAGGGGTCTCCGGCTGCACCGTCGCCTCGTACACCCCTGGTAGGTCGCGGTATTCCGGCGGAGCCTTCTTCAGATCCTCCAGCGTCAGCTCACCGCCGTCCTCAGCTCTCAAGGCGTCGCGCAAGCGCGTCCAGTCCTCGCCGGTGAGCTCATCGGCGGCGTCATGTCTCGAGGCGCTGACATCCTCACCGCCTGCCTCGGTTTCTGGTTGCCGCGGTGGCGGGCCCCAATCCAACTCGCTCGGTTCTTGCCGGTCGGCCGGAGGCCCCGCCGGCTCGGTGCCGTCGGGCTCCTCCAGACGCTCCTGCGCGCCGGGCGGCTCGGCCGTGTCGGGAGATTCGTCGTGCCGGGGCTCCTCCTCGCCGAAGTCGATCGCTCCGACGTCGGGTGCCCACCCCGGTGGGAGGATCTCGTCTTCCAGCCCGGCATCGACGGCCCCGGCAGACGGATGGGCCGGCTGTTCGGCCCTGGAGGACCCCTTCTCTTCGGGGTGAGTTCCTGGCTTTCCCGGCGCGGGGCCGGTGGTGAAGTACGCGTCGAGCTCGTCGAACTGATCGTCGAGCTCGCCCCCCTGGTCGTCTTGGGGCACCATCTAGACCTCCATCAGCTCTTTCTCTTTGTGCTCGAGGATGTCGTCGATCTCTCCCACGAACTGGTCCGTGAGCCGCTGCAGCTCCCTCTCCGAGCGCCGAAGCTCATCCTCGGAGATGGCGTGCTCCCGCTCGAGCCGCTCCAGCGTCTCTTTCGCGTGTCGGCGGACGTTGCGGACCGCCACCCTCCCTTCCTCTCCCCGATCCTTGGCCAGCTTGGTCAAGTCGCGCCGCCGCTCCTCGGTCAGGGGAGGGAACGCCAACCGGATGACGTTGCCGTCGTTGGAGGGGGTGAGGCCCAGGTCCGAGGACATGATGGCCTTCTCCATGGCTGCCATGGCCGACCGGTCGAAAGGCTGGATGACCAGCAACCGGGGCTCGGGGACCGAGAAAGACGCCAGTTGGTTGAGGGGCACATGGGTCCCGTAGTAGTCGACGGTGAGCCGATCGAGCAGCTTCGGGTTGGCCCGGCCGGTCCGGAGAGAAGAGAGCTCCTCCTGCGCGAACGACACGGCCGCCCGCATCTTCTGCTCCGCATCGCGCAGTGTTTCCTCGACCGTCATCCAGCCCACCTCTCCCGTCGTGGCCACCAGGGCCTCGACGGGGAAGAGCCTACTCACCGAGAGGCCCTTTGCACCAACCGCCCTCCGCGGCAGCGGGCTTCAACCCGAGCCCGTCTCGCTGCTCACGGAACCGCGCCATGGACGAGGGTCCCGATCGGCTCCCCCAGCAGCGCCCGCCTGATGTTCCCCTCCTTCCGGAAGTCGAACACGATGATCGGCAGCCGGTTCTCCATGCACAGGGAGATCGCCGTGGCATCCATGACCGTCAGCCCGCGCTTCAGGACCTCGATGTACTCGAGCGTCTCGAACTTGATCGCGTGGGGGTTCAGTTTCGGATCCGAGTCGTACACCCCGTCCACCTGCGTCCCCTTCAGGATCGCCTCCGCCTTGATCTCGAGGGCCCGCTGGGCAGCGGTGGTGTCGGTGGAGAAGAACGGGACGCCCATCCCGGCGGCGAAGATGACCACCCGTTCTCTCTCCAGGTGCCGGATGGCCCGGAGCGGGATGTAGGGTTCGGCGATCTGGGCCATCTGGATCGCCGTCTGCACTCGGGTGGTTACCCCAAGCTGCTCGAGGGCATCCTGGAGCGCCAATGCGTTCATGACGGTGGCCAGCATTCCCATGTAGTCGGCCCGGGCTCGGTCCATCCGCGGGGCCTGGCGCCCTCGCCAGATGTTGCCTCCGCCCACCACCACGGCCACCTCGACCCCCATCGAGCAGATCTCCCGGAGCTGGGTGGCGAGGAGCACCGTGGCCTCCGCAGAGATGCCGAACTCCTGCTCGGGTGGAGCGAAGGCATCACCCGAGAGCTTCAGCAGGATCCTGCGGTAGACGGGAGTCGGCCTCTCGACGACCTCCGGCGCAGAGTCCTGAGCATCTTTGCTCACGGGCTGTTCAGGCCTCCTCCCCCAGCCGAAACCGTACGAACCGGCGCACGACCACGTTCTCTCCTACCTTCGACGCCACTTCCCGGACCAGGTCCCCCACAGTCTGCGAGTCCTCGCGGATGTAGGGCTGGTCCAGGAGCACCGTGTCCTTGAGGAACGCCTCGAGCTTCCCCTCCACGACGCGCTGGATGACGTGGTCCGGCTTGCCCAAGCTTCTGGCCTGCTCCTCGTAGATCTTGCGCTCACCCTCGATGGCATCGGCGGGGACTTCCTCGCGGGAGATCCATCGCGGGTCGGCCGCGGCGATCTGCATGGCAAGCTCCCGCGTCAGCCGGCGAAACTCCTCGGTCCGGGCCACGAAATCGGTCTCGCAATTCACCTCCACCAAGGCACCGATGCGTCCCTCGTTATGAATGTAGGCGTCCACCAGGCCCTCCGTGGCCTGCCTTCCCTGGCGCTTCTGCGCCGAAGCGAGCCCTCTTTGTCGCAGGATCGCTCGCGCCTTCTCCAGGTCGCCGCCCGACTCGACCAGGGCCCTCTTGCAATCCATCATCCCCGCGCCGGTCTCGTCACGGAGCCGCTTGACCACGTCCGCGGGAACCCGCTCCGGGTCGGTCATCGGCCTTCCTCCTC